>CAYGAO010000123.1:0-8350 GCA_964347715.1 uncultured Acidobacteriota bacterium
GCGGGGAGGGAGGACCCTCCCCGGCGGCGCTTCGCGCCGCGTCGGCGCACGAGGGGCTTTCTCCACAGCCTGTCAGGGTCGTCCGAGCAGGTGGCGGAGCGCCGGCTCGAGGTCGGGATGGGTGAACCGGAAGCCCCGGTCCAGGAGCTGCCTCGGGACGACGCGCTGGCCGGAGAGCAGCAGCGGTTCCGCCATCTCGCCGAGGGCGAGCCGCACCGCGAACCCCGGCGCGGGCAGCACCGTCGGGCGGCGGAGCACGCGACCGAGGGCGCGAGTGAACGCGGCGTTCGTCGCCGGGTTCGGCCCGGTCAGGTTGTAAACCGGCGCGAGCGACCTCGCGGGGGCTTCGAGCAGGTGGACGATCGCCCGGGCGATGTCGGCGATGTGGATCCAGGCCATCCACTGGCGGCCGCTGCCGAGCCGGCCTCCCACCCCGAGCCGGAACGGCGGGAGCATCGCGGCGAGGGCTCCCCCGTCGGCCGAGAGGACGACGCCGATCCGGAGCGAGGCGACCTCGACGCCCGAGGCGCGCGCCGGGGCCGCCGCCGCTTCCCACTCCTGCGCCACCCCGGCGAGGAAGTCGTTCCCCGGGACGGCGTCCTCCGCGAGTTCTTCGTCCCCGCGCGCTCCGTAGTAGCCGATCGCCGACGCGCAGAGGAAGCGCTTCGGCGGAGCCGCCGCCCGCGCGATCGCGGACACGACGCGTCCGGTGCCCCGGACCCGGCTCTCCCGGATCGCGCGCTTCCGCGCCCGGGACCAGCGTCTGCCGACCGGTTCGCCCGCGAGGTGGACGATCGCATCGAGGCCGGCGACGGCTTCGTCGAACGGGGGGTCGGCGGCTCCGGCGAGCGGGTTCCAGCGGACGGAGCGGGCCCCGGCCGGGAGCCCCTGGCCGCTGCCCCGGGTGAAGGCCGTGACCTCGTGTCCCCGGGCGAGGAGTTCGCCCGCGACCGCCCCGCCGATGAGGCCGGTCGCTCCCGTGATTCCGATGCGCATGGGGGCGATTCTAGACGGCGGCGGGGCGCGGGAATCCCCGCGGTTGAAGCAGATTCGTTCCCGACGGACAATCAACGGTTCAGGAGGGCTCCCCCATGCTCGCTTCCCGTCTCCGTTCGCTCCCGTCCGTTCTCGTCGCTGCCGTCGCGCTCGGGGCTCCGCTCGCCGCGCCGGCGGAGCCGGAGAGCCGGGTCCGCCGGTCTCCGGCGCCGATCCATCCGGCAGCATCGGTCGTGCAAGAGAAGCGGCCGATGACGATCGTGGACCTGATCGAGGTCCCGTCGGTCGGAAGCCCGCGGCTCTCCCCCGACGGCAGCGAACTCCTCTACACCCGGACCGACGCCGACTGGAAGGAGAACGGGCGGACGACGCACATCTACCGGATCGGGGCCGACGGCAGCGCCGAGGTCGGGCTCACGAACGGCGAGAACGGGGAGTCGAGCCCGCGCTGGTCGCCCGACGGGACCAGGGTCGCCTTTCTCGCCCGCCGGGGCGAGGACCCGTTCACCCAGATCTACCTGATGCGGAACCGGGGCGGCGAGGCGTCGCCCCTCACCGAGCACGGGAGCTCGGTCCAGTCGTTCGCCTTCTCGCCCGACGGCGAGCACATCTTCTTCACCGCGCCGGACCCGAAGACGGCCGAGGAGAAGAAGAAGGACGAACTCCAGGACGATGTCTTCCGCTTCGACGAGGACTACAAGCAGCGCCACCTCTACCGGGTCGCCACCTCGGGCCCCGGCCCGAACGAAGCCGAGCGGATCACCGAGGGTGACTTCTCCGTCCTCGGATTCCGCCTCTCGACGGACGGGCGGCGGATCGCCCACTCAAGGGCCCCGTCGCCGCTCTTCGACAACCGCGACGAGGGCGAGGTCTGGATCATGGACGCCGACGGCGGCAACTCCCTCCAGCTCACGGACAACACCGTCAGCGAGTTCGGCGCCGAGCTGTCCCCGGACGGGTCCCTGGTGCTCTTCCGGTCGGATTCGAGCGCCGACTTCGAGACCTACTTCAACGACAACATCTTCGTCGTTCCGGCCGGCGGGGGCGTCGCGCGCCTCCTCTACGGGGACATGCCGCACGAGGTCCAGGAGGCGCGCTGGGCCCCGGACGGCTCGATCCACTTCACCGCGAACACCGGCATCCGGAGCCAGCTCTTCCACGCCGGGCTCGACGACGAGGAGCCTCGCGCGCTCACCTCGGGCGACCACTCGCTCGGCGGCTGGAGCTTCCAGCCGGCGGCGGAGCAGCATGTCTTCGGGATCAACGACCGCGAGAATTCGGGCGACATCCACCGGCTGCCGGCGGCGGGTGGCGACCCGGTGAAGATCACGAGCGTCTTCGACTACCTCGACCAGACCTTCCGGCTGCCGGTCCAGGAGGCGGTGCGCTGGGAGGGCGAAGACGGGGTGGAAGTCGAGGGCCTCCTCTACTACCCGCTCGACCACCGGGAGGGAGAGCGGTTTCCCCTCGTGGTCCAGACGCACGGCGGACCCGCCGCGTCCGACAAGTTCGGCTTCGGCCGCTGGAGCAGCTACACCCAGGTGCTCACCGCGCGCGGCTACGGCGTCTTCAAGCCGAACTACCGGGGCAGCACCGGTTACGGCGACGACTTCCTGCGCGACATGGTGGGCCACTACTTCAACCAGGCGCACCTCGATGTGATGACCGGCGTGGACCACCTGATCGGACTCGGACTCGTGGACGGGGAGCGGATGGCGAAGATGGGATGGAGCGGCGGCGGTCACATGACGAACAAGATCATCACCCACACGGATCGCTTCAAGGCCGCGGCCTCGGGCGCCGGCGCGGTGAACTGGATCTCGATGTACGGGCAGAGCGATGTCCGCATCTACCGGACTCCGTGGTTCGGCGGGACCCCCTGGCAGGAGGACGCCCCGATCGACACCTACTGGGGGCATTCGCCGCTGAAGGACATCTACCGGGTCACGACCCCGACGATCGTGCTCGTCGGGGAGAACGATGTCCGGGTGCCGCCGCCGCAGTCGGTCGAGCTCTACCGGGCGCTGAAGACGAACGGAGTCGAGACCCACCTCTACATCGCGCCCCGGGAGCCGCACGGCTGGCGGGAACTCCGCCACGAACTCTTCAAGGTGAATGTGGAGATCGACTGGTTCGAGCGCCATGTCCGCGGCATCGAGTACGAATGGGAGACCGCTCCCGGCGACGACGACGAGGAAGAGGTGGCCACCGACGACGAGGTGAACCCGTAGCAGGCGGTGGAGCAAGTCCCTCGTGCGCGGACGCGGCGCGAAGCGCCGCCGGGGAGGGTTCTCCCTCCCCGCGAAAGAGGGCGGAACGGATCGCGCAAGCGATTCGGGTAGGACGGACCCCGCCGTGTGCGGAAGATTCACGCAGGCGGGGTCCGGCGAGGAGCTCGCCGGGCTCTTCGAACTCGACGAGGCGCCCGGAGCGCTGGCGCCGTGCTACAACCTGGCGCCCGGCCAACCCGCGGCGGTCTTGCGGCGGGAGGAGGCGGCCCGGCCCCGGCTGCGGACGCTCGCTTGGGGATTCGCCCCGGCTGGCGCCCGGGCTGGTTCCGGACGCTGGCTCATCAACGCCCGCGCCGAGACCGTCGGCTCCCGCGCCCGGTTCCGATCCGCCTTTCGCTCGCGGCGGTGCCTCGTCCCGGTGACCGGGTTCTTCGAGTGGGAGCGGCGATCCTCGGGGAAGCAGCCCTGGCTCGTCCGCCGCTCGGGCGGCGGCTGGTTCGCCCTCGCCGGCCTGTGGGAGTCGGGTGAGCGCGGCGGAGCCGACGCCTTCACGATCCTCACCACCGCCCCGTCCCCGATGATCGTCCGCATCCACGACCGGATGCCGGTGATCGTGCCGCAGGCGCGCTTCGGGCGCTGGCTGTCGGGGGAGGAGATCGAGCTCGGCCCGAGCGCACCCGAGGACCTCGTGGCGCACCCGGTGGCCGCCCTCGTGAACGACCCGACGAACGACGACCCCCGCTGCGTCGCGCCGGTGGCGCCGCCCCCGAGCCTGTTCGGAGATCGGGCGGCGGCTTCGGGAGTCCGGAGCCGTCCGGCGGGGGCTCCGTGGCCCCGACCGACCGCACCGGCCGTTCCGGCGGTTGTCCATGCCCCGGGTCCCGACATCCGTCGAGGCGGCGGCCCTCCCGACGGTGGACGAATCGGTGATTCTCCGAACCGGGAGTCGCGGCGTGCGGGAGGAGACGGCGGCGTCGCTCGGGATGAGACCAGACCCGGCGGCGGGAGGTCCGGAACGGGGGCCGCGGGCCGGTGCGGTGTTCAGACGCGGAGCCAGAGCCGCTTGCGGTCGAGGATGACGGCGACGGCGGTCCAGACGAAACCGGGAGTCGCGGCGGGACGATCGGGAGGAGACGGCAGCGTCGCTCGGGGCGACACCACACCCTGGGGCCGCGGGAGCCTGGGAACGGGCAGCGGCCGTTCGGGGTGAGACCGCACCCTCGGGCCGCGGGAGGCCCGGGGAACGGGCGAGGGCCGGCCCGCGGGCCCTCGCTGGCGGCCGCCCCCGGAGTGGGGGGCGCGGCCGGAGAGGTTCAGACGCGGAGCCAGAGCTGCCTGCGGTCGAGGATGACGGCGACGGCGGTCCAGACGGCGACATGCGCGAGGGCGAACGCGAGCGACCCCGGCAGCGGCCCGAGCCAGGAGGCGAAGCCGGCGCGCCAGAGCCAGGTGTAGGCGGAAGTCTCCGCGACCCGCAGCAGGAACAGCGTCTGGACGAGGAGCCCCGAAGCGACGAACACGCCGATCGCGTTCCGGCCGAGGGCCTCGAGCGGGCGTGCCCACGGGCGGGTCCAGCGCGGCGCGCGCGGGCGGGAGTCGAGCGCCAGGACGAAAGCCGCGAGGCAGGAGAGAGCGATCCCGCCCGTGAAGAGGACGTAGGAGCTCGTCCACAGGTTCTTGTTGATCGGAAACCAGAACCCCCAGGCCCAGCCCAGGGTGAGCAGCCCGAAGCCCGCCGCGAAGAGCCCGGTGGTCGTTTCGGCCGGGGGCCGTCCCGCGCGGAGCCACTGCCCGGCGAAGACCCCGACGAGCGCGGTCGCCACCGCCGGGATCGTGGAGAGCACGCCCTCGGGATCCCAGGAGCCCTGGTAGAGATTCGCACCGAGAAGGGCGCGATCCACGAAGGCCGCGAGGTTCGTCCCCGGTTCCAGGTCGCCGGCGACGCCGCCGGGAGGCGGGACGAAACGCATCAGTGCCTGGTAGCCGACCAGGCACGACAGCGCGAGGGCGACGAGACCGCGGCGTCCGACGAGGAGGAAGGCGGCGCCGGTCACCAGGTACACGACCCCGATCCGCTGCAGCACGCCCGGGAGGCGGAGGGTGGCGAGGTCGAAGTGGGGATACGCGGCGAGCAGCAGCCCGAGCGCGATCAGGACGGCGCTTCGCCGGAGCACCCGGCGGAACAGTCTTCCGCGCGGTTCGCCCGCGGCCTGCCGCCGTCCGAGCGAGCAGGGGATCGCGACGCCGAGGATGAAGAGGAAGAACGGAAAGACGAGATCGGTCGGCGTCCAGCCGTGCCAGTCCGCGTGCCGGAGCGCCGGGAACACATGGTTCCAGCTCCCCGGGGTGTTCACGAGGATCATCCCGGCGATCGTGGCGCCCCGCAGGGCGTCGAGCGACCGCAGCCGCAACGGCAGCGAGAGCGACGGATCCGCCACGGGCAGCGGAAGAGCGCGAGGGCGACGGGGGAACCCCGCCGCCCTCAGGTTGCCATCGTCAGGCCGTCAGGCTGCCATCTTCTGGGCGGAGTCGAGAACCGTCGCCATCTTCGAGACGGCGCGCTGCATCTCGTCCATCGTGCCGATGGAGATGCGGCACCGCGTCCAGAGCGGCGGGAACGGCCGACCCACGCGGACGCCTTCGGCGGCGCAGGCCGCCTGGAAGCGCTCGATCGGCATTCCCACATCGGCGAAGATGAAGTTCGTCTGCGAGTCCGTGGCGCCGAGCCCCCGGTCGTGGAAGAACTTCTGGATGTAGTCCCGCGCCTCGGCGTTCCGCCGCTTCTCGTTCGGCAGGTAGTTCGGGTCGGTCTGGTCGCGCTCGAGGGCGGCGTTCGCCGCCACCAGCGCCGGAGTGCTCACCGAGTTGCCCATGTGGAACTCGCCGAGCTCGGCGATCGTGTCCTCGTGGGCGATCGCGTAGCCGATGCGGAGCCCGGCCATCCCGTACGCCTTCGAGAAGGTGCGCGCCACGATCAGGCGCGGGTTCTCGATGGCCATCGGGATCATCGTCTCGTGGCCCGGGGTGGTCACATAGTCGATGTAGGCCTCGTCCACCAGGATCCGGAGTTCCGGCTCCACGGCGAGCGCCCGGTTCAGGAAGTCCTTGCCCTGCGCCGGATCCACGAGCGTTCCCACCGGGTTGTTCGGGTTGCAGTAGAAGAGCAGCCCGCTTCCCGGCAGCGCGTGGAGCGTCTGGTCGAGGTCCATCTTCAACTCGGAGGTCAGCGGCACCGCCTTCGTCCGGTAGCCGACGAGATCGGCGTAGCCGAAGCACTCCTCGTAGGTCGGCAGCGAGCCTACGAGCGCCCGCTCCCGGCTCGCGTACTGGTGGGTGGCGTCCACGAGGATCTGCGTCGAGCCGGCGCCGATCAGCACGTTCTGCGGCTTCACGCCCCACTTCTGGGCGATCGCCTCCTGGAGCGGACCGACATGACGGAACGGATAGCGGCCGGCGATCACGCCCTCGGGGCCGATCACCGAGTCGATCGCGTCCATGACCGCCTCGCCGGGGCCGAGCGAGTTCTCGTTGTTCGCGAGGTTGATCGCCTCCTCGGGGGCGATCCCCATCTGGGCGGCGAAGGCGATCTGCTCGCGCAGGCGGGCCTGGACGATCGTCGCGGCGTAGAGGCCGGCGGCGCCGGCCGAGGCGTGACTCAGGAATCTGCGACGGGAGAGCATGGGGTGGCTACCTCCTCTTGGCGAGGGTTCTGGCGAATCTCGTCCGGAATTCGTCCGGCCTACTGCTGCTGGTTGTCGGCCGTCTGGAGCCCGAGCACTTCCGCGAAGACCGCGGTCGCGCGCTGCATCTCCGCGAGCGTGCCGATGGAGATGCGGGCGTGGGTTTTCTCGTAGGGGGGAAAGTCGCGTCCGACGACGACGCCGCGCTCGGCGCAGGCCTCGCGGAACTCCTTCGCCGGCCGGCCGATGTTCACGAACACGAAGTTCGTGTGGCTCGGCACCGGGTCGAGGCCGTGACTCGAGAAGAAGTCCATCGTGTGCTTTCGGGCGGCCTCGTTCCGCTCGATCTCCCGCGTGATGTAGTCGGGATCCTCGAGCGAACCCATGGCCGCCGCGATCGAGAGGATCGAGGTGCCGAAGGTGAGCTGCAGCGGAGCGAGCTTCGCGATCGTATCCTCCTGCCCGAAGGCGTAGCCGACCCGGAGTCCGGCCATGCCGAACGCCTTCGAGAAGGTGCGGCCCACGAAGACATCCCGATACTTCATCGCGAGCCCGGCGCCGGTGTCGAACCCGGGGTGCGCGACATAGTCGTAGTAGGCCTCGTCGAGGAGGATCGCGGTGTAGGGCGATTCCTTCTTCACGAACTTCACGAAGTCCGTCACATCGGCGAGCGAGTGCACGGTGCCGGTCGGGTTGTTCGGGTTGCAGAGGAAGACCAGCCCGGCCCCGATCGCGGCGCCGGCCATCTTGTCGAGATCGAGCCCGAGGGCGCCGGTCATCGGGATGGCCTTGACCGGGGCGCCGAAGTACTCGGCGGTGCGGACCGGGTTCTCGTAGGAGCACTCGCCGGTCACGAGCGCCCGCTCCGGACCGGTGTACACGCGGACGGCGTTCCGGAGGATCTCCGACGAGCCGGGCGCGAGGACCACATGGGCGGCCTTCCCGCCGTACATCTCTCCGATCTTCGCCCGGAGGTCGGTGGCGCTGATGCGCGCGTTCATCGGGTAGCGCATGATCGAGCCGTACTCGCCGCGGAGCGCCGCCACCGCCGCCGGCCCGGGTCCGAGCGGGTTCTCGTTGCTGCTGATCCGGATCTCGTCGGCCTCGGGCGCCGGAAGGAAGACCGGCGCGCCCCGGAAGCCGTGCTCGGCTTCCCAGGCCTCGCGGCCCCGGGCACCGATCGCGTGGAGTGCGGCCGCGCCGCTCGCCCGGGCGCTCCGGAGGCTGAGGAAACTGCGACGGTTCGTCTTCATCGGGCTTCTCCCTGAGTGTTCGCTGCGGATCGCCGGATCGGATCCTGATTCGCCGGGGTCCGACGCTCGGTCCGGGAAGCCTATCCGACTGCCGGGCGCGGGCGCAATCGCGCCCGGCGGGTCGGGCGGCCCATCCCCCTGGCAGGCTGTGGAGAAAGTCCCTCGCGCGCCGACGCGGCGCGAAGCGCCG
>CAYGAO010000124.1:0-8292 GCA_964347715.1 uncultured Acidobacteriota bacterium
GTCTTCCGCCGCGAGGAAAACCGGCCTCGCTCCGGCTTGCGTTTCTTCATGAGCTTCTCCTTGTGGTCCGCAAGAGCCCCGGACCGTCAGCCCGCGGGCGTCGAAGCGGCCGACCTGGGCCATCACCGAGACGGTAGCCCGGTCTCCGACGGCGGCAAGGCGCTTCGCGCCTCCTCCGCTGCGCTCCGGCCCTCCGGGTGCCCCCGCCGAAGCCGGGGCTGTGTGGTCGGTGTGATGGCCGGAAGCAGTTTGATCCGGCCAGTAGCAGTTCCCCCAGACGCACACCCACCTCGGCGGCGTCGGTCCGGCCTCCGGCGCACACCTGCCCGCCTCCGCTCCCTGTCCGAAGGCCTCCCCCCGCCTCTCCTCGATCCCTGCCTCGGCACCCCTCTCCACACCGAAAACGCCACTCATCCCGTCTCGATCTCACCCCCCAATGCAGTGTCCAACAAAACCGGGGGGCAGGACACTATCGCAGGGGCGGGGGCGGATCGCCGGAGCCGGCTCGGCCGGCGGTGTGGTACCAGGTGATCTTGGCGAGGAGTTCGCGGTATCCGGTGATCGCGGAGTCGGCCCCGAAGGGGCGCCGCTCGTTGTACACGACGAAGAGGTCGCTGCCCGGCCGGTAGGTCCAGCGGAGCTGGATGTTTCCGGAGAAGTCCCCGTCGTCGTCGTTCCACTGGAGCAGCCCCCGGAGGAAGGCGTCCGGGGAGAGCGCGATCAGCCCCCGGAACACGATCAGGTTCGTGTCGAAGTCGCCGCCCTCCTGGGGGAGGCGGATCTCGCTCCGCGAGTAGTCGATCCCGAAGCGGAGCCGGGGATGCGGGCGGAACGACGCCCCCGGGGAGAACACGCGCAGCCGTCCGTCGAAGAAGCCGCCCGTCATGGCGAAGAGGTTCAGCGACAGCCGGCGGCTCTCCGAGGTGTTCGCCATTCCCATGATGCTGGTCGTCCGGTATTCGCCGCCGGCGATCTCGACGCCGTCGCGGAGTTCGAACGAGTCGCCCAGCCCTTCGATGCTCCGGGTGGCGCGGAAGAAGACGTTTCCTCCGTCCTCGAACAGGATGAAGGGCCCGAATCCGACCTCCTCGGACTGGATCCGGCCGTCCGGCTCGGTGATCCGGACGAAGTTCGGCCCGACGAACACCTGTCGGATCCCATAGCGGCCGATCCGGGGGCTCCACAGCCCGTCCAGCCGGACCTTCCGGATGCCGGTGCGCGGAACGAAGCCCATCTCGGACCGGAAACCCTCGCCGATGTCCGTGTAGTTCCCGAAGAGGCTGAAGCGGTCGTTCGTCGCCTCGGCGTGGAGCGTTCCCGCCGTCTGCCGGCCCTCGACGCCCGGGGTGGAACTCCGGGCGATGAACCCGCTGAGGTTCGAGAACCGGCTCCACGCCCACGAGAAGTCCGCGGCCAGGAGGCGGTGCGACCCGGCGCCGTCCTGCTCGGTGCGGTCGAGCGCGAAGAAACCGACGGAGCTCCGGGCGAGGACATCGCGCCGAAGCCGGAGCCCGGTGAAGCCCGTCGCCCCGGTTTCGTCGCGGAACGCCTCCTGGCGGATGTGGAAGGCCCCGAGGTCGGTGCCGCCGAGCTTGCCGGTGATGCGGGCGCCGCCGAGGATCGGCACGATCTCGCCGTCCTCGGAAAGCCCGATCCGGCGACTGAAGAAGAGCAGCGTGCTCTTCGGATCGAAGGGCCGGGTGATCTCGCCGACTTCGAAGAGGCCGGCGTTCTCCAGGAAGAAGTCCCGCTGTTCCGGGAAGAAGAGCTCGAAGCGGGTGAGGTTCACCTGCTGCTCGTCGGCCTCGACCTGAGCGAAGTCGGTGTTCAGCGTGAGGTCCAGGTTCAGGTTCGAGCTGATCGCGATCTTGGCGTCGAGTCCGGCGTCGGCCGCGCCGGCGCGCTCCTCGTCGTCGCCGGTGATCCCGCCGATGCCGAAGGGCTTCAGCTTGACGCGCCCCCCGGGGTCGGCGTGCTCGAGCCCCTCGAGCGCGCCGTAGGCGGAGATGCGCCAGATCGCGTTGAAGCCCCAGTCGGTGTGGATCTCCGCCCAGAAGCTCTGTTCGCGCGTCCGGGCCACCGTCCGGCCGAAGTTCACCCCGAACTCGCGGGCGCCGCTCGGGAACCGCAGCGTCTCGAAGGGAATCACCATTTCGGCGACCCAGCCGTCGTCGGACCGTCGCGAGCCGACGCTCCAGACTCCGTCCCACTCGTTGTTGACCGCGGCGCCCTCGTTCTGGACGAGGCCGTCCTGCCTGGCGCCGGCGGCGTTCGTGCTGAAGAAGAACCCGCTCCGGTGGTCGTGGTAGGTGTCGAGAACGACCATGAAGTTGTCGTCGCTGTCGAGATTCGCGTCCCGCCGATACTCCCGCGCCACGATCTGGTCGGGCTCGTCGTCGAAGAGGCGGGCGCCGATCAGCAGCGCCTCCCGGGTGTAGGCCACCCGGACCTCGGTGGCGTGCGTCGGCGGCGCGCCCTGGGAGGGCTCGTACTGGATGAAGTCGCCGGCGACCGTGGCGAGCGCCCAGACCTCCTCGTCGAGCCGGCCGTCGGGCGTCGGCAGCTCTTCGACGAGCGGAGCCCGGAGGACCCGGCCGCGCTCTTCCCCGGCGGTGGGCGGGGCCCCGAGGAGCAGGCCGAGCGCCAGCAGTCCGGGGACGGGGAGGCGCGCGAGGGAGCAACCCGGCCGGCAGCCTGCCGAACGCGGCGTGGCCTCAGCCACGGGCCGTCAGTCCTCCAGCGCGAACTCGAAGACCAGCCACGAGACGGAGACGAAGGCGAGCGTGGCGAGGCCGAGGAAGCGAACGGACTCCCAGATCGGGTCCCCCGTCATCGCCGCCCGGACGCCGGAGACGCCGGCGATCAGGAGCGGCGCCGCGAGGGGGAAGAGGAGGAGCGGCAGCAGCACCTCGCGCGCCGCGGTCGAAGCGCAGATCGCCGCCACCGTGACGCCGAGAGCCATGAAGCCCAGTGAACCGCACCCGAAGACCGCCCCGAGAGTGATGAGACCCATTACGGGTCGGCTCCCCCAGAGGTTCGCCGCGAAGAAGAACTCGTAGAGGAGGACTACCGGGAACTCGACGAGGAGCAGGAGCAGCGTGCCCGAGGCCACCTTCCCGAAGTAGATCGCCGCCCGGTCCACCGGCGCGAGCATCAGCCCGTGGATCGCCATCGCTTCGGTCTCGGGGGCGAAGCTCCGGTAGAGCCCGAGAGTTCCGGCGAAGAGGAACGCGACCTGGAGGATCCCCGGGGCGAGCGCCGCCTGGTCGGGGGAGTCGAGGTCCACCGCGAAGTGCATGACGAGGAGGACGAGCGCCGCGAAGAGGAACATCGCCGGAAGCCGCTCGCGGGAGCGGATCTCGCTCCGGAGGTCCTTCCCGGCGATCCGGAGCGCGGCGCGGAGCGCGCTCACGGGGCGTTCCGCTCTCCGGGCCGGCCGCGATAGACCCGGCGGACCTCCTCCGGCGCGGCGGCGGGATCGTCGAGCGCCACCCGCCCGCGGCCGAGCACCACGGCCCGGTCGGAGAGGGCGAGGCCGTGTTCGACCTCGTGGGTCGCCCAGAGCACCGCCGCGCCCCGCGCCCGTGCCCCGACGAGCTGGTCGGTCAGGCGTTCGCGGGCGGCGCCGTCGAGCCCGGCGAAGGGCTCGTCGAGGAGCAGCAGGTCGGGTTCGTGGAGGAGCGCGCGCGCGAGCGTCGCCCGCTGCGCCGTGCCCCGCGAGAGGTGGCGCGCCGGGACCTCGGCGAACCGCGCGAGGCCGTGCGCCTCGAGGAGAACCCCGAGATCGGGGTCCCGCCCGTGGAGGCGAGCGTGGAAGCGCAGGTTCTCGGCGACGGTGAGCTCGGGATAGAGGAGCGACTGGTGCGAGGCGAAGCCGATCCGGCCCCGTACCGCCGGCGCCGCGCGGCGGCTCTCGACGCCCCGGTAGCGGAGCGTTCCCGACGACGGTCGCGCGAGGGTGGCCGCCATCCGGATCAGGGTGGTCTTTCCCGCTCCGTTCGGGCCGAGCAGGCAGACGATCTCGCCGGCGGCCACCGCGAGGCTGACCCGGTCCACGACGGGGACCCCCAGGTAGCGGCGGGTGACCTCCTCCGCCTCGAAGACGGGCGGGCCCACGGCGCTCCCGGTCAGCCGCCCGAGCCGCCCCCGCCGCCGAGAGCCCGGTGCAAGAGGCCGAAGCCGAGCGCGGCGGCCATCAGCAGCGCGATCACCCACTGCGAGGACCGCGCCGGATCGGGGAGGAGCCCCACGGTTCCCGTGGCGCCGCCTTCGCCCTCGGACTCGGCGACGAGCCCGGGCAGCGGGCGACCCCCGAGGCTCCCCGCCGCCGGACGGGGAACGGAGCCGCCGCTGAAGACCATCGCCACCTCCTCGCCACCCGCGACCTCGAACTTGCGGGCGGCGGTCAGGTCGGCGCTTTCGTCCGGGCCGAGGATCTCCCAGCCGGCGGGCGCGCCCGCCGGAATCTCCAGCGAGATGTCGGACGGAGACGCGAAGAGCAGCACCTCGGGGCTCGCCCGGGGCGCCCGGAGCGCCGCCTGGTGGCGCTCCCCGGTGTAGGCGACCTCGTAGGAGAGGACGATCTCGGTCTCGCCCGGCTTGAAGGCGGTGCGGATCGCGTAGTCGCCGTCCTCGCCGACCGGGAACGGGCTCTGCGGCACCGGCATTCCGCTGCCCCCGGTCGCGTTCACGCTCGGCAGGTCGCGCCGCGTCGGCTCGGGCGGCAGCCGGAAGCGCAGCGTCTCGTCCTCGCTCGCGAAGGTGCGCGGCGGGTCGGTCGCGTTCCGGACGATGAAGATGTGGTCCACCCGGAGCGCCGCGCCGGCTTCGGGCGGCAGGCGCCGGTAGAGCGCCCGCCAGGTCGAGAGCGCGATGTCCGGCTCGCGCCACTCCGAGAAGGTGTCGTGGACGGTGACCGTCGCCTCCGAGGCCGCCCCCGGGGCGAGCCGCAGCGTCTGGTTGTAGTTCACGCCCCGGTAGGTCGCCTGGAGGAGGAACGGACGCGCGCCGGCTCCCGCCGGCTCGTCGGGGGCTTCGAGCACCGCCTCGCCCTCCGGTCCCTCGACGGACGCGACCGGCTCCATCCCCTCGCCGAGGCGGTAGAGCGTCAGCAGGTCCGCCGTCCCGGGGCCGCCGGTGGTCCCGTTCACGAGCGTGACCCGGAGGGGGCCGCCGGCGGCGACCGCCGGGAGCGCCAGGAGGCCGGCGACCAGACGGAGTCTCACCGCGGTCTTCCCTCCTTCCAACCGAGCTCGTCGAGTCGCGCGGTGACCGCCGCCGCCTCGGCGAGGACCCGGGCCCGGCTGGCCTCGTGCTCGCCGGGGGCGATCTTGCCCGCGTCCCGCTCGAAGTCGAGCTCGGCGAGCGCGAGGAGGAGCTGGTCGCGCCGCTCCACGAGCCGGAGCACCGCGCGGTCCGCTTCCCGGGGCGTCGTCGGCTCGGGGACGAAGAGCGGCTGGAGCACGAACGCGGTAGCCGCCGCTGCGAGCGCCGCGAGCAGGAGCAGCGTCACCCCGGAGCCGGCGCGGATTCAGCGGATCCGCGCCACTTCGCGCTCGATCCGGGCGACCACCTCGGGTGGGGCCTCGGTCCCGGAAGTGGCGGGAGCGGCGCCCTGCCGCCAGCGCCGCAGCACGAAGGCGGCGACGACGGCTCCGCCGAGGAGGAAGACGACGGGGAGGATCCAGGCCGAGAGGTGGAACCCGCTCGCAGGGGGGGCGGCGAGGACGACGAGCCCGTACCTCTCCGCGAACATCCGGATCACCGCTTCGGGTTCCTCGCCGGCCTGAAGTCGCTCGGCGATCTCCTCGCGGATCGGCTCCGAGGAGGGGCAGCGGTCCATCGCGCAATCGGCGACGAGCGCGTTGCAGCCGCCGCACTGGCAGGTGAGCGCCCGCGCCACCCGGCGGTAGGCCTCGGAGTTGTAGCGCTCCTGTCCCGTTGCCGGGCCCGAGAGCAGCGCCGCCGCGGCCAGGACGGGGAGCAGCGAACGAACGAGTCGGGTCATGGTCGGAAGGTCCTCGGTCAGCAGCCCGAATCGCTTGCGCGATCCGTTCCGCCCGCTTTCGCGGGGAGGGAGGACCCTCCCCGGCGGCGCTTCGCGCCGCGTCGGCGAGCGAGGGACTCTCTCCACCGCCTGTCAGGCGGCCTCGGGCGCCAATCCCGGGGCGGTTCGCGCTCGCGGGCGGGCGGGGAGCCGGCCCGGGAGCAGGGTGAGCAGCGTGCCGAGGAACATCACCAGCCCGCCGATCCAGACCCAGCGGACGAGCGGGTTCCGGTACACATGGATCGTCGCCTGGCCCGAGTCGGTCAGCCCGGAGAAGACGAGATAGATGTCCTCCCGGAAGGTCGCGTGGCGGCGCACTTCGGAGGTGGCTTGCCCGGTGGCCCGGTCGAGCTGGCGCCGCGGCTGGTAGATCCCGATCGGTTCGTCGTGCTTCGAGAGCAGCAGCCGGGCCCCGAGCCAGTCGTACACCGGCGTCTCGCCTCCCGGCAGCTCCTGGAGAGTCACCGACCAGGGCCCGATCCGGACCGACTCCCCGGGGTTCAGGTCCGCGATCACATCGCGGTTGAAGGCGTTCCCGGCGAAACCGACGAAGAGGAGCACGATGCCGAGATGGACCACATAGCCGCCGTAGCGGCGGGTGTTCCGCAGCACCAGATCCACGAGGGCGGCGCCGTAGCCGCCTCCCCGGTGGGCTCGCCGGGCGCGCACCCCCCGGTGGAACTCGGCGCCGATGGTGACCACGACGAAGGCGCCCATCGCGAAGCAGACGATGGCGTAGGGGTGGCGCATCCCGAAGAGCGCGAGGAGCCCCGCCGCGGCGATTCCGGCCGCCGTGGGGAGCGTGAAGTTCCGCCGCAGGCTGTCGAGCGAGGAGCGGCGCCAGGCGAGCAGCGGACCCACTCCGGTCATCAGCAGCAGCGCGAGGCCGAGCGGGACGTTCACCCGGTTGAAGAAGGGGGCGCCGACGGTGATCTGCTCGCCCTGGACCGCTTCCGAGAGGACCGGGAAGAGCGTCCCCCAGAGGACCGAGAAGCAGGCGGCGAGGAGCAGCAGGTTGTTGAACAGGAAACCCGATTCGCGGGAGACCACCGCTTCGAGCTCGTTCTCGGAGCGCAGGTCGCGGACGCGGGTCACGAGCAGCGCGGCGGAAAGGGCGGCGGCGAAGGCGATGAAGATCAGGAAGCGCCACGCGAACTCGGACGAGGCGAAGGCGTGGACCGAGGAGACGATCCCGCTGCGGGTGAGGAAGGTGCCGAAGACCGCGAGCAGGTAGGTGGCCATTACGAGCCCGGCGTTCCAGATCTTCAGCATCCCCTTCCGCTCCTGGATCATCACCGAGTGCAGGAAGGCGGTCGCGGTGAGCCAGGGCATGAGCGCGGCGTTCTCGACCGGGTCCCAGCCCCAGTAGCCGCCCCAGCCGAGCTCGACATAGGCCCAGCGCCCCCCGAGCAGGATGCCGCTCCCGAGGAAGAACCAGGCGACGATCGTCCAGCGCCGGGTGGCGGCGATCCAGGCGGCGTCGAGCCGCCGGGTCCACAGCGCCGCCACGCAGAAGGCGAACGGGACCACGAAGCCCACATAGCCGATGTAGAGGATCGGCGGGTGGATCGCCATGATCGGGTGCTGCAGCAGCGGGTTCAGCCCGTTGCCGTCGGCGGGGAGGAGGGGCACCGGCCCGGCGGGGGTGATCTCGGCGAGCTGCCCGAACGGGTTGCACACCCAGTAGTTCATGTAGGCGAAGAACAGGGCGACGCCGCTGACCACCGTGATCACCTGCGGGATCAGCGCGTCGCGCCGGCGCGCGATCACCGCGGCCGCCGAGAAGGCGAGCATCAGGAAGGTCCAGAGCAGCAGCGACCCGTCGTTGCCGGCCCAGAGCGCCGAGATCTTGTAGGGCAGGGGAAGCGCCGCCGCCGAGTAGCTCGCCACATACTGGAAGCGGAAGTCGTCGGCGACGAAGAGCGCGAGGAGCGCCAGGGTCGCGAGCCCCGAGAACGCCGCCGCGGCGATCAGCGCCCGGCGGGCGCTCGTGACCAGCGAGACGGAGTGTTTCCGGGCCCCGAGGAACGAGGCGAGGCCGGCGTAGGCCGAGAGCACCACGACCGCCATGAGCGAGAAGTTGCCGAGATGGTGCACGCTCGTTCCTCAGCAGCCCGTGGAAAAAGCGACCCGCATCCGCACCGCTCCGGGAGGGGAACCGGAATCCACCCCGATTCGGGGATGCGGGGCGCTCTTCCCACGGGCAGGTGGGTCGAATCGCTTCCGCGATTCGCCCCACCGTCTTT
>CAYGAO010000125.1:0-8272 GCA_964347715.1 uncultured Acidobacteriota bacterium
GTGCGCGGCGGCGGGGGGGTCGCGGGGGGGGCGGCGGGGGGGGGGGGGGGGGGGCGCGGCGGCCGGAGCTCCGGCGGAGCGCCGCCTCTTCTTCTTGCCGGGCCGGATGTAGAACGGGGTCTCGACGACTTCGGCGGGAACCCGGCGGTTCCGGATCACGACCTCGAAGCGCGTCCCCGGAGAAGCGGACCCGGCGGGAAGGTAGGCGAGGCCGATGCTCTTCTCGAGAAACGGGGCGTAGCCGCCGCTCGTGACGGCGCCGAAGGGCTCCCCGGCCACGAGGACCGGGTAGCCGTGGCGGGGAATGCCGGGGGCCCGGAGCTCGAAGCCGACGAGTTTTCGGGAAGAGCCCGCTTCGCGCTCGGCGACGAGGGCGTCCCGCCCGATGAAGTCGCCCTTGCCGGGCTTCACGATCCAGCCGAGATCCGCCTCCTCGACGGTGTGGTCTTCGCCGATGTCCTGGCCGTGGAGGGCCATCTTCGCCTCGAGGCGAAGCGTGTCCCGGGCGCCGAGCCCGGCGGGCAGGAGACCCTCCGGCTCGCCGGCCTCGAGGATCCGCCGCGCCACGCGCTCGGCCAGGTCGGACCCGACCATGATCTCGAAGCCGTCCTCTCCGGTGTAGCCCATGCGGGCGACGCTGGCGGAGGCCTCGGCGACCCGTCCCTCGGCGAAGCGGTAGTAGCGGATCGCGCCGAGGTCGAGGTCGGTCAGCGGCGCGAGGATCCGCTCCGCGCGCGGCCCCTGGAGCGCGAGGAGCGCGGTCTCGTCGCTTCGGTCGGTGACCGCGGCCGCCGCCGGGCCGCCCCGCTCCCGGATCCAGGCGAGGTCGCGCCCGGTGTTCGCGGCGTTCGTGATCAGCAGGAACTCCTGCTCGCCCCGGCAGTACACGACGATGTCGTCGACGATGCCGCCGGAGTCCGTGGTGAGCGCGGAGTACTGCGCCCGCCCCGGGCGGAGCCGCGAGACATCGTTCGGGGTGAGCCGCTGGAGCAGCGGCAGGGCGTCCGGTCCGGACGCGACCAGCTGGCCCATGTGGCTCACATCGAAGAGCCCGGCGCGCCGGCGCACGGCGAGGTGCTCCGCGACGACTCCGGAAAACTGCACCGGCATCTCCCACCCCGAGAACGGGACGAGGCGCGCGCCGAGCTCCCGGTGGAGGGAGTGGAGCGGAGTGTGACGCAACATGGGGTGTTTCGATGCCCGGTTCGTCAGGGGGCGCCACTCGCTTCCGCCGGTGTCTCGCGCCCGCGCCACGGCGGAAGAGCCGCGGAGAGCGCCGGGAGAACCCGGCGCCCCCGGACGGGAATCGGCCCGGGATCTCGGGCCGTCAGCCCGTTACTTCGATTCGGAGATCGAGGTGACCGAGATCGTGTTCGTCGCCTCGTCGAGCGAACCCATCACCGTGACTTCCATGCCGAGGTGCTCGAGGGCCTTCTCGGCGGTGATGTCCAGCAGGTGGAAGCCGTCCATGCTGACGAGGGCCACGTTGTCGCCACCGCTGAGGCAGCCGGTGGCGCAGCCCTGGTGGTCGGCGTTCGCGGACTTCTCATAGTCCTTCGCGCAGGCCTCGTCGGCGACCCAGCCGGTGAAGGCCATGTCTTCGGCGCTCGCCAGCGAGACCACGCCGAAGGCGAGGGCGAGGATCGAAAGGGAAAGAAGCAGTTTCCTGGTCATGAGAGGTCTCCTGGAAGCAGGGATTTTCTGGTAACCGACCGGTTCGGGAACCCCCGGAACCGGTCAGTGGAAGAGGAGCGCGATTCTATCGGAACCGTCCGGTACTTGCGGGCCGGCATCGGGGGTCGGGGCGACGGTTGCCGCCCCGACCTCGCCAGCCGGGTCCGCCTCTGTGTCGAGACTGGACCGATTCTCCTCTTCGGGCTACGGGGCCGGCTTCTGCTGGACCGTGTAGGCCGTGCTGATGACCCACGGCCCCTCTCCGCCATTGGCGGCATCGTTCGCCCGAACGCAGAGAAAGACCCGCAGATCGTCCGGATCCTCGTCGCGGTTGGCTTGATGGTCCGGGCGGTCGAAGGGGTCCGGCGACACCCGGATCCCGTCGGAAGTCGTCGATATCTCCGCAGTCACATCCGTGGTGGTCCAGGTAACGCCGGTTTCCTGGGTGAGGCTGCAGGCGTCCACGGTGGGAGCGGTCAGGCCGGCGAACGCGGTGGCGGTGTTTTCATCGTGATCCCCGCGTTCGGGCTGGGTGAGCGTCACCGCCTGGTACTGCGCTCTCTCCCGCGGCACATCCGAGTCGTCGCGGACATCCACCCGCCACACGATGGTGGTCGGATCGGTCGAAGTGGCGCTCACGATCGTCCGGGAGGTGTCCACCACGGGCCTCGGCGGGGCCGCCGGCCTCGTGGCGATCTCCCGGTTGTTCGGCGGCACCGACCAGTCGGTCGCGCCGGCGTCGTTCCCGTACCGCTGGCAGAGCAGATATCCCGCATAGCGGACGAGGTTCCTCGAGATGCTCACCTCGTCGATCGTGATGTCCACATCGCTCTCCCCGTCCTCGACGGCGATTCCCGAATCACAGGCAGTTTGCACATCTCTCGCCGATGTCGAGGAGGTGATGTCGTTCGCCCGCGCCGGATCCACGACGGCCCGGAAGGCGTAGTCGAACCCGCCGACCACCTGGAACGGGCCGTCCCATTCGACCGAGGTCGTGACGGCTTCGTCGTCCGGAGCGCTGTGCTTGTCCATGCCTCCGAGCTCCGCCGGAGCCGGCACCGCCCAGGCCCAGGAGAGGTTCTCCTCGAGGTTCGTCGGATTCGAGGTCCGGACGCACAGCAGGCGCACCGCCCCGGCGCTGAGCCCGCCCTGGACCTTGCTGGTGGCGACCGACTCCAGGTCGCTCGTCCCGTAATCCACCCCGACGCACGGGTTCTCCGCGTCCCTGTCCGCGCTGTCCAGAACCACGAAGTCGTAGGTGGAACCGCGCATCTGCTCCCAGGTCCAGGTGATCGAGTCCGCATCGGCCGTCCACTGGACGTTCAGGGCGCCCACGCCGCCGGAACTGGTCGTGGGAGGCGGGCGGCCGGTGGTGGAGATCGGGTCCTCGGTCACCGTCCACTCGCTCACCGTGGCGGTGTCGTCGTCGGAGTCCGGGACGGCGCGGACCCGGAACTCGTGGGCCGTTCCCCGGTCCAGGTCGGTGGCCACGCAGCTCGTCGAATCCACCTCGTCGTCGCCACCGCCGCAACTCGCGCCCGCCCAGCCGGAGGCGCCTTCGACGCGCTGCTGGACCTCGTAGTGGTCGGCGCCGGAAACCCGGTTCCAGGCGAGATCGATCGATTCGTCGTCCCTGCCGGTCGAACGGAGGTTCTCCGGAGCGGGGAGCGGCTCCGGCGCCGGGGGTTCCCCGGTCGTGCCCTCGGACGCCAACGCCCACTGGCCGAAGACCGGCTCGGTCAGCGTGCCGGTGTAGGCCCGCACCCGGAGGTAGCCGGAACTCTCGGGTTCGAGGTTCGAGACCCGGTGGGTGGTGCTGTCGGCACCCTGCTTGAAAGCGGTCGGATCGTCGTCGGTGAAGGTCGAATCCCTGCTGAACTGGACCTCGTAACCGGCCGCGCCCTCGACGGAAGTCCACCGCCACTCGATGAAGTCGGGACCCCTCGCGGAGACGGCGAGGCCCTCCGGCGACGCCGGACCCTCGGGCTCCGGCTCGGGTTCCGGTTCCGGCTCCGGTTCCGGCTCGGGTTCGGGCTCGGGGGTCGGGGTCGGCGCGGGCGCCGTCGGAGTCGGCGTCGTCTCGTCGTCACCGCAGGCGACGACGAAGAGGCCGGCGCCGAGGAAGAGGGCGAGGAGCGGGAACCCTCTCCGCGTGATCGAGGAACGGCCTCGGAATGACTGCATGTCACCTACCTCCCGGTCGGCTGGTTGGGCGCGCCGGCGCGCACCGACGCCAGTCAAAGCCTAATCAGGAACCGCATCGTACCACATCGGGCGCCTGGTTTTCCAAGACGCGCCCGGGCCGGCCGGAGCCGGTTCGCCGGGCAGGGCGCCGTGGACCGCTTGGCCCTCGACCATCGTCGTGAGCACTCGCGCGCGCATCCCGAAGAGCAGCTCCGGATCCTCTTCGAGGCCGCGCCGGGTCTCGTCGTGGGTCAGGAAAGCGCCGTTCCAGGTGCAGGAGCGGAGCGCCTCGGCGATCGTCACGGTCTCGTCCGCACCGAAGGCCACCCCGGCCTTCTGGTCCTTCCGGGTGAGCAGCGCATGGCAGGCTGTGGTGAGATGCGGGCGGTTATGGCGTGTGTTATGTTCCGTTGACGGACATCGAAATTCCGGGCGACTCCGAGACGCGGTTTCGGCGAGTCGCCTCGCTCGACAGGAGAGAATCCCATGGATCTTCACGACTCGATCCGGAACCTGGACATCGGAAAGAAGATGCGGGAGCGTGGCCCCGCGCTCCTGAACCTCTCCGTGCGTTACCGGAATGAACCGGGGTTTCGGGAGCAGCTCGACCAGGGCAACAACGCCGAGGCCCTCGCGGGGATCGGCTTCAGCGTCCCGCCCGGGATGCAGGTTCGGTTCTCGGCGAACACTCCGGACACCTTCCATGTCGTCATGCCGATGGATCCGAACACCCACCTTTCGGACGAGTCGCTCGGCGCGGTGGCTGCCGGCGGGAAGACCGCGGGCAGCGCGGGTAGCGTCGGCACCGCTTCGACCTTCGCCTGCGCCACGCTGGCGAGTTCGGTGGCGACCGCGGGAACCGCGGGCACTGCCGGTACCGGCGGCGGCTGATCGCGAAACCGCTCCGCGCCGGGAGCCGGAGCGCCGGTCGCGTGGTGCTGGCTCGGCGGGACCGTGGCTCGGGCGATCGCTCTGGCGGGCGGGAGGCATTCGTTCGTCGGAGGCTCCTCGACGACCGTGAATGCGGCCGCGTCTGGCGACAGGTCGCCTCGCGCCGGAGCCTCTGGACGAACCGCTTTCCCGGGCTCCCGTTCTATACGCTCGGCGTGGCGGGTTACCTGGATGCGGGGCCGGGGCGGACCGGTTACCGGGAGCGCGCCGAAGCGCTGAACCCGGTCCTCGACGCGGACTTCGGCTGGCTCTACGACCGGCTTCTCGCCACCCTCCGCGAGGAGCTCCGGGCCCCGGTCGGGTTCGCACCGGACGCCGCGCGGCCCGGATTCCACATCTTCCTCGCCCACGAGGCGTTCCGGCGGCCGCTCGGCCGGATCCACTTCGACCTGCAGCACCTCGACATCCCCTGGGAGTGCCCGGAAGCGATGGACGCTTCCCGACCCTTCTCGTTCACACTCCCGATCGCGCTGCCGCGAGCCGGCGCGGGACTCGAATTCTGGAACATCGGGCGCCCCGAGTTCGACGCCAAGTCCGCCACCGAGAAGGCCCGCATCCCCGACGACCATCCGCCGGAGCAGATCCGCTACCGGCTCGGCGAGCTGGTGTGTCACTCGGGCCTGCTCCTCCACCGCCTCGCCCCCGCCACCGGGGAGCTGTTCCCCGACGACCGCCGGGTCACGCTCCAGGGGCACGCGCTCCCCGCCGGCGGCCGCTACCGCGCCTACTGGTGAGCGGTGGGTCTCCTCCTCGATCGTTACCTCGAAGCCGGCTACCTGCGCCTCGAGGGGATCTTCGAACCCGACCGGATCGAACGGGCCCGGACGCTCGTCGCGCCGCTGCCCGACCTGGTCCGTTCGCTGCACCGCGATCCGAACATCCAGCGGGCGCGCCCGCTCCAGTCGTTCGTCGGGGCTTTCGATCCGAAGTGGATCCGCGAGTTCTACCGCAGCGACCGCCTCGACCGGGTGCTCGACGATCTGTTCGGAGGCGCGATCACTCCCCCGCCCCGACTCTCGCGCGACTTCCAGCTCACCGGGCTCCTGATCGAGCCCCGGGACCGTTGGTGGTCCACCGGGCTCCACCGCGATTACCGCGACTTCCTCCCCGGGCTGGATCGGGACGCCTGGTGGGAACGAACCGGAGACCTCCGCCTCTTCAACCAGCTGAACATCCCGCTGCTTCCCGACCGGAACCTGTGGGTGGTCCCGGGTTCCCACCAGCGCCCGGACGGGAGCCCCGAGGCGGCGCTCGTCGCCGAACGGAGCCGTTACGCGGGCGCCCGGGAGCGCGACCTGCCCGCCGCCCGGATCCGGGCGCTCCGGTCGGAACTCGAGCGGGCGCTCGGGGTCGTCTCGGCGGTCCGCGTCGAGGCCGGGCCGGGAGACCTCGTGATCTACCGCAGCAACATGCTCCACTGCGGGATCTACGAGCCGGGGATTCCCCGGCTCACGCTGCATGACGCGGTCTATTCGGACGCCTGGCGCTCGTTCGTGATGGAGACGCTCGCCGGGGTAGGACCCGACCCGAGGGCGGAGCGCCCTCCCCCGAGACCGCCGGTCGGTTCGCCGCCGCCTCCCGCAGCCTGATCCACTGGACGACCTCGCGCTCCCCGCGCTCCATGGGGACGATGTGGCCCATACGGAGCGGGGCCGCGGGGCGGAGCCAGCCCGGGTGACCGAGCATCGAGTCCGGCCCGATCAGGATCCCGGCGTGGTGTTCGATCGGTTCGCCGCCGCCTCCCGCCGGACCTCCTCCCGGAGCCTGACCCACCGGACCACATGGCGCTCCCAGCGCTCCAGGGGGACGATATGGCTCATCCGGAGCGGGTCCACCGGACGGAACGAGCCCGGGTGGTGGAGCATCGAGCCCGGCTCGATCAGGATCCCGGCGTGGTTCTGCACCTTGGAGAGCATCCGGAAGAGCGCGATATCGTGCGGCCTCGGCGCGTCGTCCGGAATCGGCTCGAAGCCGGCCGGGCGGTACCCGTCCGCGTACAGGTCGAGTCCCCGGACCCACCAGTTCCAGTCCCGGGGGAATTCGGGAATGCGATACCCGACCTCCTGCCGGAAGTAGTCGCGGACGATCGAGTAGCAGTCGAACACGCCGTGGCGGAAGGGCCGCCCCACGAACGGCAGCCGCGGGCACTGATCCCCGAACCAGAACGAATCGAGCCAGCGCTCGCCGTCGGTGAGCCAGATCCCGAAGGGCAGCGCCAGGTCGAGTTGGGCCCGCATCTCGGCGGCGCTCGGGGTGCCGAGCACCGGGTCGTAGTCCCGAGCGCTGTCGCAGGGATGCGAGACCACGAAGCCGCGGAGCTCCCGGCCCGGAGGGCAGGAACCCCGGAGGCGGGCGCGATCCACCCGGAAGGTGTCTCGGGAGGGATCCTCGACTCCATCCACGAGAACGAGCTCGTTGCCGCCGGCGCCGCCGCAGACGAGGGCGCAGACCGGCTCGGGCCAGACGCGGACGGCGGCGTCCGTGATCGCCCGCCGGAGTTCGCGGAACATCAGCGATCCCGGAGGAAGTCGAGGAGCAGGACGATCCGTTCCTCGGAAGACCGGTTCCAGGCCTCGTGCTCCCGGGTGTCGTCGAAGACGAGGCAGCGCCCCCGCACCCAGGCCCTCGTCTCGGAACCCACCCGGAGCGCGCAGTCGGGCGGGGTCACGAGCCCGAGGTGGCAGCGGAGCACCCGGTCCGTGTATCCCGTGTGCGGACGGATCCGGGCGCCGGGAGCGAGCCGGGAGAACCCCGCCGTCGTGAGCCCCGGAACCGCCTCGACCGCCGCTGCGGTGCGGGGGCAGCGCGCGCAGTTGCCGTCGAGCCGCTGCCCGAAGGCGTAGAACCCGAAGACATCCCAACCGGCGCCGTAGAGACCGGTCTCGGGCCAGGGGACGAACCCGGCCCCTGGCCCGCGCACGCTCTCGAGTTCGTCCCGGATCGCCTCGGCGCTCGCTTCGAGGCCGGCGACGAAGGGGAAGCGGGAGTTCGGGTAGAACCCGGGCGCCGCCTCGCCCGGGGCGCCGGGAATCACTGCGGGACTCGCCGCCCGGAACGACTCGCCACCCCGGGGACCGCCGGGCTCCCGGTGGAACCGCTCCGCCAGCGTCCGTCCCGCCCCGTATCCATCCCGCGCTCGCCTCGTCGGAGGGCCGCCGGGTTCCCGGCGGAACCGCTCCCCCGGCACCGGTCCCGCCCGGTAGCCATCCCGCGCTCGTCTCGTCGGAGGACCGCCGGGTTCCCGGCGGAACCGCTCCCCCGGCGCCGGCCCCGCCCGGTAGCCATCCCGCGCTCGTCTCGTCGGAGGACCGCCGGGTTCCCGGCGGAACCGCTCCCCCGGCGCCGGCCCCGCCCGGTAGCCATCCCGCGCTCGCCTCGTCGGGGGGCCGCCGGGTCCCGGGGGCCCGGCTCAGCAGGCTGTGGAGAAAGTCCCTCGCGCACCGACGCGGCGCGAAGCGCCGCC
>CAYGAO010000126.1:0-8243 GCA_964347715.1 uncultured Acidobacteriota bacterium
GCCGCGCGCGGCCCCATGCCGACCGTACCCGAGCGCGACCTCTCCGAGGGCCGCGGCGGCGCGCGCGACGCCTCTCCCGAGGAGATCAAGCGCGCCTACCGCAAGCTCGCGGTCCGCTTCCATCCCGACCGGAACCCCGGCGACAAGAGCGCCGAGGAATCCTTCAAGGAAGCATCCGAGGCCTACAGCGTCCTCGCCGACCCCGGAAAACGCTCGCGCTACGACCGCTTCGGGCCGGCGGGTCTCGGGGGCGCGTCCGGGCCGGTCAACGACGAGATCTTCGCCGACTTCCAGGATCTCTTCCGCGGGAGCGTCTTCGACCTCTTCGGGGAGATGTTCGGCGAGACGGGCCGTTCGCGCCGCTCGCGCGGGCGAAACATCCAGTACGAGCTGACGATCGACTTCGCCGAACCGCGCGAGGCGAGCGAGAAGCGCATCCTGGTGCCGCGCGCCGAGTCGTGCGACTCCTGCGGGGGGAGCGGCATCGCCGCCGGGAAGAAGCCGATCGTCTGCGGACGCTGCGGCGGACGCGGCCAGGAGACCCTCTCCCGCGGGTTCATGATGGTGAGCCGGACCTGCTCCGCCTGCGGCGGAACCGGGAACATCGTCCGGGATCCGTGCTCCGCCTGCGCGGGCGAAGGCGCAGTCGCCCGCGAGCGCGAGATCACGGTCCGCCTCCCGGCCGGCGTCGCCGACGGGAACCAGCTCCGGATCACCGGCGAGGGCGAGCCCGGCGCCGGCGGCGCCCCTCCCGGCGATCTCTATGTGCTCGTCCGCATCCGGCCCGACCGGGAGCTCGCGCGGGACGGCGACGATGTGCTCGGCGAGGCGGCGATCGGGGTTCCGGACGCGATGCTCGGCGCCGATGTCCCGGTGGCCACGATCTGGGGCGAGGAGTCGCTCCGCATCCCGCCGGGAACCCAGCCGGGGACGATCCTGCGCCTCCGCGGCAAGGGATTTCCGACGCTTCGCGGTCGGGGACGGGGCCATCACCTGGTCCGGATCTCGGTCGAGATCCCGAAGCGGCTGAGCGACCGGGCGCGCGAGGCCGCCGAGACGCTCGCCCGGGAGCTCGGATCCCCGTCGTCCCGATCCTCCCCGGCGGCGAAGAACGGAGGCCGCGAGGATCGCCCCTCGTTCCTGCACCGCCTCTTCACCTGACCTCCCGGCCCCGCCACGCGGAACCGGAGCCCCCACGCGAAACCGGAAACCCGCCAGGCGGACGGGAGACCCTTCGCGCGGAACCGGAACCCCGCCCGGAGATGTCCCGCCGCTACCGCTTCCTCGCTCCCGAGGCGGGCCGAAACCCCGATATCCGGCTCGACGCCGCCGAGTCGCACTACCTGCGGCGCGTTCTCCGCCTCGCTCCCGGGGCGCGCTGCGAGGTGTTCGACGGCGCCGGGGCGGCGTTCTCCGCCCGCTTCGCCTCGGCGGATCCCGATGGCCGCTGTCGGCTCGAGCGGGGGCTGCCGCTGCCGCCGGGGGAACCCGAGACGCGGCTCGAGGTCGCCGTCGCGCTCCCGAAGGGCGACCGCCTCACCGGGATCGTCCGCCAGCTGGCCGAGGTCGGCGCCGCCTCGGTGACCCCGCTCGTCACCGAGCGCGCCGAAGGCTCACCGGCTCCGGCGCGCCGCGGCCGCTGGCAGGCGGCGGCGCTCGCCGGCGCCCGCCAGTGCGGGCGCGCTCTCGTTCCGGCGGTGCGCCCGCCGCTCGCGTTCCGTGAGTGGGTCCGGGGAGAATTGCCGCCGGGGCGGTTCGTCGCCACCCCGGGCGGCCCCGGGGAACCCGCGCCCCGGATCGTTCCCGGAGAGTGCGCGCTCGCGGTCGGGCCCGAGGGGGGATTCTCGCCGGAGGAACTCGCCGCCGCGGCGGCGTCGGGCTTCGCCCGGCTCGACCTCGGCGAGCGGGTGCTCGGCGCCGGGACCGCCGCGGTGGTCGGGGCGGCCGCCCTGCTCGCCACCCGGAACCGGACCGGAAGGAACACCGGGCGTCGGTAGCATTTCGCGCCGATGTTCCTGCTCGGGCAGCGTCTCGGAAACTACGAGATCCAGCGGAACCTCGGCCGCGGCACCTTCGGGGCCGTGTACCTGGTCCGCGATGTGTTCCTCGACCGCTGCCGGGCGATCAAGGTCCCCCACGACCAGAGCCCCGAGGGCCGGAAGGAGATCATCCGCGAGTCGCGCCTGCTCGCCGCGCTCGAGCACCCGAACATCGTCCGGCTGATCACCTGCGACGAACAGCGGGACACTCTCTTCGTGGTCATGGAATGGGTGGACGGGGTCTCCGTGGCGCGCCGGATCGAGGCCGACGGGGCGCTCGCCCCCGCGCTCGCCATGCAGATCGCCGCCGGGGTGCTCGCCGGGCTCGAGCACGCGCACCGCCAGCATCTCCTCCACGGCGACCTGAGCGCCGAGAACATCCTGCTCGCCGGCGACACCGCCAAGATCACGGACTTCGGGATCGCGCGCCGCGTCCATGTGGCCGAGCACGGCGCCCGCTACCTCGGAAACCCCTACTACCTCGCGCCCGAACAGTTCCGCGCCGAGGCGGTCTTCGCCTCGGATGTCTATTCCGTCGGCGTCGTGCTCTACCAGATGCTCACCGGGGCGCTCCCCTACCAGGACCCCGACCCGGTGCGCCAGCAGGCGCTCGTCGAGGGCGGCGGCAACGAACATCCCCGGAAGAAGCGCCCGGGGGTGCCGAAGGATCTCGACGAGATCGTCGCCAAGGCGCTCGCGCCGCGGGTCTCCGACCGCTACCCGTCGGCGCAGGGCCTGCTGAGCGACCTGCGCGAACTCGCCTCGTTCGGCGTGGACGCCGAGGAGCGCGAAGCGGTGCTGAACCGGATCCGCCGGGGCGCCCCCCGCCGGCGCTCGTGCTGGGGTTGCGGCCGTCCGCGCCATCCCGACGCCCCCCGTTGCGCCCACTGCGGCGCCGCCTCCTGACAGGCTGTGGAGAAAGTCCCTCGCGCGCCGGGGCGACGCGAAGCGCCGCCGGGGAGGGTCCTCCCTCCCCGCGAAAGAGGACGGAACGGATCGCGCACGCGATTCGGGCCGCCATCCGGTGGGCGAAGCGCCCCGCATCCGCCCGGACGGCGAGGTTCCCCATCTCTTCGAGGACGGTCCCATGCGGGGTGCCTCATCCACAGGCTGCTGACCGGTCCGCGGCGCGGCCTTCGCCATTCCCCGGAGTAACCTCCCTCGGTGCCCTCCCCTCCCCCCGCCGCCGTCGCTTCCACCGCCTGGAGCGCGGCGATCGCGCTGCTCGCGCGGCGCGATCTGAGCGAGGGCGAGGTCCGCGAGCGGCTCCGCCAGAAGGGGCACGACGAGGCGGAGATCGGCGCGGCCGTCTCCCGCCTCCAGGAACGCGGTCACCTCGACGACCGGGCGCTCGCGCGGAGCTGCGCCCGGACGCGACACCACGGGCCGCTCAAGGCGGCGGCCCGGCTCCGGAAGCGGCAGATCCCCGAGGACCTGGCCCGGTGGGCGATCCGCGAGGAGTTCGGGGAGGGGGTCGAGGCCGAGCGCGCGCGGGCCGCCCTCGCCCGGCTCCGGAAGAACCGCCGGGCGCCGACGGACGGCGCCGGGCGCGAGCGCGAGCGGCTGCGCCTCCATCGCGGCCTGATCGCCCGCGGGTTCTCCCGCGAGGCCGCCGGACGCGCACTCGGCGACGCGGACTCCCTCGGGGAGGACGCCCCGTGACCCCGACGCGCGGCGCCGAACTGCGCCGGACCTTCCTCGACTTCTTCGCCGCCCGCGATCACGCGGTGGTGAAGAGTTCGTCGCTGATCCCGCGCGACGACCCGACACTGCTCTTCGCGAACGCCGGGATGAACCAGTTCAAGGACATCTTCCTCGGGCGCGGGACCCGCGACTCGCCCCGCGCGGTGAGCGTCCAGAAGTGCGTGCGGGCCGGCGGCAAGCACAACGATCTCGAGAACGTGGGCCTCACCCCCCGCCACCACACCTTCTTCGAGATGCTCGGGAACTTCTCGTTCGGCGACTACTTCAAGGAAGAGGCGATCGCCCTCGCCTGGGAGTTCCTCACCGCGGACCTCGGGCTCGACCCCGAGCGGCTCTCGGTCTCGGTCTTCGCCGGCGACGAGACGACGCCCGAAGACGCGGAGGCGCGCGCGGCGTGGCGCGCCCATGTCCCCGACGCGCGGATCCGGGCGCTCCCCGCGGCCGAGAACTTCTGGGCCATGGGCGACACCGGCCCCTGCGGCCCCTGCTCGGAGATCCACTACGACCAGGGCCCGGACTTCCCCGGCGAGGATCGCTTTCTGGAGATCTGGAACCTCGTGTTCATGCAGTTCGACCGCGACGCCGCCGGCGCGCTCACGCCGCTCCCCGCTCCCTCGGTGGACACCGGCATGGGACTCGAGCGGCTCGCGGCGGTGATGCAGGGCGTCGCCTCGAACTACGAGACCGATCTGTTCGCCGGACTCGCCGCGGCGGCGGCGGCGCGCGCACCGGGGGACAGGGACCCGGCGATGGTCCGGACCGCCGCGCGGGTGATCGCCGACCACGCCCGCGCCACCGCGTTCCTGATCGCCGACGGGGTTCTCCCGGCGAACGACGGGCGCGGCTACGTGTTACGCAAGATCCTGCGGCGGGCGGTCCGTTTCGGGCGGCGCGCCGGGATTGCGGGTCCGTTCCTCTCCGATCTGGTCGGCCTCGCGATCTCGTCGAACGCGGACGCCTGGCCCGAGCTCGGCCTCTCGCGGGAACTGATCCTCCGGGTCACGGCCTTCGAGGAGGAACGCTTTTCGGGCACGCTGCGGGCCGCGATGGGGCAGCTGGACCGGGTGCTCGAACGCCGGGGACCGGAGAGCGCCCAACGCGCCGGCGTCTCCGGCGAGGACGCCTTCAGGCTCCACGACACCTTCGGCCTGCCGCTCGATCTCGTCGAGGAAGTCGCCGCCGAGCGCGGACTCTCGGTGGACCGCGACGGCTTCGAATCCCGGATGCGCGCGCAACGCGAGCGCGCCAGGAAGTCCTGGAAGGCCGCCCCCGCCCCCGCGGGCGCGTACCGCGAGATCGGCGGCGGGCGGCCGACCCGCTTCACCGGCCACGAGGACACCGAGTCCGACGGGTCCCGGGTGGTCGCCGCGCTCGCCCCGGACGCCTCCGGCGCCCCGGCCCCGGTTCCGGCGCTCGCCGCCGGGCAGGAGGGGGAGATGATCCTGGACGCGACGCCGTTCTACCCGGAAGGCGGCGGCCAGGTGGGCGACCGGGGCGTGCTCCGCACCGCGGGCGGGCTCGCCGAGGTGCTCGACACCCGGAGCCGCGACGGTCTCGTCGTCCACTCGGTCCGCATCCGGGAGGGCGCGATCGGAGCCGGCGAGAGGGTCGAGGCGCTCGTGGACCGCGTCCGCCGTTCGGGAGCGGCGAGCCACCACACCGTGACCCACCTGCTCCACGCCGCTCTCCGCGACACGCTCGGGCCGCATGTGAAGCAGGCGGGTTCGCTCGTCGCTCCCGGGCGCCTCCGTTTCGACTTCACCCACTTCGCGGCGCTCACGGAAGGCGAGCTGGCGACGATCGAGGGCCGGGTGAACGAGCAGATCCGCGCGAACCGCGAGGTCCTCGCGAGCGTGATGCCGCTCGACGAGGCCCTCTCCCGGGGCGCGCTCGCGTTCTTCGGCGAGAAGTACGGGACCGAGGTGCGGGTGATCGAGGTGCCCGGGTTCAGCATCGAACTCTGCGGCGGCACCCATCTCGGCGCGACCGGCCAGGCCGGGCTCTTCGTGATCGTCTCGGAGTCCTCGGTGGCCGCCGGGGTCCGCCGGATCGAGGCGCTCACCGGGCGGGCGGCGCTCGATTCCGTGCTCCTCGGCCGGCGGCTGCTCTCGGACATCGGCCGCGCGGCGAAGACCCGTCCGGACCTGGTCGTCGCGCGCGTGGAAGCACTCCGCGCGGACCTCCGGCGGGCGGAGCGCGAAGTCGAGCGGCTCCGGGGGCGGATCGCCCGCGAATCCGCGGACGGCGGCGCGCCGGAAGACATCGCCGGGGTTCTCGTCTGGATGCCCGCCCCGCTCGACGGCGCCTCGAAGCACGAGCACCGCCGGCTCGTGGACGACTTCCGCGACCGGCACCCGGGCCGCTCGTTCGTCGCGGTGTCGGCGGCGGTCCGGGACGGCAGAGCCGCGGTGATCGTCGCGGTGTCCGCCGACCTCGAGGAGCGGCTGCCGGCGAACCGGCTCCTCGCCGAGGCGGCCGCCGCGATCGGCGGCCGGGGCGGCGGGCGGGCCGGGCGCGCCGAGGGCGGCGGGCCGAAGCCCGAGGGCCTTCCGGCGATGAACGAGAAGATCCGCGAGGCGGTGCGAGCGGCGACGAGCCGGGCCGGCGGCTAGCGGCCCGAATCGCTCGCGCGATCCGTTCCGCCCGCTTTCGCGGGGAGGGAGGACCCTCCCCGCACCCCTCCCCGGCGGAGCTCCGCGCCGCGTCGGCGCGCGAGGGACTTTCGCCAGGCCTGACTAGTCGCGTCGGAACCGGAAGCCGCGGGCGCGGCCGGCGGCGAGCTCGAAGCCGCGGGCGCGGTCGGAAGCCGGATCCGGGAGGAAGCGGACGCTCCCGCCCTCGAAGGAGAAGACGAGGCCTCCGTCCGCGTCCCGGAAGACCGGCTCGAGCGCCCGCTCCCGCCCCGCGCCGGCGAGCGTCAGTCCGGGGCGGGCGTCCACCCGCACGCCCCAGGAGACCCCGAGCTCGCGGCAGCGATAGGTCCCGGTCAGGAACGCCAGCTCTTCGAGGCCGGGGTCCTCCGGTTCCACCCGCCGGTAGGCGAAGTCGCGCTGTCCGGGCCGCCGGAGGAGGAAACCGTCCCCGTCCGGGACGAGCCGCAGCTCCCCGTCGTCGAGCGGGACCGGGAACCCGTCGCGCCGGAGGCGCCGGCCGGCTCCGTCCGCTGCCTCCACGAGAGCGATCGAGGACGAGGCCTCTTCCCAGAACCGGCCCGGAGCGACCGGTAGCCGGCGCGGCGGGCGCGGCGGAGCCGGCGCCAGCGAGTCGGCGAGGAAGACCTCGGCCACCCGGCGGGCGAGCGCCCCCGCGTCGGCGCTCGCCGCGTTACAGAGCACGAAGACGGCGAAGTCCTGCTCGGGAAAGCGGAGCGAATGCGTTCGGAAGCCGACGAACCCGCCGCCGTGGGACACGGTGGCGAGGCCGCGGAACGCGCCGTGGACCAGCCCGCCCGCGTAGTCCTGGGACGAGCCGTCCGCGAACCGTCCCGGCTCGAGCAGCCGCGCGAGGAGGCGCGGCCCGAGCGGTCCCGGATCGAGGAACACCCGCTCCCAGCGGGCGAGCTCGTTCACCGAGGTGTAGAGCCCGCCGTCGCCGACCATCTCGAGCGTCGTCTCGTCGCGTTCGAAACCGCCGCCCGCGGCCCCGGGGCGGGGGCGGTAGCCGCTGGCGCGGGCCGGGACCAGCTCGCGCCAGCGGTCGTGGAAGTGCGTCGCTTCCATGCCGAGCGGGCCGAAGAGATGCTCCGCGGCGAACTCCCGGAGGGTCTTCCCCGAGACGCGGCGGATCAGCTGGCCGAGCAGCCAGTAGCCCGAGTTCGAGTACAGGTACTCGGTCCCGGGATCGAAGTTCCGTCGCTCGAGCCGGCGGAGCGCCCGGAGCACCTCGGCGTCGGTGAAGTGGGCGTCGCCCCCCTCGCCTCGGAGCTCCATCACCACGAGGTAGTCGCGGATGCCGCTCGTGTGGTGGATCAGGTGCCGCACCCGCACCGGTTCCGCCCACTCGGGAAGGTCCGGGAAGTGGGTCCGGAGCGAATCCTCGAGCCCGACGAGACCCTGCTCCTCGGCGGCGAACACGGCCGCGGCGGTGAACTGCTTCGAGACCGAAGCCATCCGGAAGACCGAGTCCGGGGTCAGCGGCGCCCCGTGGTCGAGGTTCGCCATGCCGAAGGCGCCCCGAAAGACGAACTCCCCGTCCCGGAGCGCCCCGACCGCGCAGCCGGGCGAGTCGGCCCGGTCCCACTCGGCGAAGATCGCCGCGACCGGTCGGGACGAGGGGGAAAGGGCCGCCTGCGGAACCGTCGCTCCCGAAAGGGTCGCGGCTCCGGGCGCCACCGTTCTCGCACCGGACGACTCTCCGCGCCCCGCCGCTCCCGAACCGGACGACTCTCCGCGCCCCGCCGCTCCCGAACCGGACGACGCTCCGGGCGCCCCCGCTCCCGCACCGGACGACTCTCCCCGCCCCGCCGCCCCCGATGCGGCCGGCTCTCCACGCCGCGAGATC
>CAYGAO010000127.1:0-8232 GCA_964347715.1 uncultured Acidobacteriota bacterium
CAACGGCTTTCGACGAGCCACCTCCCGAATTCGCCGAAATACTGTCGAACTTGAGTCGAACACCTGCTCCGCGGCATCGGCCATCGTCCCCGCACGGCCCTCAGAGAGCACCACCCGAAGCGCTGGCGCAGGCGGAAGCTCAACGACATCGTGGTCTCGGAGGCTCCTGGAAGTCGGCGTCCGCGATGATCTTCCGAACAGAGCGATCGTTCGGACGTCGGGTCGGGGGGCGTTCGGGTTCGCCCGGGGCCGTCTCGCGGAGGAGCTCGGGACAACGCCGCTGACGGTCCACCGCCCGGAGGCTGGCAAGGCCTCGCTGGACCGGCTCTCGCTGGATGCCGACCCGCACGGGCCGCCAGCGGGAACCCGGGAAGGCTCGGGTCGAATATCGTCTTCGGACAGCATCGGATATGCGCTTCACCCCGTGCCGGATACCACGCCCTCGTCTTCAGCCGAAAGGCCCCGGATGCGGAAGACCAGCGTCGCCGTTGATGACCGGCTGATCGAACAGGCGCGAAGCCTTCTCGGGGCGACTTCGATCAAGGAGACGATCGACCGCGCGCTGCGTGAAGTCCTGCGAAACGAGGCGCGCCGCCAGGAGATCAGGGCGCTCGCGGCGAAGGACGACCTCGATCTCGCCGACGAGGAGGTCATGGCGGGCGCCTGGCGCTCCTGAACCCCTCCGGTCCGGATCGTGCCGTACCTGATCGACGAGAGCGCGCTTGCCCGCATGGAGCACCCCGCCGTCCGCGCGCGGCTCGAACCCGTCATCCGGGAGGGTGAGGCGGCCACTTGCGCCATCATCGATCTCGAAGTCCTCTATGCGACCCGCAATCGGGAGGACCATCTGCGAGTCCGCGCCCGGCGCGAACTCGCGTACCGGAAAGGGGAACTGACGGAAGCGGTCTTCCAGCGCGAGATCACCGTTCAGGGTCTCCTCGCCGGGCGCGGACTCCATCGCCTGCCGATACCCGACCTGATCATCGCCGCCGCCGAGGCTGCCGGCTTCGTGGTCCTCCACTACGACTCCGACTTCGACGCCATCGCGAAGATCGCGGGTCAGACGGTCGAATGGGTCGCCCCGTGCGGTTCCCTCTGAACCATGGGTACGAGCCCCGCGCACCGCTCCATTCCGGGTAGTCCGCGACGCCCGGCCCGCGGACGGGCCGCCACCTCCCGTTGAGGAGGCCGGGATCGGCGCCCATCGCGCGGCCCCGGCGTCCGGCGGGCCGTCAGAGTGTCCAGAGTTCGCTGATCGGCGCCGCGAGCATCCGGCGGTCGCCCATCGGCAGAACATCGTTTCCGGTATGGAACAGGATGCCGCCGGCGAAATCCTCGCCGCAACGGTCCGCGAGTCGCGCGAGGCCGTGTCCGTCGCCGGAAGACAGCGAAGCGGCGGCCTTCACCTCGAAACCCCAGGTGCGGGCGCCGAGCGTCATCACCAGATCCACTTCGACCTGGTCCTTGTCGCGGTAGTGCCAAAACCTGAGATCGGGATCGGTCCAGGCGGCCTGCGCCATGAGCTGCTGGACGACGAAGGATTCCAGCAGATGGCCCATGAGGTCCCGGCGGACGATCAGGTCGGGCGCCGTCAGCGCGGTCAGGGTCGCCGCGAGGCCGCTGTCCAACGGATGGACTTTCGGCGACCGGATGAGGCGCCGACCCGGGCTCCGATGCCAGGCCGGGAGGCGGCGCACCAGAAAAAGGCGTTCGAGCACGGTGGTGTAGTGATCCACGGTCGTCCGGTGGAGCCCGAGGTCCCGCGCCAGATCGGCGGCGACGAAGAGACGGCCGGCGCGGCTCGCGAAGAGCGCGAGCAGTCGAATCAGTTCCCCGGCATCGCGCAGCCGGGCGACATCCCGGACATCGCGCTCGACGATGGTGCGCAGGTACTGCCGATGCCAATCGCGGGCGATCGCGGGAACGAGAGACAGTACCGCCGGATAGCCACCGGCGACGATGCGCTCCTCCGCCGTCGGACCCGGCGACGGCGTCTCGCTCCCGATACGAGGCTCGATGTCCCCGTCGAGCAGGCGGCGCAGGAATCGCCCGGACTGGCACTCCTTCTCCGCTTCGGTGAGGGGCTGAAGGTCGCAGATCGCCATGCGGCCCGTCAGCGACTCGGGAACCTGCGGCAGCAGCAAGAGGTTCGAGGACCCGGTGAGCAGGAATCGTCCGGGGGTGCGGTCGCGATCCACCGAGCGCTTGATCGCGGGCAGGACGCGCGGGACGCGCTGCACTTCGTCCAGGGTCACCTGTGGCGGCAAGGCCTCGACGAAACGCATCGGGTCGAAGGCGGCGGCCCCGAGGCTCGGTTCGTCGTCGAAGCTCACGAACGCGCGGTCCCTCGCCAGATGCTGAACGAGCGTCGTCTTGCCGCTCTGGCGCGCACCGATCACACAGACCACCGGCATGTACGAGAGCGCCCGCTCGATGGCGGGAGCCAGCAACCGGGGGATGAAGGGGGGCTTCATGGCGGATGGTCGAATCGTAGCGTCTGTCTGTCGGTCATGGAATCGTCCATCTGTCGAACACCATGCTCGAAAATGACGGATTCGTCGAGGTGGTCAGCAGATCATGGCGTCGTCCGGATGTCGTCTGTTCTATCGGCCACCTGTCGGTTCCTTTGGGAGTCCTCGCCCGTCGGCATGGCCCGGCTGCTCCCGTCCCCGAGAAACAGATCCGTGTGGCTTGATCTGTTTTACAAATGATAAACGCCCATGGGGCCAATGAATCGACTCGCGGTACACTTCCCGTCGTGCCTCCCGCGGTCCCTGATCCGGCGTCCGCCGATTTCGGGCGGCGGGTGCGCCGGATGCGGCGGACGCTTGGTTTCAGCCAGGGGCGGCTCGCCGAAGAACTCGGGGTAACGCTGCTTACGGTCCACCGCTGGGAGGCGGGCAAGGCCTCGCCGCACCCGCTTTCCCGGCGGCGGTTCGCCGAGCTGGAAGAAGGAATCGCGACCCCCGGCCGGGCGGTGGCGCTCGGCCCGCCGCCCCTCGACTTCGCCGGGAATGCCGAAGCGATCTCCGCGGTCGCCGAAGCGCTCTGCCTCGCCCACGGCCACCAGTTCAACCCCGCCTTCGCGGTCGAGACCGCGCGCGTCGACGCCCTCCCCCACCAGCGGATCGCGGTGTACGAACGGATGCTCGCCGAGGACCCGCTGCGTTTCCTGCTCGCCGACGACGCCGGGGCGGGCAAGACGATCATGACCGGCCTGGTGGTGCGCGAAATGCTGTCGCGGGGCCGCCTCCGGCGGGTGCTGATCGTCCCGCCCGCCGGCCTGGTCGGGAACTGGGAGCGCGAACTGCGGACGCTCTTCGGCCTCCGGTTCGGGATCGTCGGACGCGGACCGAGCCGCGCCGCCAATCCGTTCCTCGGACCCGCCGCCGACCGGCGGATCGTCTCCCTCGACACGCTGCGCCGGGAGAGCGCCTTCGCGGCGCTCGCCGACCCGGAGGTCGCGCCCTACGACCTCGTGGTCTTCGACGAAGCGCACAAGCTGAGCGTCCTCGAGGATCGGGGCGGCGTGGACAAGCGGCAGCGTTACCTGCTCGCCGAGGCGCTCGCCGGCTGCGCCGGCCCGCAGAGCCGGTTCGCCGGGCTCGGCTGGTCCGCCCGCCATCTGCTGCTCCTGACCGCCACTCCGCACATGGGCCGGGATCTGCCCTACCACTACCTGTGGCGGCTGCTCGATCCGAAGGCGTTTTCCACCGGGGAGGCGGTGCGCCGGGCCGGGAAGGCGGTGCGCGCCCGACACTTCCTGCGCCGAACCAAGGAGGAGATGGTCGCCTTCGATGGACGGCCGCTCTACCGGCGCCGCCACTGCGACACCCTGAGCCACGACCTGACCGGAGGCCCCCACGGCGAGCGCGACCTCTATCGCCGCACCACCGCCTATCTCCGCAAGTTCTACGGGCGGGCGTTCTCGAACCGCCCCGCCGTGGAGCTCGCGCTCGGGGTGTTCCAGCGTCGGCTCGCCAGCTCGACCTGGGCGCTGCTGCGCTCCTTCGAGCGGCGCATCGAGAAGCTCCGCGGGATCGCCGAGAAGATCGGGAGCGGCGATCACGATCCGGCCGGGCAGGACCGGCTGCCCCGGAGGGACTTCTTCGACTCCCACGCCGCCGACGAGGAAGCCGGCGGCGACGGAAGGGAGGAGCACGAGGGCTGGGAAGACGAGGTTCTCGGCGCGATCGCGGTCGTGGCGAAGGAGGATGTCGAAGGGGAGATCGGCGTCCTCGAGGACCTGCGCGACCGCGCGCGGCGCCTCCTCGACTCGGCGGAGGAATCCAAGTTCGTCCAGCTCCGCGAGGTCCTCGACGACCCCCGCCACGCCGGCGAGAAGTGGCTGGTCTTCAGCGAGCACCGGGACACGGTGGACTACCTCGTCCGCCGGCTGGAGGGTCTCGGTTACTCGGGGAGGGTCGGGCAGCTCCACGGCGGGATGGACTGGCCGGAACGGGAGGAAGCGGTGGAGCGGTTCCGCGACCCGGCCGGCGCCCGCTTCCTGGTCGCCACCGACGCCGCCGGCGAGGGAATCAACCTGCAGTTCTGCCGGCTGATGGTGAACTACGACATCCCCTGGAATCCCGCCCGACTGGAGCAGCGGATGGGACGCATCCACCGCTACGGGCAACGCCACGAGGTCCGGATCGTGAACCTGATCTCGAAGGACACCCGCGAAGGGCGGGTGCTCCGGGTGCTGCTGGAAAAGCTCGACGGCATCCGCTCCGAACTGGCCTCGGACAAGGTGTTCGATGTGATCGGCAGGCTCTTCGAGAACCGTTCCCTCCGGGACTACCTTCGCGGCGCACTCGACGAGGACGGGGAAGGAGCAGCCCTCGCGGCGGTCGAGAGCCTGGTCCGCGCCGACAGCGTCCGGAAGATCGGCGAGCAGGAGACCGCCCGTTACGGCGCGCCCGGCGAAGTGGCGTCGCGCCTTCCCGGAATGAGCGACGAGATGGAGCGCGAGCGCTACCTGCGCCTGCTCCCGGCGCAGGTGCGCCGCTTCGTCGAGAAGGCCGCGCCGCTCCTCGGACTCGAAACCCGAGGCGATCTGGACGGGTTCTTCGCCCTGATGCCGGTTTGCGCCGGAGCGCTCGATCCGCTGGCGCCGGCGCTCGACGGCCTGCCGCCGGAAGATCGGGAGCGGCTCTCGGTGCGGCGGATCCCCGCGGGGACCTCCGGCGTGTGGCTCCATCCGGGGGAGCCGGTCTTCGACGCGCTCTCGCGAGCGGTCCGGGAGCGGTTCGGACCAGACGCCGCGCGCGGCGCGCTGTTCAGCGATCCCCGCGCCCGGGAACCGTACTTCTTCCACCTCGGCCTGGTCTCGGTCGAAGAAGAGGTTCCGCCAGGCCGACCGGCGGAGCGCGCGACCCCTCGCGGCGCGCCCGGCCTCTTCCGAGACGCGCCCTCCGACCGCCGTCCGCTCGAACGAAGACTCGTCGGCCTCCGCCAGAACGCGGACGGAACCCTCGTCGAGGAGCCGGTCGAACGGATGCTGCTTCTCCGCGGCGCCCGTGGCGCAGCCCCCGGAGCGATCCCGCTGGCGAGCCGCTCCCTCCCGATGCGCGTCGAGGCGGCGAGGCAGGCGCAGGCCATCTCCGAACGGCTGGCGGAGGAGCACCGGGCCCGGGCGCGCGGCGACGAACGCGAACGCCGCCGGCAGCTCACCGCCGGGTTCGACCTGCGAGCCGCCGAGCTCTCCCGCCGACGCCACGAGCTCCGCGCCCGGACCGAGCCCGCCGACGACGCGATCTACCGAATCCGCGGCGATCAGGCCTCCCTCGCCGCGGAGCGGACCGAGGCGCTGTGCGAACTGGCCGAGGCGCCGCAGCGGATCCACCCGGGCGACGCCCGCCTGATCGCCCACGCGCTGGTGATCCCCGCCGCCGATTCCCGGGAGACCGAGCGCCACGACGAACGCGTGGAGGAGACGGCCGTCCGCATCGCCCGGGAATGGGAGCGGACGCGCGACGGCCGCCTCCAGGATGTCTCGAAGCCCGAGAAGGCGCGGGCGGCTGGCCTCCCCGACTGGCCCGGGTTCGATCTGATCTCGACCCGTCCGGACGGGGAGGTCCGCAACATCGAGGTGAAGGGCCGGGTGGGGCGCGGGAATGTCCTGATCGAGGACAACGAGTGGAAACAGGCGTTCCATCTCCGCGAGCGCTACTGGCTCTATGTCGTCTTCGACTGCGGAACCCCGCACCCGCGGCTCGTCCGGGTCCGGGACCCGTGGACCCACCTCTTCGCCTCGCAGCGGTCGTCGGAAGCGTTCTCGATTTCGGCGGGCGCCCTGTTCGGGAACGCGGAACCCGGGTGAGTCAGAGGTCGGGTGATGGGAGCGACGCATCCAGAATTCCGCCATCTCCACCGGGTCGAGCCGCGGAGCACCCGAGCCGGTTTTCCGCTTCGCCTCCCCGATCCGGGAGGCCTGACCATGCCGGCCTCTCCCGATTCCCTGCTCCCCGAGAGAAGAGCATGGACTGATTTTTCAAATTGACAACCAAAGGTAGTCCACTGTACCATCTGACAAACAACAAGAAGTCGGCATGTTTCCGATGTTGTTGGACGATTTCATGGAAATCAACGAAAAATTGTTCCATCTGGCCCGCGTTGCCCTAAGCGGTCAACCCCGGGATGTTGCGCTGCTGGTACGCAAGTACGCTCGCGGGTTCCGCTCAACCTCTCCGGAGTTGGCCGCGAGGCTCTTGGATCTACTGCGGAAGGCCCCGGTTCCGGGGAACCCGACGCGCCGCATCGAACCCTCGGGCCTGCCGCTGGACACCGACTCGCGGGTTCCTCTCGTCCGACTGCTGGAAACACCCACCCTCGAAGCGGAACCCTTCTACGACGACCGGACCTGGACGGCCCTCCGGCGGATCGTTCGCGAGCGTCAGATGACCGAACGACTGGCGGAGGTCGGGGTGGATCCGACCCGCTCGGCGCTGTTCACCGGACCACCAGGAGTCGGGAAGACGCTCGCGGCCAAGTGGATCGCCCGCGAACTCGAGCGGCCCTTGGCCATTCTCGATCTCTCGGCGGTCATGAGCTCCTTCCTCGGCCGCACCGGCAGCAATCTGCGCACCGTCCTGGACTTCGCGCGTGAGCACGACTGCGTTCTCCTCCTCGACGAGCTCGACGCGGTGGCCAAGCGCCGGGACGACGCGAGCGAGATCGGAGAACTCAAGCGGCTCGTGGCCGTGCTTCTCCAAGAGATCGACGATTGGCCGCCGAGCGGCCTCTTGCTGGCCGCGACGAACCACTCCGGGCTGCTCGATCCGGCGGCCTGGAGGCGGTTCGAGATCATTGTGGAGTTCCCGCTGCCGGAACAGGACGGGCTCGAGGTCGTGCTGCGGGACATTCTAGACCTCACCCCGGGTTCACCTTGGCCGGCGGTGCTGGGCTGCGCCCTCGTCGGCTCGTCGTTCAGCGAAGCCGCCCGAACCGCGATCCAAGCAAGACGGGAGGCTGCGCTCGAAGGCATTGCCGTCGAAACGAGTCTGGAACGCGCGCTCTCCCAGATGGTGAGTTCGCTACCGCGGCGACGGCGGCAACGGCTGGCGGTGTCGCTGACTGACGAGAGGCTGGTTTCGCAGCGCCAAGCAAGCGCGATTACCGGAATCAGCCGCGACACGATCCGCAAATGGGCGAGAGTGGTTGCTGGGGAGGAGGACTAGCAGGTGCCTCTTTTGAAATTCGGGTGGATTTCCGGGATCCGCTGATCGGGTGGTAGGGGCTGTCTGGGGTGGTCGGAGGGTGGGCACAGGGGGGCATCGGCCGGTCTCCTCTTCTTCTATCAGAAGGATCCGGAGGGGAGATGTGTCCCTGTGGGAAGGGTGGGAAGGGCGTGCGCGGTTCCGCGCGCAGGGGGCGCGCCGCCACGCGGAGACACGGCGTCCGCGTGCGGGCTTTCCACGCTTTCCACAGGATCGGGGGTGCGCCGGAGTTGGCGGCGCCACTCCGTCGGGGTGGGCCCGGGACGGTCGGGTGCGGGCCGCCGGAGCCGCGTGCGGGGGTGCGGGGATCTGGCGCCGGTGCGGATCGGGCATCCTTGGCGCCACCGCACCGCACCCGCAGGAGGGGACCCGCCATGCACAACGAACTCTTCGCCGCCGCACTCGGCCTCACCGATCCGTGGTTCGTCGCCGGCCTCGACTTCGAGAAGTCCGGAGCCAGGCCGCGCCTCACGATTCGCATCGACTTCCGCCCGAAGAGCCGCTTCGCCGTCGA
>CAYGAO010000128.1:0-8221 GCA_964347715.1 uncultured Acidobacteriota bacterium
GGGCCCGGCGCCGGCTCGCGCCCCGGCGGCGAGCAGGGTGGCGCCGGGGCGCGCGCGGCTCCGACCTAGGCGCAGGGAAGTCCCTCCGGGCGGAGCCGCCGGATGGTACCGGCCCGGGCCGGTACCATCCGGCGGCGTGTGGACGAGGCCGCGACCCGACGAGTGCGCGCCATACCGCTTCGCGGCGATCCGTCTCGTGCCCGAGGGCGACCTCCCGGAGGTCACCATCCGCGGGATGGCGGCGCTGCGGTCGCTGCTCGGGGGGCTTCCGAAGCGGCTTCGACCACCGCCTGCGCGCCGGGCAAATGGTCCATCCGGGAGGTCGTCGGGCGCCTCGCCGATGTCGAGCGCATCATGACGGCGCGGGCGCTCCGCTTCGCGCGCGGTGACGACGCGCCGCTTCCGGGCATGGAAGAGAAGTCCCGGGCCGCCGGCGCCGGGCACGGGTCCCGGCCGCTCCCCTCGCTGCTCGACGAACTCGAGAGCCTCCGCGGCGCCACGGTGAGCCTGATGCGGTCCTTCGATGCGGCGGCGCCCGACCGGGCCGGAGAAGCGAGCGGGTTCCGGTTCACGGTGCGGGCGCTCGCCTGGCGCACGGTCGGGCATGCGATCCACCACCGGGTCATCCTGCGGGACCGTTACCTCGGCCGGAAGGCGGGGCGGTAGCGGAGCTCCGCCGCGGCATCGCGGCGGCGGCGCCGAGCGTCAGCACACCGATCGCGGCGCAGACGAGCGAGACCGCGGGGAACCCGAGCCCGGTCATCACCACGCCCGAGCCCACGCTCGCCAGCGCGGCTACGAACCAGTTCAGGGCGTCGGCGAGACCCTGTCGGCGGACCTTCCCGACTTCGCCCGGCCCCTTCGCGAGCAGCGCGCTCGCCGCGATGAAGGCGAGGCACCAACCGAGCCCGAGGAGGCAGAGCGCCGCGCCGAGCGCCACCCCGACCCCGTCGGCGCGGGCGGCGAGGACTCCCGCGGCCACCACCGCGGCGCCGCCGAGAGCGATGACCGTCCGCTCGCCGAGACGGTCGCAGAGCGCCCCCACGACCGGGGAGAGCGCGAACATGCCCAGCGTGTGGGCGCCCATGATGGCTCCCAGACCGGTGAGCGAGCCGCCCGCAGCGACGACCTGCACCGGGGTCATCGCCATGAGCATGATCATCCCGCCCTGGGCGGAGGCCATCGAGAGGACGGCGAGCCCGAAGGGAGTCCGGCCGGTGTCCGCCGCTCCGGGCGCCGGGGCCGCCGGCCGGCCGCCGGCCCGGAGCGAACGCAGCGCCCGCAGCGAGCGGCTGCGATGGAACAGCAGACCGGTCAGGGCGAAGAGGAGCGCGGCGGCCAGGTACACGAGGGGCGCCGGATCGCCGTTCCGGGAGGCGGCGAGCTGCTCGATCCGGTCGAAGAGGACCGGGGCGGCGAAACTGCCGACGACCGCCACCCAGACCACGAGGCCGATCGCCCGCCCGCTGCGGCTCGGGGGGACGAGGAGCGCCGCCGCGTAGCGGGTCAGGTGGTAGGCGGAGTAGCCGGCGCCCAGGAGCAGGCTCCCGCCGAGGAAGAGCCAGAACCCGTCGCCGCGGGCGACCGCCGCGGCGGGGGCGAGCGCGGCGAGCGCGGCGACGAAGAACCCGGAGGCGAGCGCGGTCGGCCGCCCGAGCCGCGGGATGAACCACGAGATCACCGGGGCGCCGGCGGCGACGCCGAGGACGAGCGCGGCGTTCGGCAACCCGATCCAGGCGGATCGCGACAGGAACCGCCCGGCGAGGACCGGGGTCACGGTGATGACCAGCAGGTATCCGGTCGAGGCGAGGACCGCCCCGGCGAGGAGCACCGCGAGAGCCCGCTGCGGGCTCGGCCGGGGACGCGCGGCCACGCCCTACTCTTCGGTGCTTCGCAGTCGGGCGTCGAGGTCCGCGAGCGCCCGGCGGACCGCCGGGGCGAGGCTCTTCCCGAGAGCCAGCGCCTCCCGGTCGCGCGGCGCGAGGCCGAGCGCCTCCGCCCAGGCCTGGAGTTCCTCGACGGCGTCGTCCCCGGGCCCCACCCGCCAGGCTCCCTCGACGAGACGGAGCTCGTGGAGCGCGGCAGCGCCCGCCGCCTCCACCCGCTCGCGGTAGGCGAGCACCTCGGGGAGCACGAAGTCGTCGAGCGACCCGACCACCTCGATGACCGGACGCCGAACCCCCGCGGAGACCGCCGGGAGGACGGGCGTCGGCAGCGCGGCGGCGGCGTCGAAGAAGGGCCAGAAGGCCCTTCCCGCGAGGCCGGTCCCGGCAGCCTCGGCGTACGCGGCGCGGCCCGCCTCGCTCTGGTCGCGATCCCGCGCCAGCGAGAGCCGGAGCTCGCGGCGCCGGGCGGCGCCCGCGGGGTCGCCGAGCGTTGCCGCGACCAGCACCGCGCCCTCGAAGGTCGTTTCCTCCGAGACCGCGGCGTAGCGGGCGAGGCCGCCCCCCTGCCCGTAGCCGAGCAGGATCGCGCGGTCGGGATCGCGCCCCAGCCGGGGACGGATCTGCTCGAACATGAGCCGGGCGAAGGCCTCGGTCAGCCGGTGGGCGTCGGGGTCGGCCCCGAGCCCGGCGCGGTCGAAACTCGCCCAGGCGAATCCCTCGTCGAGCGCCCACCAGCCGACGAGGTCGTCGAGCTCGGTCTCGCCGGAGCCGAGTTCGGCGCCGTCGAACCCGCGGCGGACGCCGCCCGGTCCCCGGTGGGCGCCGATCACGAGCGTCCGGTTCCAGTCGGGGATGCGCAGCGGGTGCCGGAGAACGAAGCGCCGCGGCGGCTCTCCCGTCGGCAGCGCATGGCCCGGCGGGACCGAGGCGACGGCGCCCTGGGTCACGAGCGCGTCGCCGTAGGCGCGCCCGGGGAGGAGCGTCTCCCGCCCGTCGTGGATGTAGAGGTGGAGGCGGGCGTCACAGCCGAGCGTCCCGGCGAGGATCCCGGCGAGCGCGAAACCACCTGCGCCGGGCCTGCGGATCCGGGCCGTCGCGAGGCGGCCGCCACTCCCGGAGAACCGGGGATCCGCCTCTCTCACGCCCGCCGGGTCCGCCCCCCGAGCGCGGTCGCGACTCGCCCCGACGCGCGGAACCACCTCTCCGCGCACACGAAAAAGCCCCGGGGTCCCTGGGAGGCCGTTCGGCCTCATCGCAGCGCGAGGCATCGGTGGCGAGCGCTCACTGCGCTCCAGCCGCCCGAATCGGTCCCGCTGCTGCCGCTCTCTGGGTCAGGACCCCGGGAGCTCGTCCGAAGATCTCCGAACCCCGGCGCGGTTCGCGGAACGAGGTGTCTCGGTCCCCGTTCCGACCCCCGGCCAGGGATCGGAGCCGGTCTCGTCCGGCGGTGCAGTCATTTCCGACCCCCTTTTCGAGTGCGCTGGATCCGATTTCGGTTCTCTTTGTACCACAGAAGAGGCGCCCTGTCGAATCCGTCTTCATTCGGCGCGGGCGGCGTGGGCGAGCCCGGCCTCGATGAAGCCGTCGAGGTCGCCGTTCATGACCCGCTCGACATCTCCGGCCTGGTGGTTCGTCCGGTGGTCCTTGACGAGCCGGTAGGGCTGGAAGACATAGGAACGGATCTGGTTCCCCCAGGTGTTCTCGCCGAGGCCCTCCTTCTGCGCCTCCTCCTGCGCCTTCCGCTCGCGAACCGCGCGGTCGTGGAGGCGGGCGCGGAGCACCTTCATGGCGCTGTCGCGGTTCCGGTGCTGCGAGCGTTCGTTCTGGCAGGAGACCACGATCCCGGTGGGGAGGTGGGTGATCCGGACCGCGGAGTCGGTGACATTCACATGCTGGCCGCCCTTGCCGCTCGCGCGGAAGGTGTCGATGCGGAGATCGTTCTCATCCACCTCGATCTCGATCCGGTCGTCGAGGTCCGGGAAGGCGGCGACCGAGGCGAACGAGGTGTGGCGACGGTGCTGGGTGTCGAACGGGGACATCCGCACGAGCCGGTGGATCCCGGACTCGACCCGCAGCCGGCCATAGGCGTGGTCCCCCCTGACCTCGAAGGTCGCGCCCTTGATCCCCGCCTCCTCTCCCGGCTGGCGGTCGAGCATCTCGATCTCGAACCCCCGTCCCTTCGCCCAGCGGACGTACATGGCGAGCAGCATCTCCGCCCAGTCCTGCGCGTCCGTTCCGCCGGCGCCGGGATTGATCGAGACGATCGCGTTCTCGGCGTCGTGTTCCCCGGCGAAGAGCCGGCGCATCTCGAAGTCGTCGAGGAGTCCCTCGAGCCGGTCGAGATGCTCGCGGAGGTCCCGCTCGACCGACTCCCCCTCCCGCGCCCACTCGACGAGCGTCTCCACCTCGTCCCGGAGGGCGTCGAGCCCGGCGCGGCGGTCGAGGTCGGCAGCGGCGGCGGCGCGCTTGCGGGAGAGCGCCTCTCCGTCGCCCGCCGCCGACCACACGGCGGCATCGCTCAGCTTCTCGTCGAGGGCCCGGATCTCTCCGGCCAGGGCCGCCGGGTCAAAGAAACCCCCGAACGACCGTGGCGCGGGCGAGCAGCGCATCCGCCCGATCGAGCGACTCCTGACTCATGGACACCGTCCTCCGGGGGGCAGGTCGATCCCGCGGGGGTCCGACGACCGCGCCCCCGGGGACGCAAATCGTAGCGGCGGCCCGGGCGGCGTCAGCGGCTCGTGACCAGGGTCGGGAACTCGTCGTTCTCCAGACGAGCGGCGACCTCCCGCGCGGCCTCCCGGCTCTCGAAGTTCCCGACGCGGACCCGGAAGATCCCGGCCGGCGTCCCCTCGAGGTATCCCTCGACGCCCTTCTCGGCGAGCCGCTCGAGCATCGCTTCGGCCGCAGCGCGCTCCCGGAACGCAGCCACCTGGATGGTGAAGCGGCCGCTCTCCCGACCGGCTGGCGCCGCCGACCCGGTGGCCCGGGGCGCGGGCCGGGCCGCCGCTCCGAGGGTGCGCCGCGAGAGCTGCTCCGGGCTCTCCGAGGCGGGCTCCGACCGCTCCGGCGCCGGGGCTTCGCCCCCGGTCCCTTCGGAGATCGGCAACCGCATCCCGTCGGCGCCCGGAGGACTCGGCGCGGGATCTCCCGCGACGGGCGCCTCCGGCGAGGCCGCCGGGGACGGAGCCATTTCGGGGATCCGCTGCGCCACCACCGTCTCCGGCGCTCCGGGGGTCATTCCCCGGCCGATCACGATGCCGCCGACGAAGACCCCCGTCACGATCACGGCGAGCAGCCCGAAGAGGAGGGCGAGCTGCCGGGTGGTGAACTGGATGTCGTAGTGATCGCTGTCCTGGATTCCGCTCAATGGGTGCCTCCCGAGAGGCGTCGGAGCGGGAACTCGGCGAGTCCCGCCGGGGCGCCGCGAACCGTGAAGATAGCAGAACTTGCGCTCGATCTCTAAAGTGATACTCGAAGTCTCGCGCCGGGTCCGGGGCGGCTCCCCGGCCGCTGCGGCTCAGGGCCCGGCGTCGCTGGAATCGTCGCCGGCGGAAACTCCGCGGTCGGCCAGCGAGAGGAACGGCTTCACCAGATCGAGCGGCAGCGGGAAGATGATCGTGGAGTTCTTCTCCGAGGCGATGTCGGTGAGCGTCTGGAGGTAGCGGAGCTGGGCGCCGAGCGGGTGCTTGCCGACGATCCCGGCTGCCTTGGCGAGCTGCGTCGAAGCCTGGAATTCGCCCTCGGCGTGGATCACCTTGGCGCGCTTCTCGCGCTCGGCCTCGGCCTGGCGGGCGAGCGCGCGGGTCATCTCGCCGGGGAGATCCACATGCTTCACCTCGACCGAGGACACCTTGATGCCCCACGGGTCGGTGCTCTTGTCGAGGATGCCCTGGAGCTGCACGTTCAACTGATCGCGCTGCGAGAGCAGGTCGTCGAGGTCCACCTGTCCGAGGACGCTGCGGAGGGTGGTCTGCGCGAGCTGGGAGGTCGCATAGAGGTAGTCCTCGACCTCGATCACCGCCCGGGTCGGGTCCACGACCCGGAAGAAGACGACCGCGTTCACCTTCACGGAAACGTTGTCGCGGGTGATGATGTCCTGGGGCGGCACATCGAAGGCGACGAGGCGCAGGCTCACCCGGACCATCCGATCGATGGGCGAGAAGACGAGGACGAGTCCCGGCCCCTTCGTCGTCGGGAGGAGTTTTCCGAACCGGAACACGACCCCGCGCTCGTATTCGTTCAGCACCTTGATCCAGTTCAGGATGAAGATGACCGCGAAGGCGATCGCGACGAGGGCTCCCAGGGGAAGTCCGAACATGGCTTTTCAGCTCCTTGATTCTCTGGTGGCGGAGGACCCGGCAGCGTCGGCGGGGCCCACCCGCAGGGTCAGGCCTTCCACGGCGAGCACGGCGACGCGCTCGCCCTCCCGAACGGGACCCGAGGAGATCGCGTCCCAGAATTCCCCGTGGACGAACACCTTTCCGGCGCGCTCGCGCCCGAACGCGGTGTGGGCGGTGGCGAGGAGGCCGACCATGCCCTCGCGTCCGCTCACCGCCGGGCTCCGCTGCGAACGGAGCACGAGCTGTCCCAGGAAGAAGACGAGCACGGCGAAGACGAGGACGGACGGAATCACGAGTCCCCAGGTCAGCTCGAGCGCCGGAGTGGGGAGCGACTGCTCCTCGAAGAAGAACAACAGACCGATCACCAGGGAAACCACGCCGGACACCCCCATTATGCCGAAGGAAGGCGTCAGCGCCTCGGCGGTGAGAAGCCCGAGGCCGAGCAGCAGCAGCAGGACGCCCAGGACGGTGACCGGCAGCAGGTTCAGTCCGAAACCCGCAAGGAGGAGCGCGATGACCCCCACGATGCCCGGGATGAGCAGGCCGGGATTCGAGAATTCCAGATAGAGCCCGAGGAGGCCGATCATCCCGAGGAGGACCGCGAGGTTCGGGTTCGCGATCACGGAGAGCGCGCGGTCGCGGAAGCTCATCTCGGTGATCACGACGCGGACATCCGCCGTGGCGAGGGTCACTTCGGCGCCGTCCATCCGGCGCACGACGCGTCCGTCGAGCGCCTCGAGGAACGCCCGGTCGTCATCGGCGATCAGGTCGATCAGGCCGTCCTCGAGCGCCTCGGAGGCCGTCCAGCTCCGCGCCTCGGTCACCCCCTGTTCGGCGAGGGCCACATCGCGCCCCCGACGTTCGGCGATCGACCGGAGATAGGCGGCGGCGTCGGATTCGACCTTGCGGCTCAGGGTCTCGGGCATCTCCCCGCCGGTCCCCGAAATCGGGGTGGCCGCCCCCATGTTCGTCCCCGGGGCCATGCCCGCGACATCGGCGGCGAGCGTGATCAGGTAGCCGGCCGAGGCGGCGCGCGAGCCGGACGGGCCGACGAAGACCGCGACCGGGACCTCGCTGTTCAGGATGGCCTCGATGATCTCCCGCATCGCGGTGTCGAGGCCGCCCGGAGTGTCGAGCCGGACGAGGACCAGTTCGGCGTCGGCTTCCTCGGCGGCGGCGATCGTCTCGACGACGCGGGCCGCCGAGACCGAGTGGATGATGTCCACGATGTCCACCTGGTGGACCTCGGCGGCGGCAGCGACCCCCGGAAGCGCGATCACCCCCGCGAGGGCGCCGGCGCGAAGGCGCGAACTGCCCGAGAACGGACTGCCCACGCTCAGGCGCGGCTCCGGTCGTGGATCGTGCGCAGCTCGCGGATCTCGAGCTCGCGCTCGCCCAGGGGGGTGTGGACGCTGACCTCGTCCCCCACCCGAGCGCCCATCAGCGCGCGGCCGATCGGCGATCCGGTGGACACCCGCCCCTCGGTCGCATCCACTTCCTCGGTCACCACGAGCTCGTAGCGGAACTCCTCGTCGGTCTCCAGGTCGCGGACGACCACCCGGCTTCCGAGCGAGACCTGGTCCGCCGGGATGTTCTCGAGGTTCAGCATCGAGAGCGCGGCGAGACGCTCCTTCAACTGGGCGAGGCGCACCGCGACATAGGTCTGCCGCTCCTTCGCCGCCTCGTATTCGGCGTTCTCGGAGAGGTCGCCGTGTTCGCGCGCCTCCTTGATCTGGTGTGGCAGGCGCAGGTGGAGTTCTTCTTCGAGTTCGCGCACCTCCGCCTCGAGGCGGGCGCGCACGGAGAGGGTCACTGGAGTCGGCAGCCTCGGGTCGGGGTCGGGAAAGGGAAAAAGCAGGATAGCACCCGGCAGGGCGGAGCCGGGTCCGGGATCCGTCGCCCGGCGAGGATGGCCAGGGTCTCGTGTCCGTCCGGCGGTTGCCCGGCAAGGCGGAGCCGGGTCCGGGACGCGTCGCCCGGCGAGGCCGGCCAGGG
>CAYGAO010000129.1:0-8143 GCA_964347715.1 uncultured Acidobacteriota bacterium
GCCCCGCATCCGCCCGGACGACGGGGTTCCCCATCTCTTCGAGGACGGATTCCCTCGCGGGGCGCTTTATCCACAGGCTGCCAGCCCGGATGCCCTTCCGACGGTCTCCCGACGGTCCGCTGATCCGGTCCGATCCCGGGAAACCGATCCGCCGGGAGCGATGCGGCCCGGACTCGCAGTCCGCTCGCAGACGGGTCAGGACGGTCCGGGCGAACGCGCGGACAGGTTCGGATCCGGGATTCGGGGGACTTGCCGCCGGGCCGGGCGACCGGCGGGCCGCCCCGGCGGACGCGACGCGCGCGCGGGCGCGGGCGCTCCAAGGCGACGACCCGAAAGAAGACGGCGACCCGGAAGAAGACGCGACGCGCGCGCGGGCGCGGGCGCTCCCCCGACCCGCCGGCCGTTCGCACGGCGCGGGAGAGGTCGGTAACCTCGACGAGGAGATGCCCCCGATGCGCGCGCTTCGCCTCGCCCGGGTCGTGCTGTCCGGCGGTCCGCTCCTGTTCGCGGCCTGCGGCGAAGACGCCGGATCGCCGACCGCTCCCGCTCCCGCAAGCCCGACGCTCGCCGAGGTGACCGCCTGGATCGAGGCGAACTCGCATCCCTTCGACGGCTCGCACCTGTCGCTGCCCCACGCCGGCATCGAGTTCTTCCGGGAGATCGTCGGCGAGGCGCGGATCGTGTCCCTCGGGGAGAACACCCACGGGACCCGCGACTTCTTCGAGATGAAGGCGCGGCTGCTGCGCTTCCTGGTGGAAGAGATGGGGTTCGACACCTTCGCCATCGAGGCGACCTGGCCGGAATCCCGCCGGCTGGACCGTTATGTGCGGACGGGGGAAGGAGATCCGCGCCGGCTGCTCAGCGGTCTCTATTTCTGGACCTGGAACACCGAATCCGTGCTCGAGATGATCGAGTGGATGCGGGGGCACAACGAGGCCGGAGGAAGTGTCGGCTTCCACGGATTCGACATGCAGTCTCCGGGCATGGCGCTCCACGATGTCCGGGAGTACGTCGGGGCGGTGGACCCGGACCGCCTCGCGTCGGTGACCGCCCGGCTCGACTGCCTCGAGGTCTTCGCCAACGACCATCGTGGAAGGTTCCCCGCTTCTCGCTACGGTGACCAGACCGGCGCCTACCGCGAAGGGTGCGGGGAGTCCCTCGAAGAGGCGCGCACCCTCCTCCTCGAACGCCGGGCGGAGTACGAGGCAGCCGCCGGGGAAGATGCCTTCGAGGTGGCGCTCCAGGGCTTGCGGGTGGCGTATCAGTACCACCTGATGGCCATCGGCGAGCAGAGCCGAGACGAGTCCATGGCGGAGAACACCGAATGGATCGCCCGGCGCATCGGGCCGGAAGGCCGGATGGTGCTCTGGGCGCACAACTTCCATGTCTCGGCGAACCCCGTCGCCCAGGGATTCCACCTGCGCCAGGCCTTCGGGGACGACATGGTGATCGTCGGCTTCAGCCACGAAGGCGGCCGCTTCACCGCGGCCTATCGGGCCGGAAACCAGAACGTCGGCCTCACCGACATCGACCTCGACCCGGTGCGTTCCGGGTCCTTCGAGCACTACCTGTCTCTCGCGTCCGCGCCCCGGTTCGTCCTCGACCTGCGGAATCGGAACCCGGGTTCGGACGCCGCTTCCTGGCTCGCCGGGAGTCGCCCGTTCCGGACGATCGGGTCCATCTACCACCCCGCCGAGCCCGGTCGCTACTGGCTCGACACTCCGCTCGGCGAGTGGTTCGATGTGCTCATCCACCACGAGCACACCCGCCCCACGAAGCTCCTGACCTTCCTCTACCCGGACTCCTTCTGACAGGCTTGGTGAAACCCCCGGGTACCGACGCGGCGCGCCGCGCCGCCGGGGAGGGTTCCCCCTCCCCGCGAAAGACGGTGAAGGCGCCGATGGCCCGGCTCCCGCTGCTCCTCGCCGCCGCCGCCCTCGCTGTCGGCTGCGAAGAGGGCGGCGGGGCGGCAACGACGACCCCCGGACCACCGGCTCCGCTCCCGGTACCGCCTTCCCCGCCGCCGGGGGAGCCGGTCCCGCCGGAAATCACCCGCTGGGTGGCGGCGAACGCCATCCCCTTCGACGGCTCGGACCCGTCGCTGCCGCACGACGGCATCGAGTTCCTGCGAGGGCTGGTGATGGGGGCGCGGATCGTGGCGCTCGGCGACAATACCTACGGGACGCGCGATTTCTCGCAGATGAAGGTGAGGATCGTCCGTTATCTGGTGGAGGAGCTGGGTTTCGACACTCTCGCCATCCCCGCCGACCCGGCGGAGGCGAGGCGTCTGGACCGGTATCTCCGAACCGGCGAGGGCGACCCGGCGAAGCTGCTCACCGGGCTCTACTTCTGGGGCTGGCGGACGGAAACGATGCTGGGGCTGATCGAGTGGATGCGGTCCCACAACGAGACCGGCGGGAGCATCCGCTTCCGCGGGTTCGGCTTCAGCCGCCCCGGGATGCCGCTCCACGAGGTGCGGGAGTACCTCCGCGAGGCGGATCCCGCCGGCGCCGACGCGGTCGGGGAGCAGCTCCACTGTCTCGAAGTCTTCGCCAACGACCATCGCGGCGTGTTCCCCGATCCCGGCTACGCCGACCAGACCGACACCTACCGGGAAGCCTGCGGGGAGTCCCTCGAAAGGGCGCGAACCCTGCTCCTCGAACGGCGGGCGGCGTACGCCGCCGCCACCGGGGAGGACGCCTTCGAGGCGGCGCTCCGGAACCTGCGGGTGGCGGTCCAGTACCACCTGTGGATCAGCGGAGATTCCTGGCAGTCCCGGACCGAATCCCGGGCCGAATTCCGGGCGGAGAACGTGGAGTGGCTGGCGCAGCAGATCGGGCCCACCGGCCGGATCGCTCTCTGGGCGCACAACTCCGATGTCTCCGGGCACCCGTTCGCTGCCGGCTCCCATCTGCGCGAGACCTTCGGCGACGGGATGCTGGTCGTCGCCTCCACCCACGAAAGCGGCGAGTTCACCGCGATCCGGCAGGACGGGAACGAGCTCCTGGATCTCGACCGGATGAGTCTCGAGGCCCCGCTCCTCCAGTCGTTCGAGCACTATGTCTCCGGCGTCCCGGCGCCCCGGTTCGCGCTGGACCTGCGCCGGGTGGACGATCAGACCCCGCCCGGGGGTTCGTGGCTCTCGGGTACCCGGCTGATGCGGTTCATCCACACCAGCTACGACCCAGCCCGGCCGGCGCGCTACTGGCGTGGGAGGCCGCTCTCCCGGTACTTCGATGTGATCCTCCACCACCGGACCACCGGCCCGACCGTCGTCCTCCCCGAGCTCTACCCCGACTCCTTCCGAGTCGCCCGCGGGTCGCCGGCAAGAGCTTCCCGGCCAGCATCCGCAGTCGCCCCCCTCGCCCCGGACGCCGGTCGAACCTCCGGTGCGGCGCGACGATCGAGATGAGACTGCTGCGTCGATCGAGGTGAGACGTCACCCGCCGATGGCCCGGAGGCGGGTGGGAAGGATGGATGGACCGCCCCGGAGCGTCAGCGAAGCCATCCCGAGACGGAACCCGGGGCCTCGTGTTCCTTCGCCCGAATCGCCTGCGCGATCCGTTCCGCCCTCTTTCGCGGGGAGGGAGAACCCTCCCCGGCGGCGCTTCGCGCCCGTCAGGCGGGCTTCGGTGCGCGGGGCGGCGGTGGTACTTTCGGGAGGTTCACGGAGGTTCCTCATGACCAGCGCATCCCGGAGAAGGTTCCTGCAGTCCACCGCCGCCGGCCTCGCCGGCGCGACGCTCCCGGCGGCGGCCGCTTCGGCGGCGGTCCCCGACGCCGAGCGGAAGCGGCTCGTCGAGCTCGCCCACTTCGGCAGGAAGACGCCGGCGGAGGGCGCGGGCGGAATGGCGATCACCTCGCACCCGCTCGCCACCCGCGAGGCGGTGGAGGTGCTGCGGCGGGGGGGAAACGCCTGCGACGCCGCGCTCGCGGCCTCGATCACCCAGACCGTGGTCGAGCCGCACATGACCACGATCACCGGCTGCCTCTCCCAGCTCTACTTCGACCGGGCGAGCGGCGAGACGACCTATGTGAACGGCAATGTGAACACCCCGATGGCACCGCTGCCCGGGTTCGGGGCCCACGACCTCGCCGGCGGCCGCGGGGTAGCGGTTCCGGGCTGGTGGGGCGGCTTCGAGGCGGCGCACGACCGGCACGGCTCGCTGCCCCGGAAGGATCTGATGGCGGCCGCCATCGGCCATGCCCGCGACGGCTTCGAGACCCACCCCTTCCTCTGGGGTGAGATCTTCGTCCAGTCCGAGAAGATCGGCCGGACCGCGGCCGGCCGGGAGATCTTCTTCGACGGCGCCGCGATCCCCCGCCCGGGCGCGGTCCTCTACCAGAAGCGGGCGGCGGACACCCTGGAGCGGCTCGCCGAGGAGGGGAGCGGCTACTTCTACCGGGGGGACTTCGCCCGGAGGGTGTGCGAGGTCGTCCAGGCGGCGGGCGGCGTGCTCACCCCGGACGATTTCGCGCGCTGGGAGCCGCGCTGGCAGGACCCGGCCTGGGGCTCCTACCGCGATCTCCGGATCGCCGGCTCCCCGCCCCCCGACAACGGCGGCGCCCACCTCATCGAGATGCTCCACATGCTCGAGTTCCTCGATCTGGAGGGCCTCGGGCCGCCGCTCGAATCGGCCGAGAGCCTGCTGCAGATGGTCCGCATCAGCCACCTCGTGTACAGCGAGGGCGCCCGGCAGAACGACCCCGAGAGCCACCCGATGCCGCTCGAGACGATCCTCTCGAAGGACTACGCGCGGATGCGCTTCGACCTGCTCCAGATGGGCCACCCGGTGACCCCCGCCGGCGAACCGCCGCCCCCCGCCGGCAGCAACCATGTGACGGTGGTGGACGGCGCCGGCAATGTGGCGACGATCCTCCACTCCTGCATGTCCTACCCGTGGAGCAACGGACTCTTCGCCGAGGGGGTGAGCATCTGCGCTGCGGGAGCGCACTTCCTCCGGGTCATGCCGCGCCCCGGCCACCGGATCTCGGCGTATGTCGCGCCGAACATCGTCTTCCGGGGCGGCCGGCCGGTCATGGCGTCGGGCTCGCCGAGCGTCAGCCTGCTCCAGAATGTGCTGCAAAACAGCCTGAATGTCCTGCAGTTCGGCGTCCCGGTGGCGGAATCGGTGAACCGGCCGCGTTTCGGGGGGCCGTCGCTGACCGTTCCGGGCGCGGTGCTGATCGAGGCCGACTTCCCCGAAAAGGTCCGGGAGAAGGCGGCCGAGCGCGGCATCCGCTTCGATGTGGTGAACCCCTGGAACTGGCACCACGGTTCCTTCGAGGGGATCCACCTCGGCGAGGACGGGGTGCGGCGCGCCTGCGGCGACCCCCGCCGCTGCAGCATGGCGGAGGCGGCGGCATGACGCGCGCCGCGCTTCTCGCCACGCTCCTCGCAGGCGTTCCCGCAACGGCCGGGGAGATCGTGCTCCGCTGCGGGTCAGTCTTCGACGGTGACGCCATGGGCGCGAGCGGCGAAATCCTCGTCCGCGACGGGCGGATCGCGAGCGGACCGGCGGGGGACGCCGAGGCGGTGGACCTCTCCGGCTACACCTGCCTTCCGGGACTCATAGACCTCCACGTCCACCTCACGATCAACCCGGACACCCTGACCGCACTCGACATGAACCGGTCGAGCGCCGCCCGCACCCTCGATGCGCTCCGGAACGCGCAGACCATGCTCCGCGCGGGGTTCACCACCCTGCGCCTGCCCGGAGAGTTCGACGGCTGGTACGGGGTCCTCGACCTGAAGCGGGCCATCGCGCGGGGTCAGCACGAGGGCCCGCGCCTGCTCGTCGCTCCTCACGCGATCTCGGCCACCGGCGGCCACGGGGACTTCAACGACCTGATGGCCGACCTCGCCATCGAGACCCCCACCCGGATCGCCGACGGGCCGGACGAACTGCGCGCCGAGATCCGGCGCGAGTTCAAGCACGGCGCGGACTGGATCAAGCTGATGATGACCGGCGGGGTGATGTCGGCGGGCGACGACCCGAATGTGAGCACCTACACCGAGGCGGAGGTCCGCGCCGCCGTCGAGGAGGTCCACCGGCACCGGAAGCGCATCACCGTCCACGCCCACGGGGCGCCGGGGATCAAGACCGCGCTGCGCGCCGGGGTGGACTCGGTGGAGCACGCGACCCTGGTGGACGCGGAGGGGATCGCGCTTTTCAAGGAGCGCGGCGTCCCGATGGTGCCGACCCTCTATGTCATGAACTACATCCTCGAAGAGGGCGAAGCCATCGGCTTCCCGCGGGAGAGCATCGAGAAGGCGCGCGACCTCATCGAGGAGCGCGACCGCCGGATCGGCGCGGCGATCGAAGCCGGGGTCAGCGTCGCCTTCGGCTCGGACACGATCTTTCCCCACGAGACCGCGGCCCGCGAGTTCGCGGTGATGACGGGACTCGGGCTCAGCCCGCTCGACGCGCTCCGCTCTGCGGGCACGGTCGCCGCGCGCGTCCTCGGCCTCGAAGACGAGATCGGCCGGATCGCGCCGGGTTTCGCCGCCGATGTGATCGCGGTCCCCGGCGACCCGATCGAAAACATCCGGGTGATGGAGGATGTGCGCTTCGTGATGCGCGGCGGCCGCATCGTGAAATCCCCCTGAACAGGCTGTGGAGAAGTCGCCCGGGCACAGACCCGGGGCGTAGCGCCGCCGGGGAGGGATGCGGGGAGGGTTCTCCCTCCCCGCGAAAGACGGTGGCCCTCAGGCGCTCTCGGCGTCGAACGCCACCACATTCCGCGTCTTCCTGCTGAACTCCACCCCGATCAGGTGGACCGGCGCCCCGAGACCCCGGTACTTCTCCGCGTACCCCTTCGCCTTCAGCTGCGCGAGCGCCGCTCCCGTCGCCTCGTTCCCCACCACCTTGAACTCGAACAGATACACATTCCCGTGGAAACGGACCGCCATGTCCACCCGCCCCCGGCTGCTCGCGTCCTCCGCCACCACCTCCGCCTCCGGCCCCAGCGCCAGGAAGTGCGCCTGGAACACGCTCGCGTAGTACCCCTCGTACCCCGCGATCGGATTCCTCGTATGCCACCGGTACGGAATCCCCGCGAAGAACGAACGGAACAGCTCCCCCATCCGCTCGAAGTCGCCCGCCAGCAACAGGTCGTGGAGCTCGTTCCCCTGCCGCTCCCGTCGCGACAGATCGCCCGTCAGCCGCCCCAGCAGGCTCTCGTTCAGGCTTTGCCGCACCTCCCGGTTCGGATAGCCCAACCGGTATTGCAGCTTGCCGCGGCGACGCTCCGTCTCCCGGATCGTCAGGTAACCGGTCTGGAACAGCAGCGCCTCCGGGGCGATCTCCTCCACATCGAAGGCGCTCAGCAGCGCTTCGCTGGCCAGCACCCCTTCCGGCGGCGGGGCGCCGAACCCCCGCGACAGCAGCGTGTCCACCAGAAACCGCGGCGTCCCGGTCTCGAACCAGTACGGCTTGAACTCCCGGCGGCGGAACAGCAGCAGCGCGTCACAGGGGTTATAGACATTCTCCGGCCCCAGCCAGTTGTAGCCGTTGTACCAGTCGCGGATCGCCTCCCGGTCGAGCCCGGGAAGCTCCGGCCCGAACACCCTGTCCAGGTCCCCCTCGGTGTAGCCGCAGATGGCCGAGTACTCCGGCTCCAGGGTGATGTCCAGCAGGTTGTTCAACCCCGAGAACAGGCTCACCTTCGAGAACCTGCTCACCCCCGCCAGCAGCGTGAACCGGATGTCCGCGTCGCAGTCCTTGACAACGCCGTACAGCCCCCGCAGGAAGTCGCGGTTCGCCCGCGCCAGCTCCGGTTCTCCGAGCGCGTCCAGGATCGGCTTGTCGTACTCGTCCACCAGCACCACGACCGGCTGCCCGGCTTCGCGGCGCAGCGCCCTGATCAGGTTGCGGAAGCGGACCGGCGCCGTGTCTCCCCGACCGGCAACCGCCGCTTCCTCCTCGATGACCCCCAACTGATCGAGCGAATCCGCCGCCAGGTACCCGGGCTCCCCGAAGTTCCCGCCGCCGAAGCTCAGGCGCAAGACCGGGTGCGCCCGCCAGTCCCGATCGTCGTGGATCGCCAGCCCCCGGAACAGCGGCTCGTTCCCCTCGAAGACCTCCTTGATCGTGTCCAGCAGCAGGCTCTTCCCGAACCGCCGCGGGCGCGAGAGGAAGTA
>CAYGAO010000130.1:0-8064 GCA_964347715.1 uncultured Acidobacteriota bacterium
GCGCCGCCGGGGAGGGGAGCGGGGAGGGTCCTCCCTCCCCGCGAAAGAGGGCGGAACGGATCGCGCCAGCGGAACGGTCCGGCCATCCGGTGGGGGAAGCGCCCCGCCACCGCGCGGACGGTGGGGTTCCCCATCTCTTCGAGGACGGATTCCCGCGCGGGGCGCCTTGTCCACCGGCTGCTGGCGGCGAAGGGATCCGGGGCGCCCGGCAGCCATGGACGGGCGGCCATAGACTCCCCGGTGTCGGCCCGTCGCTCCGACCGTCTCCCGATGCCCCGCCCGCCAGGTCGCCGAACGGCTGCCGTGGCGGCGGTGCTGCTCCTGATCCCGGGCGCGCTCGCCGCCTCGACGAAACAGCCCGCGGAGGTTTCCCGGGTCGTTCTCCTCGGGGTGATCGAGCAGGCGGGCGGCGGGATCGCGCTCCTGCGCATCGGGGCGTTTCGGCCCCGGGCGCTCCGGGTCGGCGAGTCCCACCGCGGGTTCCGGCTGCGCGAGGTGTGGAGCGACCGGGTCGTCCTCGAATCGCCCGCCGGGGAGACCCGTGAGCTCGGCTTCCCCGAGCCGGCGGTCGCGCCGCCCCCCGCGCGGCCAGCCCGGAAGGCTGCCGCCGCTCCCTCCCCGAGTCCCGCGCATCCGGAGCCGGCTCCCGGCCCGGAACCCCGGCCGCCGGGGGGCGCGGCGCCTGCCGAGACGCCTGCCGACCGGTTCTTCTCGCGCGACGAGGTGCGGCTCCGGTTGCAGTCCGAGCTGCCCCGGATCCTCACCAGCTCCGCGGTGGTCCCCCGGGTGCGCGGGACCGAGGTGGAGGGGCTCGAGCTCGTCGCCTTCCCGATGGACACCCTGCTCGGCGAGACCGGACTGCTACCGGGCGATGTGCTCCTCCGGGTCAACGGCCGGGAGGTCCGGGGCGCGGAGTCGCTCGCGGTCCTGGTCCAGCGGTTCCAGACGGCGAACGAGGTCGAGCTCGAGGTGGATCGCGGCGGCGAGCTCCTTTCGCTGCGCTACCGGATCGAGTAGCCGGGGGGCGCCGGCTCCCGAGCTGGCCGCGGCGGGCCGGTCCGTTCCGGAAAGCGGAGCATCACGAGCACTTCGCCCGGCTCGGCGAGGTCGTGGTGGGTCTTCGCGAAGAGCTTCAGCGCCGCGGGGTCCGTCTCGAGCTCGGCGATCCTCGCCCGGAGGTCGGCGGCCTCGCGTTCGAGCCGTTCGATCTCGCCCCGGAGCACCGCCTGCCGCTCGCGCTGCTCGCCGAGGAGCTCGAGGCCCTGGAGCCCCGTCGCCGCCGCCCCGATCACGAGCAGGAGCGCGGCGACGGGCGGAGCCGCCCGTCCGGGACGCTCGGCGACGGTGCGCACCCCTGCCGCGCCCACGCGAACGAGCGCGCTTCGCGCGATGCGCCATTCCCGGCGGAGTCGCCGCCACGCCGGGTTCGCCTTCGGGTCGGCCATGGGAGATCGCGGTGGAACCGGGCGAGCGGGTTCGCGCTCCCGAATGGTATGCGGAGGCCGCCCGCCTCAGCAGGCGGTGGAGCAAGTCCCTCGTGCGCCGACGCGGCGCGAAGCGCCGCCGGGGAGGGGAGCGGGGAGGGTCCTCCCTCCCCGCGAAAGAGGGCGGCCCGGATCGCGCCAGCGATTCGGGCCGCCGTCCGGTGGGGGAAGCGCCCCGCATCCGCCGGGACGACGGAGTTCTCCATCTCTTCGAGGACGGATTCCCATGCGGGGCGCTTTATCCACCGGCTGCTACTGATGGGAGACCGGTAGCGCGAGCACGGAGGCGCGCGTCCGGATCATCATGTGGACGGCCGGTTCGGGGCGGAAGAAGGTGCCGGCGCGTCCGGGGTCGTATCCGAGGACGACGAGGTCGCGCGGCTTCGTGAGGCGGGCGAGCTGCCGCGGGGGGTTGCCTTCGGCCCGCAGGATCGGGATCCGGGTGCGGTAGAGCTCCGCCATCCGCTCGACCGCGGGCAGCACCGCCGCCCCGTCCTCGCGGTCGAACCCGCCGCCGATGAAGGCGGGGGGCGTCACCGACAGCGCCGCCAGCGGGATGTGGAACTGGCGGGAGAGGCCGATCGCGGTGTCGGCCGCGCGGACGGTGCAGTGGGTGTCGGTCAGGGGGATCACCACCCGCTCCCAGGGAAAGCCCCCGCCGGGGATCAGCACCGGGCAGGAGAACCGGGCCACCGTGGAGAAGAGGCGCGCGGTGTTCAGCCCGAGGCGCGCCGTCAGCGAGGGTTCGCGCCGGCCGATGATCACGCAGCCGGCATCCGGGCGGGCGGCGCCGAAGGGGTCGTCACCGGGGGGGATGCGGGTCAGCCGGGTTCCGGGAACGCCGAAGTCCTCGGGCGGGCCGACCCCGTCGGGGGCCACGATGCGGAAGTGGCGGGCGCGGGAGGTGCGGAAGAGGTATTCGGCCTCGCGCCAGGCCAGCTCGGGGAGCGCCTCGACGGCGAAGACCACGAGGTGGCTGCCGAACTGGAGGGGGAAGAGCGACTTGCCCTCGCGCAGGAACTCCGCCGCTCCGGGGGCCACCTCGGGCTCGCCGGTGATCAGGAGCCGGTCGCCGGCCCGGATCACGGCCTCGCCGTGAGGCACGACGAAGCGGTCGGCGCGGTAGATGCCGGCGACGAGCCACTTGCGCGCCCCGAGGTCCCGGAGGCGCACCCCCACCGCGGGCGAGGTGGGGAGCACCTGGATCTCGCGGATCTCGCCGCGCCCGAGCCCCAGCGAGGTCGCGACCTGGTGCGAGCGCTCGATCCGGTTGCGGATCTGCGACGCGATGACCAGCGGTCGGGGGATCGCTTCGGCTCCGGTGGCGCGCAACTTCGGCGCGCGGTGCGATTCGCGGAGCGTCCCGATCATGCCGGGGCGTGGCGTCAGCGCCGACGCCAAGCGGCAGACCTCGATGTTCACCGCGTCCTGATCGGTCGCGGCGATGACCCATTCGGCGCCTTCGCCGGCGGCTTCGGCGAGCGCGAGGGCGCTGGTCCCGTCGCGGGCCATCCGCTCGATGGTCGCCGCGCCCCCGGAGTTCGGTCCGCGACCCGCATCGAGACGGGCGAGCTTCTCCTGGTCGCTGTCGAGGACGACGACCCGCCGATCGCCGGCGAGCTGGCGGGCGAGTTCGCGGCCGGTCTGCCCGGCTCCGACGATGACGACGCGCGGAAGGTGCTGGGACGAAGCGTCCGCCCGTCGGTCCGTGCTCACGGGCCCGCAGGGCGGAGGCGGGGAAGGAAGCGCGACCCGCCCCGGCCGGACCCGGGAATCGGGTCGCCGCCGGGACGGATCAGGCGCGCTGCGAGCGGGCTGCTACTCCGTTCGGAGGGTGGCCGAGATCACGGAGAGCGGCGTGCCCGGGGGGCTGAACGGCGCCTTGTCGAGCTCCGTGATCGCCACTCTCGGGTCCGTGTCGTCGCCCTCGGCCTTGAACTCGAACTCCTCGCCCTCCGCGGTGCCGGCGTCGTAGGCCACCGAGGTCAGTTCGATCGTCTCGAGCCAGTTCCCGTCCTCGTCGAGGGCGCAGACGGACGAAAAGCCGAAGAACCAGTCCGGGCTCGGGGCGATCATCTGCGCGAAGGTGGCGCAAGGCGCCTCGAGGGTCAGGGTGATCTCCAGCACATCCAGCAACGCGGTGAGCTCGTCCTCGTGAGACATGAGCGTGATTCCACCGGCGGCCTCGGCCTCGGCGATGAAGGCGGCAGATTCCCCGCTCTCGGCGAGCGTCTTCAGACCGTCGGAAGCGATCCCGCCCTCTTCCCAGAGGACGACACCGTCCGCGTGCTGGATCATCGCGAGCGGCGGTGCCGTGCCGACTCCCTCGGGGAACGGCGTGGCGCCGAGCGCCTGCAGGAGGGGGTTGCTCGAGATCGCCGCCCGGTACTCGATGTCGTAGGTCGCCGTCTCGGGGACGGTCGGCTCCGGGTCCGGCGTCGGAGTCGGGGCCGGCGTCGGCGCTGGCGCCGGAGTCGTGGGCGTCGCTTCGTCGTCGTCGCCACAGGCGGCGAAGAGCAGGAGCCCGACGAAGGGAATCGCGAGGGCGCGACGGGTCGAAGGGAGGAGGGCGCGTCGAATCATGAAAGGAGACCTCAACTCTCGAGTCGGTGTCGTCGCGCATCGGGCGCGACCGGCAAGGTGGAAATCCCGTAGCGGGAATTCGGGCAGGGTATCACCATTTCGACCACGTGCAACCGACGACCGGAGCGCGCCCCGCCCCCGCCGCGCTATTCCGTCTTTCTCGTGGCCGAGAGGACCTGGACGACGGCCGGGGAGATGAAGTACGGCGGCCGGTCGAGCAGGGAGATCGGCTCCGGGGGCTCGGTCGCAGCGGACTTCGGCTCGAATTCGCCGCCCTCGGCGCTCCCCGCATCGAACGCGAGGAGTTCCGCCGAGACCGCGTCGAGCCAGTTCCCGTCCTCATCGGTAGCGCAGACGTTCGAGAAACCGATGAACCAGTCGGGGCTCGGCACGATCATCTGCGCGTAGCTGATGCAAGGCAGATCGTGCTCCATCTCGACCGAGGGGTCGGGGCTGAGGAATATCTGGATCATCTCGGCCATGCTGGAGGCGATCACGGTCGCCGAGGCGGCTTCCGCCTCCTCGACGAAGAGCTCCGAGGCGCCGGTCTCCGCGAGCACGCGGAGGCCGGGGGAGGCGAGCTCGCCCGGGGCGAACGGCGCCTCGCCCCGGGCGTGCGCCACGAAGGCCAGCGGCGGCGCGAAGTCCACACCCTCGGGGAGCGTCCCGGGAATCCGGGGGCTGATCCGGACCTCCGGTTGGCCGAAGACGTAGCTCTGGGTCTCCGGCGGGGCGGGCTCGGGAGTCGGAGCCGGAACGGGCGCGGGCGCCGGTGTCGTCGGGCTCGGGGTCTCGTCGTCCCCGCAGCCGGAGAGCAGTCCGGCGACGAGGAGAGCCCCCGGAAGGAGAGCCCCCGGAAGGGCTCGGGAGGGGCCGAGACGGCGCTGCTCGGAGGTGAAGACACCCGGAGGCGTCGAGGCGACCGGGGGTCGGGGAAAACTGGAATCGGTTTTCATTTTCATCATGGGCGGACGATACCGACCGGCAGCCGAGCCGTCAAGACCCCGCGCCGCCAACCCTGGAAAGTCGGGGGCCGCTCGGCTCCTGGTTCCGGTCGCGGGGGGCCGACAGCGCGATCCCCGTGGCCGTGCGCACCGGATCCACGCCCGTCGCGAAGGTCGCGCCTCCTCGGTCCCGGAACACCCGGATCCCGCTGGATCGTCCGAAGTTCCCGGTGAGGGCGCTCTCGCGGCGGACGGCGACCTCGTGGCCCCGCCGGCGCAGCCCCGCCGCGACCCCGGCGCAGTCGGGCGTCCGTTCGTCGAGGAAGACCGGTCCGGTGTCCGCGTGGAAGCCGGGCCCGCCCGCCGCCTCCTGCATCGAGGCGTCCCGGTCCCGCAGTCGGGCGAGGGTCAGGGCGACGGCGGAGATGAGGCGGCGGCCCCCCGGCGCTCCGAGCGCGGCCACGAGCGATCCGCCCGCGAAGGCGAGGACCGGAGCGGCGGCGTGGAGCGCGCGCCGGCGCGGGGCCGGGGAGATCCGGCGTCCCGGGCGCGGGTCGAACCACATCATGCCGTTGTTCAGCGGATAGCCGAGTCCGGAAGCCGTGAAGGCGGCCCCGAAGCGACCGCCGAGCGTGGCGGTGAGCGCCACCGCCATCCCGTCCCGATCCACGGCGTTCACCTGCGTCGTGCAGGCCCCGGAGGGGCTTCCCGCCGTCGGCGGGGCGGCCGCCGTCGCCCCCGGGGGAACCGGCTCGCTCGGCGTATCGAGCCGCGCGCCGCCTGCGGAGACGCCGGACCGGCGCGCGGCGAGGTAGTCGGGGTCGAGCAGGCCGGGGAGCGGCGTCGGCGTCGTCTCCGGATCGCCGAGGTGGCGAAAACGGTCCTGGAAGGCCAGCCGGAGCGACTCGGCGAGGAGATGGAGAAAGCGGACCTCCGCGCCGGGCGACCCCCGGTCGGACGCTGCCGGCGGAAACGCCGCCAGATGGGTGAGCGCGGCGGCGAGCGTCGGCCCGCCCGAGTTCGCCGGGAGCGTCGCGAGCGTCCAGCCGCGGAAGTCGAACTCCAGCGGTTCCACCTCCCGGACCGCCGGCGCCTTCAGGTCGGCCTCGGTCAGGATCCCCCCGCCGCCCGAGATCGCCTCGAGGATGCGGCGGGCGGGCGGGCCTCCGTAGAACGGATCGGCCCCCTCCCGAGCGAAGAGGCGCAGCGCCCGGGCGAGGTCGGGGAGGCGCAGCCGATCTTCCGCGCCGGCGGGCGCGAACGGGGCTCCGTCGTCCCTCGTGTAGAGCGCGAACGCGGCGGGGCAACCCCGGAGCCGGCGATACCCCGCCGCGGCGTGGAGCGCGAAGACCCAGTCGGGGGTGAACCCCTCGTCGGCGAGCGCGATCGCCGGCTCGGCGACCGTGGCGGGGGGGAGGCGTCCGAAGCGCCCTTGCAGTTCGGCGAGGACCGCCGGCGCCGTCGGGGTGAGCACCGCGAGCGGTCCCGTCTCGCTCCGGTCGCCGCGCGTCCGGGGAAAGCCGTAGAGGCCGCCGCCGACCTCCGGGAGCGGCTCGAACAGGTCTTCCCGAGCACCGGCGGGACAGCGGGCGCTCCCGTCGAGCGCCACCCGGATTCCGCGGCCGGGGTCGAAGACGACCGCGTAGGCGGCGCCGCCGAGGCCGCTCAGCGCCGGCTCGACCACGCCGGACGCGAGCGCGGCGGCGACGGCGGCGTCGGCCGCGTTCCCGCCACGCTCGAGCATCGCGGCGCCGGCGCGGGCGGCGTCCGGGGTCATCGCGGTCACCGCGCCGCGATCGCCGACGGCCGGCGAGCGGCCCGGAAGCGGAATCTGTTCGGTCCGCTGCGCTCCCGGCGGTCCGGGGCTCACGAGCCGGAAGCGAGCAGCGACGGATCCGCGTTCCCGCCGCACAGCGGGACCAGCACCGAGCGTCCGCGGAACCCGTCCGGGTGTTCGAGGAGGGCGGCGATCCCCGCGGCGCCCGCCGGCTCGACGACGAGACCGAGCGCGTCGTGCAGCAGGCGCACCGCCTCCCGGAGCGAGGACTCCTCCACTTCGAGGATCTCGTCCACGACCTCGCGCAGGAGCGCGACCGCCGCCGGCACCGGGACGCGGACCGCGATCCCGTCGGCAGAGGTCCGGGGCGCCTCCGCCGCGGGGGAGCAGTCGCCGGAGAGAAAGGCCCGGCGCATGACCGGAGCCCCTCGGGCCACGACGCCGACCACCCGCGTCTCGGGGGCCCGCGCCCGGAAGCAGAGGCCCATGCCGCCGATGAGGGCGCCGTTCCCCACCGGGACCGCCGCAGCCTCGGGGGCCGATCCCGTCTCGAGGCACTCGATGGCGATCGTCCCCGCTCCCTCGGTGATCTCCGGCTCCCGACCGTCCTCGACGAAGGGCGCGCCGCAAGCGTCCGCGAAGCGCCGCGCCGCTTCCTTCGCCGCGTCGAAGTCCTCCCCCTCGAGCCGGACCCCGGCGCCGAGCTCGCGCATCGCCCTGACCTTCGCCGGGTTCGCGCGGGTCGCCGAGAAGACCGTAAGCGGAATTCCCGCCCGTCGCGCCGCCCAGGCGAGCCCCTGGCCGAAGTTGCCCGCGGAGCCGGTCACCCAGCCGGGACCCGCCTCGCCGAGGCGCACGCGCGCCGCCGTCTCGGCGCCCCGGCGAGCCGCGAACCAGCAGGCGCCCCGCGCCTTGAAGCTGCGGATCGGGTTCACGCATTCCACCTTGACCGTCACCCGGGCGCCGGTGGCGCCGCCGAGGGCGTCCGAGACGAAGTGCGGGGTGTCGCGGAACTCGGACGGAATCGCCGCCCGGGCGGTTTCCATCGCTTCGAGGGAGGGGCGCCCCGGCATGGCGCGGGATGGTACGCACGGGTTGCCGGCCGTCCGGCGGAGTCGGCGGCGTCGGCCGTTGACCGTCGGCTGTTGACCGTCGGGCGGAAGGACCGTCGGCCGGGGACCCGTTCCGGCGGCGGAGAAAGTCCCTCGCGCGCCGCCGCGGCGCGAAGCCCCGCCGGGGAGGGGTGGCGGGGGGCGGCGCGCCGCCCCCCCGAAAC
>CAYGAO010000131.1:0-7996 GCA_964347715.1 uncultured Acidobacteriota bacterium
GGGTTCCACGCGCTCGGGGCGACGATTCCCGGACTCTGACAGGCTGTGGAGAAAGTCCCTCGCGCGCCGACGCGGCGCGAAGCGCCGCCGGGGAGGGTTCTCCCTCCCCGCGAAAGAGGGCGGAACGGATCGCGCAAGCGATTCGGGCCGGCGGAGATGAACGATCCGGCGCCGGATTCCGGGGGGGGCGACCCGACCGGTGGCGAGGCGCTGATCTACGACTGGAACCGGCCGGACCGGGAGCGCGCCTGGTCGCCGCCGAAGCCGGTGCGGCTGAACGACGAGACGCTCCGCGACGGGCTGCAGAGTCCCTCGGTGCTCTCGCCGCCGGTCGAGAAGAAGGCCGAGGTGCTCCACCTGATGGAGGCCCTCGGCATCCACTCCGCCGACATCGGTCTGCCCGCCGCCGGGCCGCAGGTCGAGAGCCAGGTGCTCCATCTCGCCCGCGAGATCGCGGACCACGGGCTGAAGATCCGCCCGAACTGCGCGGCCCGGACGCTGATCCCGGACATCGAGCCGATCCTGCGGGTCGCGGACGCGGTCGGGATGCCCATCGAGGTGGCGATGTTCATCGGCTCGAGCCCGATCCGGCTCTACGCCGAGGACTGGGACCTGGATCTCCTGCTGCGGCATACCGAGACCGCGGTGTCGTGGGCGGTCGAACGCGGGCTGCCCCCGATGTATGTCACCGAGGACACCACCCGGGCGGCGCCCGAGAGCGTCCGCCGCCTCTACACCGCCGCGATCGAGGCGGGTTCGCGGCGGGTCGTCGTCTGCGACACCGTGGGCCACGCGACTCCCGACGGGGTGACCCGGCTCCTCCGGTTCGTGCGCGAGGTCATCGCGGAGACGGGAGAAGATGTCCAGCTCGACTGGCACGGGCACCGGGACCGGGGGCTCTCGGTGGCGAACAGCCTCACCGCGATCGAGGCTGGCGCCGACTGCATCCACGGCACCGCGATCGGCATCGGGGAGCGCTGCGGGAACACCCCGATGGACCAGTTGCTCGTGAACCTGAAGCTCCTGGGCTGGATCGACAACGATCTGTCCCGGCTCGGCGACTACTGCCGGGTCGTCGCCGAGACGACCGGCATGGCGATCCCGGCGGGCTATCCGGTGGTCGGGAAGGACGCCTTCCGCACCGGCACCGGAGTCCACGCCGCCGCGATCATCAAGGCGATGGCGAAGGGCGACGACTGGCTCGCCGACCGGGTGTACTCCGGGGTTCCGGCGGGCGACTACGGCCTCCAGCAGCAGGTCGAGATCGGCCCGATGAGCGGCCTCTCGAATGTCGTCTACTGGCTGCGGAAGCGCGGCCACGAGCCCACCGACGAGCGCGCGCACCGGATCTTCCGGGCGGCGAAGAACGCGCGGCGGATCCTGACCGACGACGAGATCGAAGGGCTGCTCGAGTCTGCCTGATATCGCTTCCCCGCCCGATCAGGAGCCGCGGCGCCCGGCGATCGCGGCGGCGATCCCCTCGTGGAGGAGTCGCGCGGCGAGCACGAGCGTGCGGTCGTCCCCCGCGCGCGGGCAGGCTTCGACCACATCCATCCCGAGGAGGCGGTAGCCGCCGGTCCGGATCTCGTGCACCAGGTCGAGTCCGGCGCGGGCGCTCGGGCCTCCGGGCACCGGATGGGCGACCGCCGGGGCGAAGGCGGGGTCGAAGCCGTCCATGTCCACGGTGAGGTAGATCGCGGATCCCTCGGGGAGATGCGAGAGGAGCCGATCGCGCCGCCCGACCTCCCAGGCCGGGATCTGGAGCACCCGGCCGCCGGCGGCCTCGCGGACCCGGCGCTGGACGGCGTTCTCGGTGCGGACGCCGATCTGGGTGATGCTCTCGACCTGGGGAAGGTCGAGGAGGCGCGCCGCGACCGAGGCGTGCGAAACCGGGTTCCCCTCGAAGTCGGGGTAGAGATCCGGGTGGGCGTCCCACTGGACCACCCGGACCGGCCCGGTGTGCGCGGCGACGAGCGCGGGAGTGATCGCGTGGTCTCCGCCGAGGACGAAGGGCGTGCGCCCGCGGGCGAGTTCGGCGCTCACGGCGGCGGTGTAGCGCGCGGCGTCCGCCCGGAAGCCGTGGCCGCCGGGTTCGAGGTCGCCGAGGTCGGCGACGCTCCCGGCGCAGTCCACCCCGCTCTCGGAAACGGCGTTGTAGCAGGCGCCGTCGTAGGCGGCGCGGACCCTGGGCGGGGCCTGGGCGGAGAGGCTCCGGAAAGTGGACTGGGTGGCGTCCCGGATGCCGAGCAGCGAGACCCGGGCGCGGTCCCGCGCCTCGCCCTCGGCGAGCAGTCCCGCGAAAGGAATCGTCATGGTCGGGTCGGCCTCCCCGGTTCGGGAGCCGCGAGCGTAGCCGGTCCGAGGCCGGACGAATAAGCTCTCCCGGTGGCCGTCGCGACTCCCCGGGCTGCGGTCGCCGTGATGCTCACGCGAGGCGGCGAGGCGCTCCTCGTGCGGCGCTCGCCGAGGCTCCGGGCGTTCGCGAACTTCTGGGCGTTCCCCGGGGGGACGATCGCGGACGCGGACCGCGGAGTTCCGGTCGCGGGCGCATCGCATGAGACCGAGGCGAACCGGATCGCGGCGGCGGTGCGGGAGGTCTTCGAGGAGACCGGGGTCCTCCTCGGACGACTGGCTCGCCCCCCGGACCCCGGCGCGCGGGACCGGCTCCGCCGGGCGCTCCTCGACGGGGAGATGTCTCTCGCCGAGGTCCTCGAGCAGGCCGGCGGACGCGTCGAGGCCTCGGATTTCGTCCCGGTCGCGGAGCTGGTGACGCCCCGGTCGGCCCCGTACCGGTTCGACACCCGCTTCTACCGGCTGCCGCTGCCCGCGGGAGCGGAGGTGTCGGTGTGGCCGGGGGAGATCGTCGCGGCGGGGATGTTCGCCCCGGCGACGGCGCTCGCGCGCTGGCGGCGCGGCGGAATCGCGCTCGCGCCGCCGGTCATCGGGCTGCTCGAGCGCTGGTCGGACGACGACGAGGTCTTCCGGCAGCGGAACCTCGAGGCGGCGCTCGTCACTCCGGCGAACCGCTACTCGCCCGGGATCGCCGTCCTTCCGAGCCGCACCCCGACGCTGCCGCCGGCGACGCACACGAACGCGCTGCTGGTCGGCGCCGAGCGGCGCTACCTCGTGGATCCGGCGCCCGAGGACCCCGCCGAGCGGGACGCGCTCTTCGCCCGCGTGGATCGCCTGCTCGGGCCGGAGGACCGGATCGAGGCGGTCCTCGTGACCCACCACCACCGGGATCATGTCGGCTCCGTCGCCGCGGCGGCGAAACGCTACGGAGTTCCGGTGGGAGCCCACCCCGAGACCTTCGCCCGCATCCCCGCGCCGCCGAGAGGTGCCATGGAACTCATCGGCGGCGAGACCCTCGAGCTCGGGTCCGCGCCCGACGGGTCGCCCGGCTGGGGCCTCGGGATCCGCTTCGTCCCGGGGCACGCTCCGGGACACCTCGCCTTCGTCGAAAACCGCTACGGCGCGATGGTCGTCGGCGACATGGTCTCTTCGATCTCCTCGGTGGTGATCTCTCCGGAAGACGGGAACCTCGCCCACTACCTGGACTCGCTAGAGGCGCTCGCCGCCGAGTGCTCCGGCGTCGTCTATCCCGGGCACGGAGTGCCGGTGATCGCGGGGCGAGAGCTGCTCGAACACCAGCTCCGGCACCGGAGAGCGCGCGAGGCGACGCTCCTCGGAGCCCTCGAGGTCCGCCCGCGGACGCTCGCCGAGATCGGGCTCGATGTCTATCCTCCGAAGGAGGTGCCCGCGTCGGGTCCGATGCGCGAGCTCGCGCTCGCGTCGCTGACCTCCGGCCTCCTCAAACTCGAGGGGGAGGGGCGGGCCCGCGGGCGCAGCGGGAAGTGGTGGCGCTCGGGCGCGGCGGCGAGCAGCCCCGCCTGACCGCGGAACCGGCCGGAACCGCCCCACCCGGAACCGCACCATCAGGCTTACCCGGAACCGCCCCCCGGCTCACCAACCAGCGCACGCACCCGGCTCTCCCCGAGGCGCCCAGCTCGGCTCTCCCGCCAGCCCACCGCCCGGCCCTTCCCGAGGCGCCCCAACCGGCTCTTCCGCCCGCGCACCCACCCGGCTCTCCCGCCAGCGCCCCCACCCGTCCCTCCTCGAGGAGCCCCGCCCGGCTCTCCCGCCAGCGTCCTGGCCACTTCACCCGGCTACGCACCCGGTTGGCGCACCCGACGGCGCTCCCGGCGGGCTCACTCGGCGGCGCTGCCGGGGACCTCGTTGCCGGCGATCACCACTCGCTCGATCGTGCGCAGCGCCGCGATGTCCTCGAGCGGGTTCTCCAGGAGGACGACGAAGTCGCCCCAGTTGCCCGGGACGAGCGACCCGACCCCTTCGAGATCGAGACAGGCGGCGGCGTCGCGGGTCGCCGAGAGCAGGATCTGCTCGGCGCTCAGGCCCGCTTCCGCCATCTCGCCGGTCTCGATGTGCTCGAAGTACCCCTGGAAGCGGGCGGGCGGGCCGGTGTCCGTGCCGAAGGCGATCGTGATTCCGGCATCCGCCACCGTCTTCAGGTTCGTCATGGCGATCGGGTAGTGCTCCCGGTAACCCCGCGCGGCGGGGCTCTCGGCGATGCGCTCCATCCGCTCCGGATCCCGGAGTTCGTCGAGGACCGCCGGATCCGCATCCTTCAGGAAGAAGGGATCCTCGAAGAACTCGGGGACCTCGGCATAGACGAAGGTGGATATCTCGCGGACGAGCGTCGGCACATAGCAGACCCCGGTCTCCTGCATCAGCTCGAGGAACTCGTCGTCCACCGGCTGGTCGCGCACGCTGTGGGCGATCAGTCCCGAACCGGCGCGCAGCACCTCCTTCGCGTCGTCGAGATAGAAGATATGGGTGGTGACCGCCTTGCCGGCCTCCGCGCCGAGTTCCATCACCTTCCGGATCGTCTCGGAGGAGACCCGTTCGCTGGCCCCGAGGTTCGTGTCCACCCGCATCTTGAGGAAGTCCACCGGGAGGGCGAGGTTCCGGGCGACGGCTTCGGCGGCCTCTTCGGGCGTCCCGCCGGAGACGATCTCGCCGGCGATCCAGATCCGGGCGCGGTCGAGGGTCTCGTCCTGTTCGTCCCGGAGCGCGGCCGCCTCGGGCCCGTCGCCGCCGAGCGAGGCGATGCTCGTGACCCCGTAGCGGGCGTAGAGCCCGAGCTGCCGGAGCAGGTTCTCGCGGTCGTAGTGGCCGCCCTCGAGACCGCGCACATCGCTCGCGTGGGCATGGGCGTTGACGAGTCCGGGGATGATCGTCCTCCCGGCGAGATCCACGACCGTGGCGCCGGCGGGGATCTCCACCTCGGCAGCCGGACCCACCCGGGCGATCCGGCCCTGATCCACGAGGAGCGCGGCATCCGGAAGCGGGGGGCTTCCCGTGCCGTCCCAGAGCGTGGCGCCGGTGAAGGCGGTCACTCCGGGGAGGGGCGGCGGGTCCCCGCCACAGGCGACGAGCCAACCGGCGAGGAGCAGTGGAACGAGCGTCTTTCGACGGAAGCGACGGGTGGACATGGACGATCCGACCTCCGGGGGGCTTCCGAGCATAGCCGGCCCATCTCGTGATCTCGCCCGACCCCCGGGCCTCCGCCGCTAGAATTCCACCGAGCGCGATCGGGATGACGGTGACCGAATTCTGGCGGCCGCGGTTTCGGGGAGGAAGGTTCGAGCAGGGAGCCATCCCCGAGCCGTCGGCCGGACCTCGGCCCCCGAAGCACTCCTCCTGCCTGGCCCGCAGCCTTCGCGACGGCGAGACGGTCGGGTTCCCTTCGTCGGGACGCCGGAACACGGGGGCTCGCCGCGATCGGTCGGGTTGCTCGTGGATGCGGCCGTTGACGGCTCGATTGCCGGGGCTGCCCGAACCCGCGGGAGATTCCACCCGCAAGGTGGCGGTGGCCAGACCGCGGAGCGTTCCGGGAGATGTTCCGGAGCCGCAGCCCGATCGGGCACCGAAGAGCATCGAGGCGGGCGACCGGCGATGAAAGTTCCGCCGAGGGGCGCCTGGGGGTGCGACCGTGACGATCGGCCGCGCCACCCGGACCGGACCGGGAACCTCGTCGGATCGGATTCGCTGGACCCGGCGGCGCAGCTGGCGGATTTCCGCGTCTTGGCGGACGGCTGGCTCGACGGCGACGGCATCGCTCCCCAGCCTGAGGGACTCGACTGGCTGGCGGCGCGTTTCGATCTCCACTACGCGGACGACCTCGCGCCCCCGCACCTCTACCCGATGCCGGACGGGGGCGTGGTCGCCGAGTGGTCGTTCGGCGTCCACGAGGCCAGCGTCGAGTTCGATCTGGCAGCGCGTATCGGGGTCTGGCATCTGCTCGACACGGGTGCCGACACGACCGAGGAGTGCGTGCTGGAATTCGACTCCGCAGAGGCCTGGCGATGGCTCGACGACGCGATTCGGGAGCTCTCGGGAGCCGAATCGTGAACGAGAGGACCTCTCTCACCCAGCAAGCCCCTCCGACCCCGGCCCGGAAGGGACGAGTCACCGGGGTTCGCGCCAGGCGCGGCGCCGCGTCCGGCGATATCCCTCGGGGTCCGGGCGAGGCGCCGGAGCCCGTCCTTGCGCCCGCGCGCGCCGGGGTCCGGAGCGGCTCGAGGGAGTCCGGGTCGGGGTGGTCGCCGTCGGGGGCGCAGAACATGTGTGGCCGCCTGCGGCGCGTGCTCCTGATCGGGCCGCGGACGGTGGGTTGGGACGGCTCGGCGCCCTGGCGCGAGCTCGGCTATCGCCGCCCGCCCGATCCGGAGGCGGCGGCGCGGGAGCACCGCGGCTTCCGGTCGCTCCTCGTTCGCGGCGGCGCGTCGGTGCTGGAACCGGGCGAAGTCGCGGAAGGGCTGACTCCGGACGCGGTGTACTGCCACGACGCCTCGTTCCCCTCGCAGCGGGGGATGATCCTGATGCGCCCGGGCAAGGAGCTCCGCCGGCGCGAGCCCGAGGCGCACGGGCGCGTCTTCCGGGCGCAGGGCATCCCGGTGGCGGGAGCGATTCGCGCGCCGGGCGTCGCCGAGGCCGGTGACCTGGTCTGGCTCGACGAAGCGACGGTTCTCGCCGGGGAGGGCTACCGCACGAACGCGGCCGGGATCGCCCAGCTCCGCGAGCTCCTCGCTCCCGACGGAGTCGAGGTGGTCCCCGTGCCGCTGCCGCACGGGGACGGGCCGGGCGCCTGTCTCCACCTGATGTCGCTCCTCAGCGTGCTCGACTCGCGCACCCTGGTGGCCGATCCGCGGTTCCTCCCCGTTCGGACGCTCGAATTCCTCCGGGAGCGGGACTTCCGGCTCGTCCCCATCCTCGAATCCGAGCGCGAGACGATGGCGGCCAACGTGCTCGCGCTCGGGGGCGGGACCCTCGTCGCGATCGCTGGCAACCGGGGCACGAACGCCCGGCTGCGGGAGGCGGGCTTCGAGGTCTGGACCTACGAGGGGGACGAGATCAGCGCGAACGGTTCGGGCGGCCCGACCTGCCTGACGCGCCCGTTCGTCCGCGATTCCACATGAGTGCGCGAATCCGCCGGGCGGGCTGGATCACCGCAGCGCTCTTCGCGCTGCTCGTCTTCTTCGTCGTTCTCTCCACGGTGCGGATGGGAGAGGTCCGCTGCGAGGTCACGATGGAGATGGTGGGGAGGCAGGCGACCGTGACCGCGCGGGGAGCGACCGAGGCCGATGCGATCCGCGCGGCGGTCACCGGGGCGTGCGCGCGGATCGCGAACGGGCGGACCGAGAACATCCGCTGCCTCGATACCGCGCCGCGGGCGGTCCGCTGCGAGTAGCCGCCGGCGGAACCGGGAGAGCGGTCCGGCGTCCCGGGCGACACGGCGGGGGAGGAGGGATCCGGAGCGCGACGAAACCCGGAGCGGATACGCCGGGGTCCGTGACCGTGCGACCGGCAGGCGGCTGGGCCGGGCGGCCCGGGTGGGCCGGGGGCGGGTGGCGGCGTCGCGCGGCCGGCGGCGGGGGGCGGGGGGCGGGGGCCGGGGTGGACGTCCCGGGGCGGG
>CAYGAO010000132.1:0-7981 GCA_964347715.1 uncultured Acidobacteriota bacterium
CGGCGGCGCTTCGCGCCGCGTCGGCGCGCGAGGGACTTTCTCCACCGCCGGTCAGTCCCGCTCGGAGAACAGCCCGCCCGGGGCCGGGCCGCCGAGGCGGCGAACGCCCTTCTCGGTGAGCACCCGGCCCTGCGCGGTGCGCCGCACGAACCCCCGGTAGATGAGGTAGGGCTCGTGCACCTCCTCGAGCGTCCGGGGGTCCATTCCGAGCGTGGCGGCGAGATTCGCCATCCCGACCGGGCCGCCGGCGAAGTTGTCCCGCAGACTGGCGAGGATCTTCCGGTCGAAGCGGTCGAGCCCCTCTTCGTCCACCTGGGCGAGCTCGAGCATGGCGAGCGCCATCCGCCGGTCGAGCGTGCCGTCGCCGTGGACCTGGGCATAGTCGCGCACGCGCCGCAGCAGGTTGTTCGCGACCCGCGGGGTTCCGCGCGCCCGGACGGCGATCTCCTGCGTCGCATCCGGCTCGAGCCGCACCCCGAGCACACGAGCCGCGCGGGAGAGCACCCGTTCGACCTCCTTCGCCGAATAGAACTCGAGCTGGTGCACCAGGGGGAAACGATCCCGGAGCGGCGCGGTCAGCAGGTCGGCGCGCGTGGTGGCGCCGACCAGCGTGAACGGCCGGAGATCGATCCGGAGCGAGTGCGCCCCGAGCTGCTCGCCGACCATGATGTCCACGAAGTAATCCTCCATCGCCGGATAGAGGACTTCGGCGACCGCGGGAGAGAGCCGGTGGATCTCGTCCACGAAGAGGATCTCGTTGGACCCGAGCGCGTTCAGGAGCGCCACCATGTCGCCGGTCCGCGGGATCAGCGGCCCCGCCGAGGTATGCATCGGAACGCCGAGCTCGCGGGCGAGCACCGCCGCGAGCGAGGTCTTGCCGAGCCCCGGCGGGCCGTGCAGCAACACATGATCGAGCGCCTCTTCCCGGGCCCTCGCGGCGCCGACGCTGATCTCGAGCTGCTCGATGACGGAGCGCTGCCCGACATACTCCCCGAAGTCGCTCGGGCGGAGGCTCCGGTGGAACTCCTCGTTCTCCCGGCGGACGGGAGGCGCGCCCCCGGGCATCAGTGTTCTCGCCGGGAGCGCGAGGGCGGTAGCGAGGTGAACTCGTCGGGCTCGGCGTCCCCCGGCACCGGGAGCTCGAGGATCCGCATCAGGTCGAGGGCGTTCCCGTGGGCCAGCACGCCGTCCCGCAGCTGGTAGTCGAAGTCCATCGCGCCGTCCACGACCCGTTCGGTGAAGTGCTTGTTCCGAACCCGGCCCGGCAGCTCGTGGGCCAGTTCGGTCAGCGAGAGATCGTGCGTCGTCATCACCCCGATCGCGGAACGTCGCCCGAGTTCACGGAGGAGCGCGGCGGTGGCGGCGCGGCGGTCGTCGGAGTTCGTGCCCTGGAGAACCTCGTCGAGCAGGAAGAGGAGCGGCTCCTCCGGGGAGCCGGTGTCGAGCACCGCGCGGAGCGCGAGGAGTTCGGCGAGAAAACGGGACACGCCGTCCTTCAGGGAGTCGTGCACCGCGATCGAGGCTCCGAGCGAGAGCGGGCCCAGCCGGAAACTCGTCGCCGCCACCGGGGCGCCCATCCGGGCGAGCACGAAGTTCGTCCCGATCGTTCGCAGCAGCGTGCTCTTTCCCGACATGTTCGAGCCGGTCACGATCCAGACCTCGGCTTCGCCGCGGCCGAGGTGGACATCGTTCCGCTGCAGCCGCGCCTCGGGGATCAACGGATGGCCGAGGTTCACCGCGGCGAGGCCGGGAAGGTCGTCGAACTCGGGGAAGATGTGGCTCGGGCGCTCCTCGGTGTACTGGGCGAGCGCGACGAGCGCGTCGAACTCTCCCGCCGCCCGGACCCAATCGCGCATCCGGGGGCCGTGGCGACGGCGCCAGCGGTCGATCGCGACCATGTGGTGCGTTCCCCAGAAGAGGAAGGCCGCGATCGGGGCGAACATCAGGTTGCGACGGGCGCGGAGCCGCGCCTCGATCCGCCCGAACCGCGCGAGCGCCCGGCTCGCCTCGGCGAGCCGGGCGCGGAGTTCGACGAGGCGCGGCGATTCGAGGCCCTCTCCGGCGAGCGTATCGGCGATCTGCCGGAGCGCCGAGATCTCGGGGCCGAGCGCGGTCCCCATCGTCTCGTGGGAGCGCACCCGGGACCGGAAAGCGAGGCCGAACATCACCGCCACCGCCATGGTGACGAGGAAGAGATGGCTTTCGCCGGTCCCCGTGAGCAGGGCCGCCGTCTGGATCGCCATCGTCACGCTCATGGCGGCCGCAGTCCCGGCCACGAGGCGTTCCCCACCTCGGCCCCACCGGGACCCGAGCAACGGATCCACCTCCTTGCCTTCGGGAGGCGGGCCCCGGAGCCACTCCTGAAGGCTCGACGAATGCGCGGCCGGCCACTCGTCGAGTCCTCCGGTCGCCGCGAGCGCCTCGCGGATCCCGGGCCGGGAGACGAGCTCGCGGACCGCCTCCTGCCGGATCCGCACCTCGTCGGGGGGCGCGGGATGCAGCATCCAGTCGGCGAGCGTCGCGCCACCGGCGTCGGTCCGCCAATCGGCGAGCCGGTCGAAGAGCTCGCCCGCGCCGAAGAGGTCGAGGTGCTCGGCGAACCGCGCGGCGCCGAGCTCGCGGAGCCGGTGGCGGCGGGCGGCGAGCCGCCGGGCGGTGTCGAACGAGGGTTCCTCCGCCGGGGCGCCGGCGCTCCGGATCGCGGCCTCCGGGGTGCCGGTCTCCTTCGTTCCGGTGGTGTCCCGGTCCACCCGCAGCGCGGCGCGGTAGTGGAGCTCGCCGATGTTCTGGACCGCCTGCGCCCGGCGGAACAACCGCTCGTGGACGAGGGCGAGAGCGCCGAAGCCCGCGACCGGGATCAGGATCCACCAGAACGAGAGGAGGCCGGCCTCGCCGGCCGCCAGCGCCAACGCGACGGCGGCGATCACCGCCGCCAGCCGGGCGCCCGAGACCTGCTTCACGCGCCGCAGCAGCGCCCGGGTCTCGAGGAGGCGCGCGTGCGCCTTCCCCCAGAACTCGTTGTTGTCGGCGGGCGAGGTGGAGTTCACTCGACGAGCGCCCCGACCGTGAGTGGAGCGCCGCACCCGGGCTCGTTGTTGTCGGCGGGCGAGGTGGAGTTCACTCGAGGCCCCTCGTGGAGAGTCGCTTCAGCGCCGCCTTGAACAGTTCCTGCGGTTCTCCGTCCGGCGATTCGCGGACGACGGTTCCGACGACTTCCTCGATGCGCCTCCGGTCGGAGAACTGGAGATTCTGGAACGCCGTGACCAGCTGCGCGCGGAGCGGGGCGGAGGGGTCCGGTTCCGGGCGAGCCTCCCGGACGGGGAGATCCTCGTCGGGGAGCGCCTCGGCGAGCTCGGTGATCAGGCGCCGGGCGAGCTTCGCCCCGACACCCGGCGCCGCCTGGAGCACCTTCACATCCCGCTCGCGGATGCCCTGCCGGAGCCGGCGGCCGGTGAGGGCCAGGAGGTTCAGCGCGACCGCCGGGCCGACGCCGCTGACCGCGCGGAGCCGGTCGAAGAGATCCGCCTCCTCCTCGTCGGCGAACCCGTAGAGCAGGACGGCCTCGTCGCGGTGGAGCAGCGTCCGCACCACGAGCGTGGTCTCCGCCGGCGGCCGCGGCAGGTGCGAGGCCGTGCCGGTGGAAACCTGCAGCCGGAAGCCCACCCCTTGCACCTCGAGCAGGATCTTCCCCTCGCCGACGGAGAGCAGGCGCCCCCGGAGCCGCTCGATCATCCGGGCCGCCGTCGCGCGAGTTCCTGCGGCCTCGCGCGCGCGAGACGCATCGCCGCCCGCCGCGCGTCGAGATGGCAGATCGCCACGGCGAGCGCGTCGGCGGCGTCTTCCGGCGCCGGCGGCTCCCCGATCCCGAGCCGCCGGGCGACCATCGCCGCGAGCGGCGCCTTGCCCGAGGCCCCGTAGCCGGTCAGGGCCTTCTTCACCGCGCGGGGAGCGTACTCGGCGAGGGGCAACTCGCCGACGGCCGCGAGCGCCGCCCCGCGGGCGTGCCCGAGCGTGAGCGCCGATCTGGCGTTCACGGCGCTGAACACGGACTCGACCGCCACCTCGTCCGGAACGAGCCGCCCGATGACCTCGCCGATCTCGCAGTGGAGCCGCTTCAGCCGGAGCAGCAGCGAGTCCCGGGGCGGGCAGCGGACGACGCCGTACCCGACGACGCGCAGCCGGCCGCCCCGTTCCTCCACACAGCCCCAGCCGGTGATCCGGGAGCCCGGATCCAGACCGACCACCCGGACCCGGTCAGCCGGGAGCTCGGGCGAGTTCACGAGCGGCGGCGGGGCCATCGGGGTGTTCCGGCGGGTCCATCCGGCGGGTCCAGGTGGAGCGGCGGAGGGTTGCGAATCGGTTCGGGGAGCGCCCCGTCGCAGGGAGTCGGCTCCCCGGGGAGCGCGAACCCGCGCTCAGCAGGCTGTGGAGAAAGTCCCCCGCGCGCCGACGCGGCGCGAAGCGCCACCGGGGAGGGGCCTCCCTCCCCGCGAAAGAGGGCCGAACGGATCGCCCGAGCGATTCGGGCCGCCATCCGGTGGGGAGAGCGCCCGGCATCCGCCCGGACGACCGGGTTCCCCATCGCTTCGAGGACGGATTCCCATGCGGGGCGCTCTATCCACCGGCTGTCAGGAAACGGCCGCGAGTTCCTCGCCTTCGAGACTCCCGTCCCCCATCTCGAAGTTCGCCCAGACATGGATCACATCCTCGTGGTCCTCGAGGGCTTCGAGGAGCCGGAGCACCCGCTTCGCCTCGTCCCCGGCGACGCGCACATGTTGCGTCGCGAGCATCGCGAGCCCCTCGCTGTCGCGGCCGATCGAAGCTCGCTCCAGCGCGTCGCGCACGGAGAGGAACGCCTCCGGCGGGGTCCGGAGATCCCAGTGTTCCCCGTCGTCCAGCACATCGGCGCCCCCGTGCTCGAGCACGAGCTCGATCAGGACGTCCTCGGAAGCCTCCCCCTTGGGGACCAGGATCTGACCGGTCTTCTCGAACATCCAGTTCACCGACCCGGACTCGCCCAGATTCCCGCCGTACTTCGAGAACAGATGGCGCACATCGCCCACCGTCCGGTTGCGGTTGTCGGTCGCCGTCTGGATGAACACCGCGACGCCGCCCGGGGCGTAGCCCTCGTAGTTCGCTTCCTCGAGCCGGTAGCCCTCGAGTTCCCCGGTCCCCTTCTTCACCGCCCGGTCGATGCTCTCGCGCGGGACGTTGCCGGACTTCGCCTTCTCCACCGCGAGCCGCAGACGCGGGTTGAACTGCTGATCGCCGCCGCCGAGGCGGGCGGCCATGGTGACCTCCTTCAGGAGCCGGGTGAACGCCTTCCCCCGCTTCGCGTCCACGATCGCCTTCTTGTGGCGGATCGAATGCCACTTGCTGTGTCCCGACAATGGCGGCTGTTCCGGCCCGGATCGTAACAGAGCCCGCGGGGGCGACCGCCGGAAGCGGGTACCGCTCGACAGGCTGTGGAGAAAGTCCCTCGCGCGCCGACGCGGAGGGTCCTCCCTCCCCGCGAAAGAGGGCGGAACGGATCGCGCAAGCGATTCGGGCCGCCATCCGGTGGGGGAAGCGCCCCGCATCCGCCCGGACGACGGGGTTCCCCATCTCTTCGAGGACGGATTCCCATGCGGGGCGTCTTGTCCACCGGCTGTCAGTCGTCGAAGACGAAGGTGGGCTCGGCGTAGTAGCGGACGCGCCCCGCATCGAACCGTTCGGAGACGAGCGCCTCGAGTCGGCGCCGCTTCTCGACGAGCGGCAGATCCAGATCGAGGAACGAGAGCGGGAGGCGGAACCCGAGCACCCGTCGGGGCACGAGAAACCGGGTGATGCCCGCGGGCAGCCGCTCCCCCGCCTCGGCCATCGCCCGGACCTGATCCTTCCCGACGCCTTCGTACTCGAGGACCCCCCCGAATTCCGGGTGGGCGCGGCGCGCCCGCTCGAGGTCGGCGTGGGCGATGCGCGCCATGCGGGCGCGCGGGTTCGCGCAGCAGGAGCCGATCCCCCGGAGCGCCGCGGTGCGCGCGGCCGGCCGGTCCGGGGCGAAGAAGAGCGTCTCGCGGCCGTCGGGCCGGATCAGGCGGCAGATCGGGCGCCCTCGCTCCGCACCGCCTTCCCCGGCGAGCAAGCGGACCCCGGCGGGCGGCGAGCCGAGGAGCTCCCGGACGGCGCTCGCCCGGATCACATGGTTCCAGTGCGAGAGGCGGAGGTCCGGATCCTCGAGGCGCTCGATCTGGACGAGGGCGTGCGGGATCTCCATCCGGGAGAGCGCCTCGATGCGGTTCGCCCCGTCGAGCAGCAGGTGGCGCCCGCCGGACACCGGCGCGACGATCGGAGGGTGCTTCAGGACTCCATCGCCACCGAGCCGCTCGACGAGCGCCGCGACCCGGCCGGGATCCACCTCCTCGTGGAACCGGATCTCCCGGAGCGGGAGGACTTCGAGGCGGGGAAACGCCTCCTCCGGGGTTCGGCTCTGCGGATCGTTCACGGGGGGAGCAGGAATTCTAGGGGCGGGGGAGGCGCCGCGGATCCGGAGATTGGTACAGTGTTCCCGGTGACTCTCCCGTCCTGGCGCACCGCTCTCCGGACTCTCGGCGGCGCGCTTCTCCTCGGCGCGCTCGCGGGCTGCTCCGGCGGCGACCCGGGGAGCGTGCGCATCGGGGCGGCGCTGCCGCTCAGCGGGAAACACGCGAATGTGGGCGGGTTCTTCCGCGACGGATACCGGCTCGCGGTGCGCGAGGCGAACGAGAACGGCGGCGTCGTGATCGGCGGCGCGCCGCGGCGGATCGAGCTCCGGATCTACGACGACAAGAGCGACGCCTCGATCTCCCCCAGCCTGCTCGAGCGCCTGATCGCGCTGGACGGCGTCGTCAGCCTCCTCTCCGGGTACTCCACCCCGCTCGTCCAGGCGCAGGTCGTGGTGCCGATGCGTCGCGGCATCCCCTTCCTGAACGCCGGAGGGGCCTCGCAGTCCATCTTCCGCGAGGGGAACCAGTGGGTCTTCGGCACGCTCAGTCCGGTGGAGACGCTCGCGAGCACGACGCTCGAGTGGCTCGCGTGGGAGCAGGACCAGGGCCGGCTCCCGCGGCCCCTCCGCATCGCGCTGGTGTGGCAGAACACGGACCACGGGCGCGAGTACCGGGCGGGAGTGCTCGCCGAGACCGAGCGGGATCCGGGGCGGTTCGAGCTCGTGCTCGATCAGTCCTTCGAACACCTGTCGAGCGACCACACCTCGCTCATCGTGAAGGTGCGGTCCGTCGCGGCGGATGTGTTCCTCTCGGACGCCCACGAGCCTGACTTCCTGCTGCAGCACCGCGCCTATATCGAACAGGGGCTGGGGCATGTGGCGGTCAGCTACGGCGCCCGCGGGCCGGAGCGTTCGGTGCGCGAGGGGCTCGGCGATGCGGTCCGCCATCTGGTGTCGGCCCAGTGGTGGACCCGCGCGCTTCCCTACGAGCGGTCGGCGCGCTTCATCGAGGCCTGGGAAGCCGAGTTCGGCGGCCCGGTGACCGAGTACTACCCGGCGGTCGCCTACGAGTCGGCGCGGGCGCTGATAGCCGCCATCGAGGCGGCGGGCTCCACCGAACCGGAGGCGATCCGCGACGCGCTGCGGGAGCTCGACCTCGAGGACTCGCTCCTGCCCGGGGGGCGGCTCCACTTTCCGGCGGAGAGCCGCTACCAGATCCGGAACTCCTGCGTCATCGTGCAGAACCTCCCCGACGGGGGCGTCCGGATCGTGTACCCGCCGGAGGTGATGGAGGGTCCGGCGTTCCTCGGCGAGCAGCCGCCGGGGGACGGGTGACCCGGCTTTCGGGCCGCCACGCATTCCGGTGGCGTTTCCCCGCTCTTCGTGGCGCCGGGGCTTCTCCCGTCGCCCTCCCGGTCGCCCCGGATGCCCGGATGCCTGACCGCCTCCCTGCGCTCCCGCCTCCCTGCCCATGAACCGCCCCCGGATGCCTGACCGCCTCCCTGCGCTCCCGCCTCC
>CAYGAO010000133.1:0-7809 GCA_964347715.1 uncultured Acidobacteriota bacterium
GCCGTGGAGAAAGTCCCTCGTGCGCCGACGCGGCGCGAAGCGCCGCCGGGGAGGGGGGCGGGGAGGGTCCTCCCTCCCCGCGAAAGACGGCGGAACGGATCGCGCAAGCGATTCGGGCCGCCATCCGGTGGGGAAAGCGTCCCGCATCCGCCCGGACGGTGGGGTGCCCCGTTTCTTCGAGGACGGATTCCCATGCGGGGCGCTTTATCCACCGGCTGCTGAACCCGCCGCTTCCTCCGTATCGCCACCGGCCGGGGCTGACGCCGCACCCCGAGCGGGATCCCGCCGGCCACCGCTTCCTCGAGTCCCTTCCCCCGGGGCTGCTCCCGGCGACCCGGGCGCCGCTCGCCGCACTCCCCGAGTCGCCCCTCTTCGGCTACGGCGAGCGGCTCTTTCGCGCGGGCTACTACTGGGAGGCGCACGCGGTCTGGGAGGAGCTGTGGAACGCGGTGCGTCGGGACCCGGCGTCCCCGGGGGAGGAGACCGCCGCGGGCGAGGCGCTCCGGGGGTTCATCCAGCTCGCCGCTGCGGCGCTGAAGCGCGAGCTCGAAAACCCCGCCGGTAGCCGGAAGCTGCTCGCCGCCGCCGAGGGCTCGCTCGCCCGCGCCGGGACGGGGGCGGTGGCGCTCGCGCGGCGCTTTCGCGCTCTCCGGTCGACGGCGGGGCTAGCATCCTGACAGCCCGTGGATAAAGCGCCCCGCACGGAAATCCGTCCTCGAAGAGATGGGGAACCCCGTCGTCCGGGCGGATGCGGGGCGCTTTCCCCACCGGATGGCGGCCCGAATCGCTTGCGCGATCCGTTCCGCCGTCTTTCGCGGGGAGGGAGGACCCTCCCCGCTCCCCTCCCCGGCGGCGCGCGAGGGACTTTCTCCACAGCCTGCTGAGGATGCCGTCCGAGACCGCCTCCGGCGAGGACATCGTCGTCCTCGTGGTGGACGACGAAGCGGTCATCCGCCGTTCGCTCCGTCGCCGCCTGCACTACGAGGGGTGGACCGTCCTCGAAGCCTCGTCGGGGCCGGCCGCCCTCGCGGCGCTCGAGCGCGAACCCTGCGACCTCGTGGTCCTGGACATCAAGATGCCGGGGATGGACGGCATGGAGGTCCTCGAGCGCCTGCGGGCCGAGCGGCCCTCGGTGGCGGTCGTGATGCACACCGGGCATGGCGACATCGAGACCGCGGTGCGCGCGATCCAGGCGGGAGCGGCGCACTTCCTCGAGAAGGGCAGCGGCTCCGACATCGGCGCCTGCCTCCGCCTGGCGCTCGAGAAGACCGCCACCATCGAGCGGAAGCGCCTCGAGGAGGAGAATCGCCGGCTCGCCGCCGAGATCGCCGAGCACCGGACCCGCGAGGACGGCCGCTGGCGACTCGTCGGCGAATCGCCCGCGATCCGGGCGGTGCGCGAACGGATCGCCCGCGTCGCCCCGAGCGATGCCCGGGTGCTGATCACGGGGGAGTCCGGGACGGGCAAGGAGATCGCGGCCCGGTTGATCCACGAGGCCAGCCGTCGCGCCGCCGGGCCGTTCGTCGAAGTGAACTGCGCCGCGATCCCCGAGGAACTCATCGAGAGCGAGCTGTTCGGCGCCGAGCGCGGTTCCTACACCGGGGCGCATCGGCAGATGATCGGCAAGTTCGAGCAGGCGCACGGCGGAACGCTCTTCCTCGACGAGGTCGGCGACATGAGCGCCCGCACCCAGGCCAAGGTGCTCCGGGCGCTCGAGGAGAGCCGGATCACCCGGGTCGGCGGGTCGAAGCCCCTCGCGGTGGATGTCCTCGTGCTCTCGGCGACGAACCAGGACTTGAGGGGAACCGGGTTCCGGGACGACCTCCTCCACCGGCTCGAGGTGATCCCGATCGAGATGCCGCCGCTCCGGGAGCATCCCGAGGATGTGCCGCTGCTGGTGGCGCACTTCGCCGCCGCGCTCGAGAAGGACGAACACCAGCGGGCGCGCCCGTTCACCGAAGCCGCGCTCGACCTGCTGCGGGTCCAGCCCTGGCCGGGGAACGTTCGCGAACTCCGCAACCTGGTCGAGCGGCTCCTGATCCTCGGCCGGGGCGAAGCGGTGGACGAGTCCGATGTCCGGGAGCACCTCCGGGTTCCCGCCGTTTCCGAAGCGGACCAGGAGTTGTCCGTCTTCCTGGCGGCCCGGGAGCGCGAGTTCGTCGGGCAGCGGCTCGCCCGGTTCGCCGGCGACCGGACGAGGGCCGCCCGGAGCCTCGGGATCCGGACGGCCGACATCGGCCGGATCCTCGGAGCGGCTGCGCCGGGCCGATAGCAGGCGGTGGTGAAAGTCCCTCGGGTACAGACGCGGCGCGCAGCGCCGCCGGGGAGGGTTCCCCCTCCCCGCGAAAGACGGTGGGGCGAATCGCGGAAGCGATTCGACCCACCTGCCCGTGGGAGGAGTGCCCCGCCCCCCCGAATCGGGGTCGATTCCGGTTCCCTGCCCGGAGCGGTGCGGATGCGGGGGACTTCTTCCACGGGCCGTTGATCCGCGAAAACTTTCGGATGGGGGTCTCGTCCATCCGGCGGAACCCGCTGCGGTCGGCGCTGAGCACCCTCGGGGTCGCCATCGGGATCGCCTCGGTGGTCGCGGTGGCCTCGGTGGCCGACGGGCTGTCCGAATCGGTCGCCGGCGAGTTCGGCGATCTGGGCGCGGGCTACATCACCGTGATGTGGTCGCCGCCGCGGGACGACATCACCCGGCGGCGCTCGTTCCTGAGCGTCGCCGACGGCGAGGCGGCCTTCCGCGAGGCCTCGGCGGTGGCCGCTTTCGATCCGGTGCTGAACCTCCGCCCGACCGCGCGGTTCGGCGAGGAGGAGACGCCGCTCGAGACGAACGGGGTCGGCCCGCTCCACCTCGAGGTCGCCGGGAAGACCCTCGCCCGCGGCCGCTTTCTCGACTTCGACGACCTGACGCGCCGCACGCGCGCCGCGGTCGTGGGCTCGGGGGTCATGGCCGAACTCGGCGGGCCGGCCGATCCGGTCGGCGAACGCCTGCTCCTCGACGGAGTGCTGTTCACGATCGTCGGCGTGCTCGCCGACGCGGAGCGCGGGCTGCTCTCGGGGGGCGAGCCCGACGAGACGGTACTCATCCCGATCACCACCGCGCAGGACCGCTTCGGACGGGGCCGCGCCACCCCGGTGGTGCTGAACTACCGCGCCCGGTCGCTCGACGAGGTGGAGCTGGCCGAGGAGCAGATCCGCGAGGGGCTGCGGCGCGCCCGCGGCCTGCCGGACGAGGCCGAGGACGACTTCCGGATCCTGGCGCTGGATGCGCTCCTCGGCTCGGTGCGCGGGGTGCTGCTCGCGGTCGTGACCGTGGGAGTCGCGCTCGCCGCGATCAGCCTCCTCGCCGGCGGTGTCGGGGTCATGAACGTGATGCTGGTGGTGGTGCGCGAGCGGAGCCGCGAGATCGGCATCCGCAAGGCCGTCGGCGCCGGGCACGCCCACCTGGTGGCGCAGTTCCTGTTCGAGTCGGTGCTGCTCTCGCTCGCCGGGGGCGTCCTGGGCGCAGCGGTCGGCGCGGTGCTCCGGATGCTCGCCCCGGCATTCGCGCCGTCGCTCCCGCTGGGCGCGCCGCCGCTGCTCGCGTTCGCCGTGGCCTTCGTCTTCTCGGTTTCGGTGGGGGTGTTCTTCGGCCTCTACCCGGCGGTCCTCGCCGCCCGGCAGGCCCCCTGGACGGCGCTCCGCTCCGAGTAGCCCGGCTCAGATCCGCTCGAGGCGCGCGAACTCGAGCACGAGACGGCGGCGACCGTAGTAGCGGAAGAGGACCGAGAGGCGCTTCCCGTCGGGATCCACCGCCTCCACCCGGCCGACGCCGAACTTCGGGTGACGCACCCGCTGTCCCTTCCGGAACGCGCCCGGAGGGGCCGGAGCCGCGTCCGGCCGGATCCGGGCCGTCGGGCCCGGCGCCCGGGGGCCCGGGACCTCCGCGTCGAGCAGCTCGGGGGGGATCTCCCCGACGAAACGCGAGACGCCGCCCCTGGAGCGCCGGAAGTCGGGGCCGACCGGCGCCGCCGAGAGGAGGAGGCGGTGGCGCGCGCGGGTCATCCCGACATAGCAGAGGCGGCGCTCCTCCTCGAGTCCGGCGTCCGAGCCGAGCGACAACCCGTGGGGAAAGACGCCCTCCCAGAGGCCGGCCAGGAAGACCGTGTCGAACTCGAGGCCCTTCGCCGCGTGGACGGTCATCACCAGCACCGGCGCCGCCTGCGCGTCCTCCTCGGGGATCGCATCCTCGGCGGAGAGCAGGCTCACCCGGTCCAGGAAGGCCTCGGTCCCCTCGCCGGGGCTCGCGCGCTCGAACTCCCCGGCGGCGGAGAGGAGCGCTTCCAGGTTCGCGAGGCGCTCGGGATCCTTCTCGTGGAGCTCGCGGAGCCCGGTGTCCCGGATGGCCGCCCGGACCGCAGCCTCCGGGCCGGCCGCCATCGCGCGCCGGACGGCGGCGAGCACCGCGAGGAAACCGGAGAGCCCGCGCCGCAGCCGCGGGGATTCGCCCGCGTCCTCGACGAGTCGCCGGGCGGCGACGACAGCCGGGCCCGCCTCGCCGGCGGCGCGCGCCCCGATCCGCTGCCGCGACCTCTCGCCGATCCCTCGCGGAACGCTCCCGAGGGCGCGGTAGAACGCCGAGTCGTCCGCGTCCTGCCGGGCGAGGCGGATCCAGGCGAGGGCGTCGAGGACTTCGCGGCGTTCGTAGAACCGCAGGCCGCCCACCACCGCGTGGGGGATCCGGTGCGCCGTGAACGCCTCCTCGAACGGGCGGGTCTGGGCGCGGGTGCGGACGAGCACCGCGACCGCGCCCCGCCCGGCTCCGAGCGCGACGATGTCGAGCGCCACCCGGCGCGCCTCGGCGGCTTCGTCCGGGTGCGCCCGGAACCCGACCCGGCGCCCGGCTTCTCCCACAGGCCGGAGCGTCTTCCCGTGGCGGCGCCGGTTCCGGCGGATCAGCGCGTTCGCGGCATCGAGGATCGCGGCCGTGGAGCGGTAGTTCTCCTCGAGGCGGAACACCCGCGCGCCGGGGAAGTCCTCGCGGAACCGGAGGATGTTCTCGAAGTCCGCGCCCCGGAAGGAGTAGATGGACTGGTCGTCGTCGCCGACCGCGAACACCTCGCGGTGGGGGGCGAGCCGCAGGAGCAGCCGGTGCTGCACCGGGCTCGTGTCCTGGTACTCGTCCACGAGCAGGTGGCGCACTCGCCGGCCCACGAAGTCCCGGGCGGCTTCGGATTTTTCGAGGATCTCGAGCGACCGGATCAGCAGATCGTCGAAGTCGACGCCGGAGAGCCCGGCGAGCGCCTCCTCGTACGCCGTCCGCGCTTCGTGGATCGTCTCGCGGAGCCTCGGATCGAAGGGGCCCCGAAGCGCCGCGCCGGAAGCCTCGGCGTTCCGCAGCCGCGAGACCTGCCACCCGAGCTTGCCGCCGGAGAGCCGGTCGTCCTCGATCCGGAGCTCGCGGGCGACCCGGCGCAGGATCCCGGCGCTCTCGGCGGCGCCGAAGACCGGGAATCCGGAGGGGAGGCCGATGTCCGCGCCGAACCGCCGGAGGAGCGCGAGGCCGAAGGCGTGGAAGGTCGAGACCCACGGGGTTCCCGCGCCCTCCCGCGAGAGCTCCTCGACCCGCCCGCCCATCTCGCGGGCGGCCCTGTTCGTGAAGGTGACCGCCAGGATCTCGCCGGGGTCCCGGTCGCACTCGCCGATCAGCCAGGCGATCCGGCGGGTGATGACCCGCGTCTTCCCCGATCCGGCGCCGGCGAGCACGAGGGTCGGCCCGCCGGGAGAGGAGACCGCATCGCGCTGGGCCGGGTTCAGGTCGAAGAGCGCCGGGGATCCGCCCCGGTTCGTCGCCGCCGGCGCGCTCAGAATCCCTGTCCCGGGCCCGGCTCGGCGCCGTCGAAGCGTCCGGCGCCCCGGCCCGGCTTCACCACCTGCCGCCCCCGCCCGATCGCCAGCGCCGATTCGGGAACATCCTCGGTGATCACGGAACCCGCGGCGACGAACGCTCCCCGCCCGATCCTCACCGGCGCCACCAGCGTCGCGTTGCTCCCGACGAAGGCGCCCGCCCCGATCACGGTGCGGTGCTTGCCGCGGCCGTCGTAGTTGCAGGTGATCGTCCCGGCGCCCACATTCACGCCGGGGCCGATGTCCGCGTCGCCCACATAGGCGAGATGCGGCGCCGCCGCCCGGCTGCCGAGGACCGCGTTCTTCGCCTCGACGAAGCTGCCGACGAACGCCTCGGGGCCGAGGCGGGCGCCCGGCCGGATCTTCGCGAACGGACCGACGCGCGCCCGCGCGCCGATCGCCGCGCCCGAGACCACCGAGTGATCGAAGACCCGCGCCCCGGGAGCGACCCGGGTGTCGTGGAGACGGACGAAACTGCCGATCCCGGCGCCGGCGCCGATCACGGTGTCGCCGGTGAGGAGCACCGAGGGGCCGATCCGCGCCCCCGGCTCCGCCCGGCTGGTCGGATCCGCCCAGAGCGTCTCGGGATCCTCGACCAGCGCCCCGGCGTCGAGGAACCGCCGCGCCGTCGTTCGCTGCGCCTCGCGGACCGCCGCCGACCAGGTCGCCGCGTCCTCGATCCGGGGATGGCCCACAACCGTTTCGCCGGGCCCGGGGGCGAGGGCGGCGAGCGTCCCGGCGAAGCCGTCCCGGAGCGCGGCGGCGAGTGCGGGGGCCGAGACCCCGACCGCGAGCGCCTGGCCGCGGTCGTTCGTCAGCGCGAGGGGCGCGGAAGCCGCGCGGACGAGCTTCCCGAACGGCTCGGGCGGGAGCGAGACCACTCCGGGGGGGAGCAGGACGCCCCGGGCCGTGGCGCCGAGCGACCGGAGGCCCGCCGCCGCCGCCTCGCCCGGAGTCCGGACCTCCGGGCCGAAACCGGCGGCGAACCGCGCCGCGGCGTCTCCGACCGCGCTGCCGAAGAACGGGTAGCCGGCGACCGGAGGGCTCTCGGGGTAGCGCAGCAGGAAGTCCACGGAATCTCGCCTCGGAGCCGGAACGGCCACCCGCGAGCGGGGAATCCTACCGACGGGCGGCGCCCCGACCCGGCGAGACGACGACCGTGACCTCTCCCCGGAGGCCCTCGCGCCCGGCCCGCTCGGCGAGTTCGGGGAGCGGGCCGAACCAGTGCTCCTCGAAGACCTTCGTCATCTCGCGCGAGAGCGAGGCCTCGCGCGGGCCGCAGACCTCGGCGAGCTCGGCGAGGAGTTCCGCGACGCGACGCGCCGACTCGAAGAAGACGAGCGAACCGGGGGCCTCGGCGGCGCGCTCGAGGAACCGCCGCCGCTTCGCTCCCCGGCGGGGCGGGGGGAACCCGAAGAAACTGAAGGCGTCCGTCGGCAGGCCGGCGACCGAGAGCGCCGCGACCGCCGCCGACGGGCCGGGGATCACCCGCACCGGGAGGCCGGCTTCCCGCGCCGCGCGCACGAGGCGGTAGCCGGGGTCCGAGATCAGCGGGGTGCCCGCATCGGAGAGGAGCGCCACATCCTCGCCCGCCCGCAGGCGGCGGATCAGGAACGGGGTGCGCTGTTCCTCGTTGTGGTCGTGGTAGCTCACGAGCCGCGCCGGGAAACCGAACCGGCTCTTCAGCCGCCGCGCCACCCGGCTGTCCTCGCAGGCGACGACCGCCGCGGCGGCGAGCGTCTCCGCCGCGCGCGGCGAGAGGTCGTCGAGGTTCCCGATCGGGGTCGCCACCACGAAGAGGACTCCGCTCGCGGGCTCGGCCATGGCCCCGGGAAGATAGCCGGCTTGGAGAAAGTCCCTCGTGGGCCGACGCGGCGCAAAGCGCCGCCGGGGAGGGGTGCGGGGAGGGTCCTCCCTCCC
>CAYGAO010000134.1:0-7767 GCA_964347715.1 uncultured Acidobacteriota bacterium
CTCCCGACCGGTCGACTCCTCGCCGAAGTGCGGGGGGTGCTCGGGCGCGCGGGGATGCCGCTGCCCGCCTCCGGGGCCGGGGACCGCCGGCTGCGCCTCCCCGGCGACGGCATCGAGGCGCTCGTCGTCCGGGACCGCGATGTCCCGATCCATGTCGAGCACGGCGCCGCGGACATCGGGATCGTGGGGCGGGATGTGCTCGAGGAGCAGCCGGCCCGGATCTACGAGCCGCTCGACCTCGGGGTGGGGCGCTGCCGGATGGTGGTGGCGCGCCCCGCGGAACGGCCGCTCCCGCCGCCCCCGTTCCGCATCGCCACGAAGTACCCGCGCGTCGCCGAGCGGCACTTCGGCGCCCGCGGGGTTCCGGCCGAACTGATCCGGCTCTCGGGGGCGATCGAGCTGGCCCCGGCGCTCGATCTCGCCGACGGGATCGTGGACCTGGTCGAGACCGGCGCCACCCTGCGCGACAACGGCCTCGTCGAGGAGGAGACGCTCTTCGAGAGCACCGCCCGGGTCGTGGTGAACCGCGCCGCGTTCCGGCTTCGGGGCCGCATCCTCCGGGAGGCGCTCGCCCGGCTCGAGGAGGCGGCTGCGTGATCTTCGCCGCGCCGCTCCGGGTTCCGGTCTTCGAGGGCGCCGCCGCCTTTCGCGCCGACCCCCGGCGGAGCGCGGCCGCGGCGGCGAGCGCCCGGATCCGGGAAGAGACCGCGGGCGTGATCGAGCGGGTGCGCCGGGAGGGCGACGCCGCCCTCGCCGCCTTCGGGAAGCGGTTCGACGGGGTCGATCTCGACGCCGGGTCCTTCCGGGTCTCCGCCGGGGAGCTCGCCCGCTTCGCCGCCGGGGCGACGGCGGCGGACCGGTCCCTGCTCGTCCGCGCCCGCGACCGGATCGCCGCCTACCACGAACTCCAGCGCGAGCCCTCGTTCCGGATGGACCCCGAACCGGGCGCCCGCCTCGAGTGGCGGGTGCTGCCGATTCCGAGCGCCGGCGTGTACGTGCCCGGCGGGGCCGCGAGCTACCCGTCCACGGTGCTCATGAACGTCGTTCCGGCGCGGGTCGCCGGGGTGTCCCGGATCGCGCTCACCACCCCGCCCCGCGCCCTCGAAGCGAGTCCGGTGCTCGCGGCGGCGCTCGAGATCGCGGGCATCGCCGAGGCGTACCGGATCGGCGGGGCGCACGCGATCGCCGCCCTCGCCCTCGGCACCGAGAGCATCCGACCGGTCCGGAAGATCGTCGGCCCCGGGAACGCCTTCGTCGCCGAAGCGAAGCGGCAGCTCGGCGCCATCGTCGGAACGGACGGCTTCGCCGGGCCCTCCGAGGTGGTGGCGCTCGCGGACGGGACCGCGCGCCCGGACTGGATCGCCGCGGACCTCCTCGCGCAGGCGGAACACGGCTCGGGCGAGGAGCGCGCGATCCTGATCACGACCTCGGCCGAAATCGCCCGCGCGACGGTCGCCGAGCTCGGGCGTCAGGCGGCCTCGCTCCCGACCCGCGGGACCGTGACCCGCGCGCTCGCCCGCCACGGCGCGGTGGTCGTCGTCGCCGACCTCGAGGAGGGGATCGCGCTCGCCGAGGAGCTCGCTCCGGAGCACCTCGCGGTGCTGACCGAGGATCCCGAGGCGCTCGCCGACCGGCTGCCGGCGGCGGGGGCGCTGCTCCTCGGCGGGCACTCGCCGGTGGCGGCGGGCGACTACGGCGCCGGCCCGAACCATGTGCTCCCGACCGGCGGCGCGGCGCGCTTCGCCTCGCCGCTCTCGACCGGCGACTTCCGGAAGCGGCAGAGCGCGCTCGCATACGATCGGGACGCGCTCCGGGCGCGGCGCGAGGACTTCGAGCGCTTCGCCCGCATCGAGGGCTTCGAGGCCCACGCCCGCTCGATCGGGATCCGGTTCGCGGGCGACCGGCCTGCCGCCCCGGAGCGTTCCGACGGAGGCGCCCCATGAAGCCGGTTCCGCTCGCCGCGGTGCGCCCCGAGGTCGCCGGGCTCGCCCCCGATGTCGGCGTGCGCCCGGAGGTCCCGATCCACCTCGACTGGAACGAGAGCCGCTGGCCGCTCCCCGAGGGACTCGCCGAGCGGGTCCGGGAGGCGCTCGCCGGAACGGACGCGCGCCCGTATCCCGACCGGGGCTACCCGGCGGTCCGCGAGGCGATCGCCCGGATCGCCGACTGGGTGCCGGAGGGCGTCGCCTTCGGGAACGGCGGCGACGACATGCTCGCGCTCATCTCGCTGGCGACGCTCGCGCCGGGGCGCTCCGCGCTCTATCCGTCCCCCGGCTTCTCGATGTACCCGTGGGCGATCCGGCTCGCCGGGGCGGAGGCCGGTCCGGTCCCGCTCTCGGGTGACCTCCGCTACGACCTCCCCCGGTTCGCCGGGCGGGTCCGGGAGGAGCAGCCCACGCTGGTCTTCGTGACCGTGCCGCACAACCCGACCGGCGAGCGGCTGCCGCTCGCCGCGCTCCGGGAGCTCGCCGACGCGGCTCCCGGATTCCTGCTGGTCGACGAGGCCTACAACGAGTTCGCCGGCGGCAACGCGCGGGAGCTCCTCGACGAGTTCGGGAACGTGGTCCTGCTGCGGACCTTCTCGAAGGCGATGGCGATGGCCGGCGCGCGGCTCGGCTACCTGCTCGGCGCCCCCGAGGCGATCGACCGGATCCGGCGCGCCCAGCCACCCTTTCCGGTCGGGGTGTTCACCTGCCGCGCCGCCCTGGCCGCGCTCGAGTACCGCCCCGCGCTCCTCGAACTCGCGCGCCGGATCGCCGCCGAGCGCGACTCGCTCGGGGAGCGGCTCGCGGCGCTCCCCGGCGTGCGGGTCTGGCCCTCGAGCGCGAACTTCCTCCTCTTCCGCACCGCGATCGCGAGCCCGGTGCTCTCCCGCCGGCTGCTCGACCACGGGGTCTCGCTGCGCGACTTCTCGCTCCACCCGCAGCTCCGGGGGACGCTACGGGTGACCGTCGGGACGCCCGAGGAGAACCGGATCTTCCTCTCCGGGCTCGAGGACGCGCTGGCCCGTCCGGTCGCCGCCGACGAGGTCGGCGGCGCGGGTCTCCCCGTCTCCCCCGTCGGATGACCGGGCGAGTGGGCCGCACCGCGTCCCGCGAGCGGCAGACCCGCGAGACCCGGGTGCGGATCGCCCTCGACCTGGATCCCGAGGCCCCGCGCGCCGAGATATCGACCGGACTCGGCTTCTTCGACCACATGCTCGAGACGCTCGCCCGGCACGCCGGGATCGCGCTCGTCGTCGAGGCGGAGGGGGATCTCGAGGTGGATCCCCACCACACGATGGAGGATGTCGGGCTGACGCTCGGCGACTGCCTCGCCGCGGCGCTCTCCGACCTCGCCGGCGTGCGGCGTTTCGGCTCGGCGCATGTGCCGCTCGACGAGGCGCTCTCGCGGGTGGTCGTGGATCTTTCGGGACGCCCGTTCCTCGCGTGGCGGGTCGCCTTTCCCGCGGAGCGGGTGGGCGTGGTCCCGACCGAGCTCTTCGAGGACTTCTTCCGGGCGCTCACCGACCGCGCCCGGATCACCGTCCATGTGGACGGGCTCGTGGGACGAAACAGCCATCACCTCGCGGAGACCGTCTTCAAGGCGTTCGCCCGCGCCCTCGCCGAAGCGAAGGAGATCGTCGGGGGCGCGGTTCCCTCGACGAAGGGGACCCTCACTGCCTGAGCCGCCGCCGGTCACGGTCGTGGATCACGGGGCCGGGAACCTCGGCAGCGTGGTCCGGGCGCTCGCGCGGGTGGGCGCGGCGCCCGACCTCACGCGGGATCCCGAACGGATCGCGGCCGCGTCCCGGCTCGTCCTCCCCGGCGACGGGCACTTCGGCGAGGCGATGCGGAGTCTCTCGGCGCTGGGGCTCGAGGGGCCGCTCCGCCGGGCGCTCGCCCGGGAGGCGTCGCTCCTCGGTATCTGCGTGGGGCTCCAGATGCTCTTCTCCGGGAGCGACGAGGCGCCCGAGGTCGCCGGGCTCGGCCTGCTGCCGGGCCGGGTGCGCCGCTTCGGGCCCGGAGTCCGGGCGCCGCACATCGGCTGGAACCAGCTCGAGGCGGTCGCCTCCGGGCCGCTCCTCCGCGGGATCCCCGAGGGAGCCTGGGCCTACTTCCTCCACTCCTACTACGCGGATCCCGAGGCGGCCGGCGACTGCCTCGCCCGCACCGACCACGGCGGGCGATTCGCCTCGGCGGCGGGGGCGGGGCGGGTCTTCGGGATCCAGTTCCACCCGGAGAAGAGCGGTCGCCTCGGCGCGCGCGTGCTCCGGAATTACCTGGAGATCTGATGTTCGGGATCATCCCGGCGTTGGGTCCCGGCGCGGGTTCGCCAGGAAGAACGGCGTGCGCCATCGAGCTCTGATGTTCGAGGTCATCCCGGCGTTGGACCTCTCGGGGGGCCGGGTGGTCCGCCTGGTGCGGGGGGAGCGCGAGCGTGAGCTGGTGTACGGCGAGGATCCTCTCGTCCCCGCCGCCGGGTTCCACGCCGCCGGCGCCCGCTGGCTCCATGTGGTGGACCTCGACGCGGCGTTCGGCGACGGGGCGAACCGGGACGCGGTGCGGCGGCTGCTCGCCGGGTCGCCGCTCCGGGTGCAGGTCGCGGGCGGCGCGCGGTCGGTGCGCCGCTACGCCGAGCTGCGGGAAGCGGGCGCCGCCCGGGTCGTCTTCGGCACGGTCGCGGTCGAGGAGCCGGCGGTCGTCGAGGAGGCGATCCGGCTCGATCCCGGCGGGGTCGCGGTGGCGCTCGATGTCCGCGCCGGCCGCCTGCGCACCCGCGGCTGGGTCGGGGAGGCGGAGGTCTCGCCGGAGGAAGCGGCGCGACGCTGGGGCGAGAGCGGCGCCGCCGCGATCATCCACACGGAGGTCGAGCGCGACGGCACGCTGGGCGGCCCCGACGCCCGGGGCGCCCTCCGGGTCGCGGCCTGGTCGGGTCGCCCGACGATCCTCGCCGGGGGGATCGGGGAACTCGCCCACCTCGAAGGGCTCGCCGGGCTCGCCGGCGTCATCGTGGGCCGGGCGCTCTACGAGCGGCGGTTCACGCTGGCGGAGGCTCTGGAGGCGGCGCGACGGGAGAGCTCGGCGGCGACCCGGGAGGCGGCGACCCGGGAGGCGGCCACCCCGCGGTCCTCGAGCAGCACCAGCAGGTCGTAGAGGATGCGCCGCCTCGGGCAAGGTCCAGCGACGCCGGCTCCAGGACGCCTGGCTCCCCGGACGCCCCTCCGCGTGAACGGGCCGCGGGAAGCCGACGCCCGGACAGCGCGTTCCCCGGAGCAGGCGCCCGCCCCGGTCACGGATGTCGGAATCCACGGGGAGTCCATCGCGCCTTTCCTGAATCACCTGAAAGCGAGGCATCCCCGGCACTTCGCTGCCGTCTTCAGGCTCCTGTGGGCCATGATCCCGGGGATCGAGGCACTCGAGGTGGGTCTGAACGAGGACCGCGGCACCCTGGATCTCTCCGTGCGCCAGAACGGTGTCCGGTGCTCCACCCGAATCCTGTCCGAGGGCACGCTCCGCGTGCTCGCGCTCGCCGCGGTCGCGGTGAATCCCTGGTCCGGATCCGTCGCCCTCGAGGAGCCGGAGAACGGAGTCCATCCCCGCCGGCTCCAGCGCATCGCGAGCCTCCTGCTGGAGCTCTCCACGGAGCGGCAGGTGATCGTGGCGACGCACTCCCCGATCCTGGTGGACGCGGTAATCCGGGAGATCCGCGAAAACGAAGCGACGAATCGCACCGGCTTCTTCAACGTGCGGCGCGGCGAGACCGGAACCGTGATCGAGCCATTCGATTTCCTGGGCCCGCTGTTTCGCGAGACCCGGGTTCTCGAGGCGCTCGCGGACGGGGCGGAAGACGCGGTGTTCGAGGGCCTCGTGCTGCGCGGTCTCCTCGATGAATGAAAGGGTCTTCGTGGACCTGTTCGTCGAGGACCGGGCGCACGAGGATTTCCTCGGGCCGCTCGTCGAGCGCCTGGCGGAAGAAGCGGGCGCCGAGTCCCGGACGCGCGTCCGCTCGGCGCGGGGAGGGCATCCTCGCGCACTCGCAGAATTTCGGCTCTATCAGCGACTGGATGCGTCCCGGGCGCCGGGCAGCCTTCCGGATCTGGTCGTCGTGGCCATCGACGCGAACTGTTCGCCGTACGCCGAGGCGCGGAGCCGGATCCGGAATGCCGCCGCATCGCGGCTCTGCGACCGGTTGATCACGGCGTGTCCCGATCCGTACATCGAACGCTGGTACCTGGCGGATCTCGAAGCGTTCCGGAACGTCGTGGGACGAGGGCCAGCCGTCGTCGAACCGAAGTGCGAGCGCCGCCACTGCAAGAACCTGCTCCGGTCCGCGGTCCGGCGGGCGGGCCATCCCGGATCGGACGGAACGGACTTCGCGCCCGAACTGGTTCGGGCATTCGACCTCTACCGCGCGGGGAAGGCCGATTCGTCGTTCGGGGCGTTCGTCGGTGATTTCCGGGCGGCGCTCCGGCGACGGGGTGAGGCATGATCGGCGGGAGCCTGTTCGCGAGCGAATTGCTCCGCGAGGGAGTCCTCGAACTGCCGGAGTGGCGGGAGGCGCGGCGGCGGCTCGAATCGGGCCTCGAAGCGGAACTCCGGGGTACCGCCGGAGATTCCCGGCGGGGACGGGACCGAGCGAGCAGGTCACGAAGGACGAGTTCATCTGGAAGATCCTCTTCGCCCCGGGCTGGACCGAGTCGCTCCGGGAACAGAGCCTCAGCAGCCCGTGGGAAAAGTCCCCCGCATCCGCACCACCCCTCCGGGAGGGAAACAGGAATCCGCCTCGATCTGGGGATGCGGGGCACTCTTCCCACAGGCAGGTGGCCCGAATCGCTTCCGCGATTCGCTCCACCGTCTTTCGCGGGGAGGGAGAACCCTCCCCGCACTCCTCCCCGGCGGCGCTACGCGCCGTGTCTGTGCCCGGGTGACTTTCGCCACAGCCGGTCAGCGCGCGGGATGTTCCCGATGGTCTCCTGTTCCGGAGCGAGGCGGCGAAGACGCAGGCCCTCGGCGTCGAGGACGAGTCGCTCCGCTACCGGATCGGCGACTGCTTCGTGGAAGCGAAACGGTGGGGCCTCGCGCTCGACCGTTCCGGCGCGCAGCGCGTGGCGCCGGCGACGCAGGCGCTCCGCTCCCTGCGCCGCGCGAGGGTCACGACCGGCGGCTCGCTGCGCGCGGGCATCCTGACGAACGGCGCCGTCTGGCGGCTCTACCACACCGGCGCCCGCTCGGTCTCCGGGGAGTTCTTCGAGGTGCGCATGGAAGCCGTCCTCGGCGCGGCGGACGAGCCGATCCGGGAAGAACGCCTCGATGCCCTGACGCTCTTCGTCCTGTTCTTCGGGAAGGAGGCGTTCTCGCCGCGCCTCGGGGCCGAGAGCATCCACGACATCGTTCTGGAGCAGGGGCGCCTCTTCGAGGAAGAGGTCGCCGGAGACCTCTCCGGCGTCATCTTCGGGCAGGCGTTTCCGGGACTCGTCGCCGCGCTCGCGGAACCGTGTCTCGCCTGGATGGGCGCGCTCGTCGCGGGGAGAGCCGGACGCGGGAATCGTCCTCCAGACCGCCCTTCCGGCCGGAGGCGTCGGCCGCCGGCGCGGTGAACCTCCACGAGGTCGTGCCCGCCCGCGCCAACGGGCTCCGGGCGTCGGGCCGGCGACGGTGGGAGGCTACACTCGCCCGATGCTCTACACGCTCGACACTGCCGCCGTCGCCGAGCGCATCGTCGCCGCGGGAGTTCCGCCGGCTGCGGCTCGCGCCATCGTCGCCGAGGTAGCGCGCGCCGATGCCG
>CAYGAO010000135.1:0-7759 GCA_964347715.1 uncultured Acidobacteriota bacterium
CTATTATATCAGTGCGTTACACGAAGTCTCACCTTTTTTGCTCGCGGATTGGGGCTGATCGGGGGTTGGCGCGGGGCCCCGGCGCTCTCAGGATGGCGGGGGCAGCTCCCGGCCGCCGATGAAGACGCGCTCCACGCGCAGGTCGCGCAGGTCGTCCGGGGGCGTGCTCAGCGGGTCGCCGGAGAGCACCACGAAGTCGGCGAGCATCCCTTCCACGATCGCGCCCTTCTCGTCCTCTTCGAAGCTGAACCGGGCGGGCGCGCGGGTGTGCAGCCGGATGGCCTCCTCGATCCCGACCGCCTCCTCGGGGCCGTGGACCTCGCCGTCGAACCCGCGCCGGGTCACGGCGGTCCAGATCGTGATCAGCGGTCCGTAGGGCGCCGAATCCGAGCCGTGGGAGACCTCGATGCCGGCGTCGAGCAGCGAGCGGGTCGGGTTCTGCGTCGCCTCGCGCTCGCCCTCGAGCGCCTCGGCGGCGTAGGCCCCGAGCCCGACGGTGAACGCCGGCTGGCTGGCCACCATGATGCCGCGGGCGGCCATCAGCGCCAGGGTGTCCTCCGGGGGCTTCACGGCGACATGGTGCAGGTAGTGGCGGTGGTCCTCCCGGGGCGCTTCGTCGAGGATGCGCGCGATCTGTTCCGCGACCATCTTCGCCGCCCCGTCGCCCATCGCGTGGATCCCGAGCTGCCAGCCCAGCTCGTGCGCGCGCTTCGCCACCGGATAGAAGACTTCGGCGGGAATGCGGATCGCACCGAAGAAGTCGGGGCGCCCCGGGTAGGGTTCGAGCGCCCAGAACACCGGCGCGCTGAGACCCCCGTCGATGCTCATCTTGATCGCGCCGATCCGCAGCCGGGAGTCCCCGTCGCCGGTGACGAAGCCGAGCCCCTCGAGCGCCTCGATCTCCCGTCGCACGCCCTCTTCGGGGTCGTCCCAGGTGTCGTGGCCGGGGCTCAGGCGCACCTGCAGCGTCGCCCGGGGGAGCTCGGGCCCGTGGCGGGCGTAGAGCTCCCGGACCGCCGCGATCCCGTTCGGGCGGACCCCGGCGATGTTCACGCTGGTGATTCCGAGGCCCCGGAGCTGCAGCAGCGAGGCGCGCATGTCCTCGATCCCCTCCTCGTGGCCGCGATCCGGGAGCGGCGGGAGGACGCGGTCCACGAGGCGGCGCGCCGTCTCGAGCACCCGTCCGTCCGGCTCGCCCTCCCGGTCGCGGAAGATCCAGCCCCCTTCGGGATCGGGCGTCTCCCGGTCGATCCCGGCGAGTTCCAGCGCCAGCGAGTTCAGCAGCCAGGTGTGCGGGCCCCGGGTCAGGACCACGGGATGCTCGGGGGCGGCCTCGTCGAGTAGCCACCGGTCGGGAATCCGGTCGTTCGGCCAGTCCATCCGGGTGAGCCCGCCGCGGATCCACTCCCCCGGCGCGGTCCGCGCCGCTTCGGCCGCCAGCGCGGCGAGGAGCTCGCCCGGCTCGGTTGCGGCGGCCGACCACTCCGGCAGTCCGGGAACGAGGCCGTCGCGCCACTGCTGCAATGTCCGGCCCGGGCCGAGGTGGATGTGGTTGTCGTGGAACCCCGGCAGCACCGTCCGGCCTTCGAGGTCCCGGATCTCGGCCGCCCCCCCGGGAAGCGCGGCCCGCACCTCCGCCTCGGAACCTGTCGGGCCGAACCGATCCCCGATCACCGAGAACGCCCCGACGACGGCGAAGTCGTCGCCGACGGTCACCACGCGGGCGTTCGTGTAGATCGCGTCCGCGACCGGTTCGGGAGTGCCGCACGCCGTGGCGAGCGCCGTGAGGGAGACGAGCGTCGTCCTCGTCATGGGCGCGAGTATCTCAACCGGGCGCGTCGACGACCGCGCCGCTCATCGCCCGGGGAGCTTCGCTGCCGAGCCAGACGACGATCTCGGCGACGGCTTCCGGGCCCGATCGCGGGTGCGCGCCGGGCATCGCCGCCCGGTAGGACCCGGTGTCCACCGACCCGGGGCAGACGCAGAAGACCGCGATTCCCGCCGGGCGCAGTTCCTCGGCGCACGCCCGGGTGAACCCGACGACGCCCCACTTCGAGGCGCAGTAGCTCGTGAGCCGGGGCGCTCCGATGCGCCCGGCGACCGCGGCGAGGTTCACGATCCGGCCGCGCCGCCGCTCGATCATCCCCGGCAGCACCGCCTTCGTGCAGAGGAAGGTCCCCTTCAGGTTCACCCCGACGACGAGGTCGAAGTCCGCCTCGGAAGCGGAGATCAGCGGCCCGCGCCGCACCGCGCCGGCGGCGTTCACCAGCAGCCCGACCGGGCCGAACCGCCGCGCGGTCTCCTGGACCAGCTCGCGCACCTGGACCGGCTCGGTGACATCGGCCGGGGCGACGAACGCGCTCCCCCCGGCCTCCCGGATCCGGTTCTCGACGGCGACGAGCCCGGCCGGCTGTCGCGCCGCGAGCCCGACCGAGTACCCGCGCGAGGCGAGCCGGACCGCCGTCGCCGCGCCGATCCCCCGGCTCGCGCCGGTGACGACGGCGACCGGGGGACCGTCGCCGGTCAGATGCCGATCAGGTGCGCGGTCACGGTCCGCTTCCGCGGGCCGTCGAGTTCCGCGAACAGGATGCTCTGCCACTGGCCGAGCCGGATGTCCCCCTCCTGGATCGGCACGGTCACATTGTGGCCGAGCACGGCGGCGCGGAGATGCGCGGCGCCGTTCTTCCGCTCACAGTCGGAACAGTCCTCGCAGTTGTGGAGGTAGCCGGCGTCCGGGTCCACGATCCGCTCCAGGAACTCGGTGAGGTCGGCCATCAGGGCCGCCTGGAACTCGTTCAGGAAGAGGGCGGTCGTCGTGTGGAGCGTCGAGAGGACCAGGAACCCGGCCTTGATCCCCGACGCCCGGACCTGCTCGCGCACCCGGTCGCTGATGTTGTGCAACTCGACGCGGGAATCCGTGACCAGCCGGAGCGTGTGGTGCAGGACCTTCATCTGCCCGGTGGCCGTCGGCGGCGCGGATTCCTCGTCCGGCGCTTTCGGCACCGGACGGGTCATGACGCTTTGCATCGGAACCTCCCTGGACCGTACGCAACCGCCGTCGGCCAGGAGCCGGAGCGGACGAGCGGACTCCGAGTATATCCCACGCCCGGCCCGGATCTCGGGGGATACTTCGGCAGTCCACCGGGCCTCCCGGGGCCCCTTCGGATTCCCGCCCATGATCGAAACGCTCGCGCGCGAACTGCGACCGCTCCTCGGCGACGACCGGTTCCTCCTGCGCCCCGAACACACGCTCCCCTACGAGTGCGACGGGAGCACCGCCTACCGGAGCCCTCCCGAGGCGGTGGCGCTGCCGCGGACGACCGCCGAGGTCGCCGCGGTCGTGCGGGCCTCCGCCCGGGCCGGGGTTCCCTTCACTGCGCGCGGCGCCGGAACCGGGCTCTCCGGCGGGGCGACGCCGATCTCCGGCGGGGTCGTGATCTCGCTCGCGGCGATGACCCGGATCCTCGAGATCGACCCCGACGAGCGCCTCGCGCGCTGCCAGACCGGCGTCGTGAACCTCGAGATCTCCCGCGCCGCGGCGCCGTTCGGCCTCCGCTTCGCCCCCGATCCGTCGAGCCAGTCGGCGTGCACCCTCGGCGGCAACATCGCCGAGAATTCGGGCGGCCCCCACTGCTTCAAGCTCGGCGCCACCACCTCGCATCTGCTGGCCGCGACCGTGGTGCTCGACGACGGGGAGGTCGTCGTCCTCGAGGAGGACGCGGGCGGCTACGACCTGCTCGGCCTCTTCACCGGCTCGGAGGGGACCTTCGGGATCGCCACCGAGGCCACCGTCCGCCTCCTTCCGGTCCCCGAGACCGTCGAGACCCTCCTCGCGCCCTTTCCCGATCTCGTGGCCGCCTGCGCGGCGGTCTCGCGGATCGTCGCCGCCGGCGTCGTCCCGGTGGCGATGGAGATGCTCGACGCCGCGACGATCCGGGTCGTCGAGGAGGGCGTCGGGGCCGGATACCCGCGGGATGCGGGCGCCGTGCTGCTCCTCGAACTCGAAGGCGCGGCGGCGGCGGTGTCGCGGCAGCGCGGGGAGGTCGAGGGCATCCTGGACGGGTGCGGGGCGCTCGAGATCCGCGCGGCGCGCGACCGGGAAGAACGCGAGCGCCTCTGGCTCGGCCGCAAGCGGGCCTTCGGGGCGATGGGGCGCATCTCCACGGATCTCTACGTCCAGGACGGGGTCGTGCCGCGCTCGGCGCTTCCCGAGGCGATCTCCGAGGTGGTGCGGATCGGCGAGCGCCACCGGCTGCGGATCTCGAACGTCTTCCACGCCGGCGACGGAAACCTCCATCCGTGCATCGCGTACGACGGGCGCGACGCCGACGAGAAGGAGCGCGTGCTCGCCGCCAGCCGCGAGCTGCTCGAACTCTGCGTCCGGCTCGGCGGGGTGCTCTCCGGGGAACACGGCGTGGGTATCGAGAAGCGCGACGCGCTCGGCCTCCTGTTCGGCGAGGACGATCTCGCGGCGATGGAGCGGGTCCGGGACGCCTGGAACCGGAACGGGCTCCTGAACCCGGGCAAGGTGCTGCCGGTGCGCGCCGGATGTGGCGAGGCGGCGTCCCTCGCGGCGCCAGGGCGCGTGGCCGCGGTTCCCGGCGCCTGGATCTGACAGCCTGTGGATAAAGCGCCCCGCAGGGGAATCCGTCCTCGAAGCGATGGGGAACCCCCTCGTCCGGGCGGAGGCGGGGCGCTTTCCCCACAGGGTGGCGGCCCGAATCGCTGGCGCGATCCGTTCCGCCGTCTTTCGCGGGGAGGGAGGACCCTCCCCGGCGGCGCTTCGCGCCGCGTCGGCGCGCGAGGGACTTTCTCCACAGCCTGCTGACACGGTGCGCCTGCCCCCGACGACCGCCCCGGGAAGCGAGGAGGATCTCGCCGCCGCGCTCCGGGAGGCCTTTCGGAGCCGGAAGTCCGTGGTGTTCCGGGGCGGCGGGACCCGCTCCGGGCTCGGCCGACCCGTCCGCCCCGACCTGGTGCTCGATCTCCGCCGCCTCTCGGGGATCCTCGAGCACCACCGGGACGACCTCACCGTCGAGGCGCGCGCCGGCACCACGGTGGCCGAACTGAACGCCGCGCTCGCCGGGCGCCGCCAGTTCCTGCCGCTCGATCCGCCCTGCCCGGAGCGGGCGACGCTCGGCGGGGTCATCGCCGCCGGCGATCCGGGGTTCCGCGTCGTCCCCGGGTCGCGGCCCCGGGATCTCCTGCTCGGGCTCGAGGCGTTGCTCGCGGACGGCGTCCCGGTCCGGTGCGGCGGCCGGGTGGTGAAGAACGTGACCGGTTACGAGCTGACGAAACTGTTCACCGGTTCGCTCGGGACGCTCGGGGCGATCACCCGCGTCACCCTGCGTCTCCGGGCGATTCCGGAGGTCTCGCGCACGGTGGTCGCTCCGCTTCCCGTCCGGGACGGCGCCGGGGAGTTCGCCGAGCGGGTGCTCGCCCTCGCCGCCACCGCCCCGGCAGCCGCGGCGATCGCGGTGGCGCCGCCGGGAACCGGCCTCCCCGGACTGCCGGTGGACGGGGGGTTCCGGCTCGCGGCCCGCTTCGAGGGGCTCGCCGAGGAAGCCGCCGCCGCACCGACCGCGTTTCCCGGTGCGGGGGCGGAGGAACTCCCGGACGATGCCGACTTCTGGGGCGGCGTGCGCGACTTCGCGGTGCGGGTTCCGGCTCCGGACGGCTTCTGCCTGCTCGCGCGGGGGCCGCGGGCGGGGCTCCTGCGGACCGCCTGGCGCCTCGCCGCGCTGGGACCGCCGCTCGTTCTTCCGGATCAGCGCCGCGCCCTGGTCGCGGTCCCGGCCGGCGACTTCGAGGCCGCCCGGGCGATCGTCCGGGAAGAGCCCGGGGTCCGGCTGACCGTGGAGACGGCCCCGCCTGGCTGGAAGGCCGGGCGCGAGGTCTCCTGTCCCTCGCCGCCCCCCGGGGTCCGCGCCCTCTCCCGCCGCCTCAAGGAGGCGCTCGACCCCCGCGGGATCCTCGCCCCGGGACGTCTCGATCTCTCGTGACCACGATTCCGGACCCGGAAGCGCGCCGGCTCTACGAGAAGACGCTCGCCTGCGTCCATTGCGGGCTCTGCCTGCCCGCGTGTCCGGCCTACGAGGATGCCCCCCGCGAATCCCTCGCCCCTCGCGGCCAGGTCTTCAACGCGCGGGCGCTGCTCGAGGGACGGCTCGAAGCGACGGCCGGGCTCGCGGAGGATCTCTACGGGTGCCTCGCGTGCCGCGGCTGCGAAACCGTCTGTCCGGCCGGAGTCGAGGTGGGCGCGATCGTCGAGGGCGCGCGCGGCGTGCTCGAGGAGGCGCGGGTGAGTCCCTGGCCCCACCGGCTGGCGAAGCGCCTCGCGCTCGGCGCCGCGGCGCGCCCGTCCGTGCTCGCGGCGCTGATGGGCATCCTCCGCCTCGCGGAGCAGGCCGGGCTGCGGCGGCTGTTGCGCCCGCTGCTCGCTCGCCTCGCGCCGTCGCTCGCGGGCCGGGAACGGCTGCTGCCCCGCCTCCCGCCGCGCGAACGCCTCGCTCCGGCAGCGTCGTCCTCGGGGCCCCGGCGCGGCGTCGTCGCGCTCTTCGTCGGCTGCGTCGCCCCGCACCTCCGCCCGGAGACCGGTCGCGCCGCGGTGGAGGCGCTCACGCGGAACGGCTGGGAAACCGCAGTACCGCGAGGGCAGGGGTGCTGCGGCGCGCTCCACCTCCACGCCGGGCTCCGGGAGCCGGCGCGCCGCCTCGCCCGGAAGAACCTCCGCGCGTTCGGCGACGGGGTTCCCGTGGTCACCACCGCCGCCGGCTGCGGGGCGGCGCTCTCCGAATACGCGGAACTGCTCCCCGGGGAGGAAGGCGCCGGGGCGTTCGCCGCGCGGGTCACGGATGTCTCGGCGTTCCTCGCCCGAAACGGGTTCGACCCGCCCGCCGCCGGACCCCGCGACGGCCCGCTCCGGGTCGTTTACGACGCCCCCTGCCACCTGGTCCACGCCCAGCGCGTCCGCGACGAGCCGATCCGGATCCTGGAGCGCCTTCCGGGGGTCGAGCTCCTCTCCGTCCGCGACCCGGAGCGCTGCTGCGGCGCCGCGGGCATCTACAACCTGACCCGGCACCAGACCTCGATGGCGGTGCTCGACCGCAAGATGGCGCACATCGCGCCGGCCCGCCCCGACTGCATCGCCACCGGGAACATCGGCTGCCACCTCCAGCTCCGGGAAGGCGCCCGCCGCGCCGGGCTCGGCGCCGAGGTCGCCCACCCGGTGGAGCTCCTCGCCGCCGCCTACCGCCGCTCCGACGGCTCGCCGCGCTGAGGCGCCCCGCCGCGCGTCAGCAGCCCTCCGGGACCTCCCGGAAGCTGGCCAGCGCCATGCGGAATCGGTAGCGGGCGGCCGGCTCGTCCCGGATCGCGTCCGCCTCCGGGAAGTCGAGCCGGCCCTCGCGGATCATCGGGATCGAGAGTTCCGGCGTATCGATCGTCCGGAGGGTTCCGTCGGTGCGGAGCGCTTGCCTGCTGGTTCGGCGATCGTCGATTGCCGGGAGGTGGCGCCGATGCACCGCGACGGCGATCGCGGAGCGCGCGCCCTCTCCGAAGTGGCCGAACGCGGACGGCGATCCGAAAGTCACGCGCTTCGTCGCGTCCGGTCACTGCCGTTTCTTCGAGAGCGCCCCGGTTGCCGGCGCCACGCCCGGCCCGGCGGAGTTCGCGCGACCTGCGTCCGAGTTCGGTGGCGTCCATCAGCCTGTGGACAAAGCGCCCCGCATGGGAATCCGTCCTCGAAGCGATGGGGAAC
>CAYGAO010000136.1:0-7757 GCA_964347715.1 uncultured Acidobacteriota bacterium
GAAAGACGGCGGAACGGATCGCGCAAGCGATTCGGGCCGCCATCCGGTGGGGAAATCGCCCCGCATCCGCCCGGACGACGGGATTCCCCAGCTCTTCGAGGACGGATTCCCATGCGGGGCGCTTTGTCCACCGGCTGCTGAACCCGCCGGTGCCGACCGGCGCGGCGGCCACCGTCCTCGGCCTCTACGCGGCGGCGCTCTTCGGGATCGCCTGGGTCGCCCGGAGGCGCGTTCACCGCCTCTCGGACTACCTCGTCGCCGGGCGGCGGCTCGGGACGCCGCTCGCCTCGCTCACCCTGCTCGCCACCTGGTTCGGCGCGGGCACGCTGCTCGCCTCGGCCGACGAGGTTCGGGCGGCCGGCCTCCCGGCGGCGGCGCTGGAGCCGATCGGCCCGGGGATCTGCCTGCTGCTGGTCGGCCTGTTCTATGCCGTCCCGCTCCGCCGCGCCCGGCTGCTCACGCTCGGGGACTTCTTCGCCCGGCGCTTCGGGCGGCGGGCGGAAGTGGTCTCGGCGCTCATCCTGGTCCCCTCGTACTTCGGCTGGATCGCGGCGCAGTTCACCGTGCTCGCGGCGCTCCTCGGCGAGCTGTTCGGGGTCCCGACCGGCGTCGGGCTCGCGCTCGCCGCCGCGATCGCGAGCGGCTCCACGCTGATCGGCGGAATGTGGTCCGTCGTCTGGACCGACGCCGCCCAGATGGTCATCGTGGCCTCGGTGCTCGTGGCGCTCGGGGTCTCCGCGCTCGCCGAACTCGGCGGCGGCGCGGTGTTCGCCGGTCTGGCGCGGCTCGGCCGCGAAGTCCCGCCGGAGATGCTGACCGTCGTTCCCCCGGAGACCCCCGCCCTCCTCGCCTGGGGCGGGCTGCTGCTCGCCGGGGCGCTCGGGAACATCCCGGGGCAGGATGTGATGCAGCGGGTCTTCGCCGCCCGCAGCGAGACCGTGGCGCGCCGGGCGTGCCTCGCCGCCGGCGGGCTCTATCTCGGACTCGGGGCGATCCCGGTGGTTCTCGGGCTGGCCGGGGCGCTGCTGCTTCCCGGAACCGGAGGCGAGACGATCCCCGCGCTCGGCCGGATCCTGTTCAGCCCGGCGGCCTCGCTCGCCGTGGTGCTGCTCGTCGTCTCGGCGCTCCTGTCGACCGTGGACAGCGCGCTGATCTCGGCGGCGTCGGTGCTGGCGCAGAACTGCCTGCGACGCCCGCTGCCGCGGGTCCCGGTCCTGCGGCTGAGCCGGATCTCGGTCCTCGTCGTCGGCGCCGCGAGCCTCCTCCATGCTTCTCGGGGGCTCGACGCCTACACCCTGCTCGCCGACGCCTACGAGCTCACGCTCGTCGGTCTCTTCGCGCCGCTGACCGCCGGCCTCTTCTGGAAGCGGGGCGGCCCCGGGGCGGCGCTGCTGGCGATGGCCTCGGGGACGACGCTCTGGGCGCTCCACGCGGCGCTCAGCTGGGAGTGGTTCCTGGAGCCGGCGCTCGGGGCCCGGATCCCGAACGCGCTCGGGCTGACGGGAGTGAGCGCTCTGGGGTATCTTGCCGGCGTGTTCCGCTCGCGCCCGCCGTCCCCGGGGGAGCCGTCCTGAACCCGCTCCGGGAACGCGCCGAGGCGCTCCGTCGCCGCGCCCGGGCGCTCGAACCGGACGCCCGGGAGCGGCGCGCGCTGAACGAGGCCACGATCCGGCACGCCGAGGAGTTCCTCGAGGGGCTTCGGGACGGCCCGGCCTGGCGGCCCCCGACCGGATCCCCGGAGATCGCGGACCTCGCCATCGGGCCCGACGGCCGGCCGGTCTCGGAACTGCTCGACCTGGTGCGCCGCGAGATCGAGGGACAGGGGCTGAATCCGGCGTCGCCGCGCGATGTGGGGTGGGTCCCCGGCGGCGGGCTCTACGTCTCGGCGCTCGGCGACTACCTGGCGGCGGTGGGAAACGCCTTCGCCGGCTACTTCCCGGCTTCGCCGGGCGCGGTGATCCTCGAGAACCGGCTGGTGTCGTGGATCGCCGAGCTCGTCGGCTACCCCGAGGACGCTGGCGGCAACCTGACTTCGGGGGGCAGCGTCGCCGGGCTCACCGCGGTGATCGCGGCGCGGGAGGCCGCCGGACTCCGGGGCGGCGACTACGCCCGGGCGGTGGTCTATGTCTCCGACCAGGCTCACTACTCGGTCCGGAAGGCGGTCCATCTGGCCGGGATGGGCGAGTCCCCGCACCGGATCGTCCCGGTCGACGCGGGTCTGCGGATGCGCCCCGAGGCCCTCGCCCGGCTGGTGCGGGCGGACCGGGACGCCGGGCTCCGGCCCTGGCTCGTGGTCACCGCGGCGGGGACGACGAACACCGGCGCGATCGATCCGCTCGCGGCGATCTCGGACATCGCGCGGGCGGAGGGTCTCTGGCACCATGTGGATGCGGCCTACGGCGGGTTCTTCATGCTCGTCCCCTCGCGGAAGCCGCTGTTCCGGGGGATCGAGGAATCCGATTCCGTGGTCCTCGATCCGCACAAGAGCCTCTTCGTGCCCTACGGCGCCGGGGCGGTCGTGGTCCGCTCGGCCCGGCATCTGGAGGTATTCCGCTACGGCGCGGCGTATCTCGTGGAGGCGCCGCAGGCGGAACCCTCGCCCTCCGAACGGTCCATCGAGCTGACGCGGCACTTCCGGGGGATGCGGATCTTCCTGCCGCTGCTGCTCCACGGCACGGACGCCTTCGCCGCCGCGCTCGAGGAGAGGTGGGTGCTCGCCCGCTACCTCCAGGCGGAGCTCGGGACCTGGCCCGAGATCGAGGTCGGACCCGCCCCGGAGCTCTCGACGATGTGCTTCCGCCGGCAACCGCGCGGGGCGAGCCCGGCGGAGGCGGATGCGGCGAACCGCCGGCTGATGGCGGGGATCCACGCCGACGGCAGGATCTTCGTTACCGCGACGCTGCTCGGCGGCCGGTTCTGGCTCCGCCCGAGCGTGAACATCTACCGCACCCACGCGGAACATGTGGACGAGTTCCTCGAGGTGTTGCGCACCCTGATCGCCGACCCGGACCGCTGACCCGCCCGCGAGGCGCGGAGCCAGACCCAGCGTCAGCTCTCGTCATGGTCGAGAGCGATACTCGCGCCCTGGCGATCGGCGCGTGGACCGGACTCCCCCCTCGAGCGATGTCGGCGGTCGTCGTCTGGCCGGAGAGGTTCCGGCAAGCCGGGATGCCGGCCCGCCCGGCCCGATCCCGCCAGCCGGGCTCCAGCCACGAGCCATGCGGTCCGCCCATCCGGGGATTCGTTCGAGCCGGGTCGCCCGCTCCGGTGCGGGTCTCCGGTTCGTCCTGCCGGGGCGCCGACTCGCCGAGATCACCGGATGATGGCTGACTCGCTGGATCGGATCTTCACGAGGCCGGAGGTCGCCGTTCGGTGTTGGGAAACCATGCGGACGCACCTGCGACGGCTCGGACTGCAGTCCGCCCACTTCATCGAGCCGAGCGTCGGAGACGGGGCCTTCTACGACCTCCTTCCACCGGGAAGCCGGACGGGGGTCGATCTGGACCCCCGACGACCCGGATTCGTCCGCCACGACTTCCTGACCTGGGAGCCACCCAGCACCAGACAGCCGCTCGTGGTGGTGGGCAATCCCCCGTTCGGACATCGTGGCGACATGGCGGTCCGATTCTTCCGGAAGGCCGGAACCATGGCCGACGCCATCGGCTTCGTCGTTCCGGCGATCTTCCGCAAGTTCTCCATCCACCGCCAGTTGCCGGATGGCTGGCGCCTCGTCTCCAGCACCCCGCTGCCGCGATCCGCCTTCTGGACGGAGCGAGGTTCGGGCGTGCGCGTCAACACGCAATTCCAGATCTGGACTCGACTTCCGGGCATCGAAAGGGATCTGCGGCTCCGGCGGCCACCGCCCCGGGCTCACCCGGACTTCCGCTGCTGGCAGTACAACAACACGACCGCCGCCCTGAAGGTCTTCGACGAACCCTTCGAGTTCGCCGTGCCCTGCCAGGGATGGCAGGACTACACCCGCCGCGAGACGAAGGCCGACCACTGCGAGAAGCACAAGCAGTGGATGCTCTTCGAGCCGGTATCCCGCGCCAGCCGGGGCCGACTGTACGCGGAGATCGACTACGAGCGCCTGGCCATGACCTGCGCGACCGCTGTCCCGGGGTTCCGCAAGAACGATCTGGTCCAGGAATACCTGACCCGCTATCAGCCGGTGGATAAAACGCCCCGCAGGGGAATCCGTCCTCGAAGAGATGGGGAACCCCCTCGTCCGGGCGGATGCGGGGCGCTTTCCCCATCGGATGGCGGCCCGAATCGCTTGCGCGATCCGTTCCGCCCTCTCTCGCGGGGAGGGAGGACCCTCCCCGGCGGCGCTTCGCGCCGCGTCGGCGCGCGAGGGACTTTCTCCACAGCCTGCCATGCCTGACCGGTCCGACTTCTTCCGAAACACCGGCGGGCCGGTCGGCCCCGGCCCCGCCGGGCAGCGACCGCGAGAGGGAGTGAAGGACCGCTCGGGATTTCCGAGTCAGGGGCGCTTCACGACCTCGCCGCCCTTCATCACGAAGCGGACATCCTCGAGCAGGCGGATGTCTTCGAGCGGATCGCCCGCCACGGCGATGATGTCGGCGAGCTTTCCGGTCTCGATCGTGCCGAGGTCCGCTTCCCAGCCGAGGAGCTCGGCGGCGTTCGAGGTCGCGGTCCGGATCGCCGCCATCGGCGAGATGTCCATCTCGTCCACCATGATGGCGAAGTCGCGGGCGTTCCGGCCGTGGGGGAAGACCGCGGCGTCCGTGCCGTAGGCGAACTTCACGCCGGCGTGGAAGGCGGCGGCGAGCCGCTCGCGCTGCATCACCGCGATCTCCCTCGCCTTCGCGATCGCGTATTCGGGCACGCCGTTCTCGGCGCCCTCGTGGATGATGTAGTCGAGCGTGTAGAGGGTCGGGACGATGAAGGTCCCGTGCTCCTTCGCGAGGCGGATTCCCTCGTCGTCGATCAGGGTGCCGTGCTCGATGCTCGCCACCCCGGCGCGGATCGCGTCGTTCATCGCCGCCGGCGAGTGCGCGTGCGCGCCCACCGGGGTGTCGAGCATGGCCGCGGTCTCGACGATGGCGCGGAGTTCCTCGAGCGTGTACGCCTGATCGTGGATCGAGTCGCCGTGCGAGAGGACGCCGCCCGAGGCGGTCACCTTGATGACATCGGCGCCGTACTTCACCTGGTAGCGCACCGCGCGGCGGAGTTCGTCCACCCCGTCGGCGATCATCGCGTAGCCCGGAGTCGGCACATCGGGGTTCCAGCCGTTGATGTCGGCGTGACCGCCGGTGGATCCGACTCCCCAGGTGGCCGCCTGGATCCGGGGCCCGGGGACGATCCCGCGCTCGATCATGTCGCGGAGCGCGGCGTCGTGGTAGTTGCCGGCGCCGATGTTCCGGACGCTGGTGAACCCCTTCTCGAGCGTGGTCTTCGCGTGCGCGACGGCGTAGATCGCCTCGTGCGCGACCGTCTCGCGCATCTTCTGGGTGTCGCCGCCGTCGCCGGGAATCCCGCCGAGGTGGACATGGCAGTCGAAGAGCCCCGGGAGCAGCGTGTGGCCGGCGAGGTCGAGCACCGCCGCCCCGCGCGGTTCCGGAATCGCTCCTTCCGGCCCGACCGCGGTGATCCGCTCTCCCTCGATCACGACGACCGGATCCAGGATCACCGGCGCGTCGGTCCCGACGATGAGCCGGTCGGCGCGGATGACGGTCGGCGACTGGGCCGCCGCGAAACCGGCGGAGAGCAGGAGAGCGGCGGCCACGGAAAGAACTGGCCGGGTGCGCATGGGCGGATCCTCCGGGGCGTCGCATCGTACCCGGTCCCGGCGGTACGCTCCGGAGGTCCGGGAGCGGGCCGAAGAACCTGGACGAGAGGAGGGCGAACCGCATGAAGACGATCCTTCCGATACTCCTCGCGGCGAGCGTTGCCGGGGCGAACGGCGCCGAGACCGAGCCCCTGGCGCTGCGCCATCTCTACGGGCCCGACGCGCTCGACTTCTCGCCCGACCACCCCGAGATCCGCTGGCTCGACGGGGGACGCGAGTTCCTCCGGGCGACCGGGGAGGGCGCCGGGAGATCCTGGGCGGTGGTGGACGCGTCGAGCGGCGAGGCGCGGCCGCTCCACGACGCGGAGGCGCTCGCCCGGGCGCTCGTGGCCGAGGCCGACCTCTCGCCCGCCGAGGCGGCCGAAGCGGCGCGCCCCGACGATCTCCGCCTCTCCCCGGGCGGAGACCGGATCCTGCTCGACCTCGTGTCCGATCTCTTCGTCTGGAACATCGCCGAGAGTCGGCTCGAACGCCTGACCCGGACCCCGGAGCGGGAGGAGATCGCCCGGTTCTCTCCCGACGGCCGCCGCGTCGCCTTCGTCCGGGAACACGACCTCTTCGTCGTGGATGCGGACGGGGCCGAGCTCCGGCTCACGACCAGCGGCGGCCCCGACACCCTGAACGGCAAGCTGGACTGGGTCTATCAGGAAGAGATCTACGGACGGGGCGACTTCCGGGCGCACTGGTGGAGCCCCGACGGGCGCCGGCTCGCCTTCCTCCAGAGCGACGAGCGCGAGGCGCCCCGGTTCACGATCGTGGATCACCTGCCCTACCGGCCCGGGCTCGAGGTCTATCCCTACCCGAAGGCGGGGGATCCGAACCCGCGGGTGCGCCTCGGGGTCGCGGGGGCCGCGGGCGGCGGGATCGTCTTCGTCGAACCGGGGATCTACGGGAACGCCGAGACGCTGATCGTCTCGGTCGCCTTCGCTCCGGACGGCGAGCTCTGGTACCAGGTCCAGGACCGCACCCAGACCTTCCTCGACCTCCACCGGGCCGACCCCGCGACCGGGGCCTCGTCGAGGGTGCTCCGCGAGGACGCCGGGCCGTGGGTGAATGTGCTCGGCCCGCCGGTGTTCCTCGAGGCCGGCGGGTTCTTGTGGTTCAGCGAGCGCACCGGGTTCCGCCATCTCTACCGCCACGACCGGGACGGCGCCCTCATCGGGCCGCTCACCGAGGGCCGCTTCGAGGTGCGGGCGCTCCACGCCGTGGATGAAGCGGCGGGCGTGGTCCATGCCTCGGGAACGCTCCGGTCCTCGCTCGGACTCGACACCCTGCGCATCGCGCTCGACGGATCGGGAGTCACGCCGCTCACCCCGGCGGGCGGGACGCACCGCGCGGTGTTTCCCGGGAGCGGCCCCGGCGAGCACTTCGTCTCGGTGTCCTCGGACCTCGGAACGCCTCCCCGGATGGTGCTCCGCCGCGCCCGGGACGGCGCCGAAGTCCGCGAACTCGCCGGGAACGAGGTCGAGGCGCTCGCCCGGTTCCGGATCTCGCCGCCGGAGCTGCTGACCGTCCTGGCGCGCGACGGCGTCGAGCTCGAGGCGATGCTCGTGCGGCCGACCGACTTCGATCCCGCCCGGATCTATCCGGCGTGGGTCCATGTCTATGGCGGGCCGCACGCGCCGCAGGTGCGGGACGCCTGGCGGGGGACGAGCGGGATGTGGTTCCAGTACCTGGCGCAGCAGGGAATCGTCGTCTTCGTGGTGGACAACCGGATCTCGTCGGGCAAGGGAGCCGAGTCCACCTGGCCGGTGTACGGGAACTTCGGCGCCCAGGAACTCGCCGACCTGGTGGACGCGGTGGACTGGCTCGGGTCGCGGGACTTCGTGGACGCCGACCGGATCGGGCTCGACGGCTGGAGCTTCGGCGGCTACCTGACGCTCTTCGCGCTCACGCATTCCGACCGCTTCCGCGCCGGGATCGCCGGAGGCAGCGTGGTCGACTG
>CAYGAO010000137.1:0-7743 GCA_964347715.1 uncultured Acidobacteriota bacterium
GCCGACGCGGCGCGAAGCGCCGCCGGGGAGGGGTGCGGGGAGGGTCCTCCCTCCCTGCGAAAGAGGCCTCCGATGATACATTCGGGACCCTTCGGAAACCTCGCGGGAGCGGAAGTGGCGGCGAGCCGGTACGGATCGGACCGGCGGGGCGGCGGCGCGAGAAACGCCGGGGCTCCATGACCCATCAGCAATCGCCGCCGCCACTCCCGGACCCTCGGGCCGGATCCGGGGTCGAAGCCCGCCGCCGGGATGCCCGGCGCGCGGCGCCGCCACCCCGGCGCGCCTTCCTGGCGGTCCTCGGCGTCATCACCGCGCTCGCGTTCGTTCGCGCGGCGACGCGGCTCGAGGACCCGGCCGACCTGCTGCTCGGATTCGGCCTCGTCGCGCTCTTCACCCCGCTGAAGGCGCTGATGATCCGCTGGCTCGGCGGCCGCCGGCCCTACTCCTCGGCGTTCGCCGCGTCGCTCTTCTCGGCCGTGGTGGGCATGGTCTTCCGCGAGCCGCTGAACCTCTGGCCGCTCCTCTTGCGGAGCACGGTCCTGACCGCGGCGCTCGAGCTGCTGCCGCTCTTCGGGATGCGGACCGCCGAGAGTCCGGTGCGCCTCGTGGTGCTGTCGATCTACATGAGCGTCGTCGTCCATCTCCTCTCCGGAGGCTATGTGCTTCTGCCGCGGAGCCTCGCGACCGGGGTGCTTCTGATGGCCGGCGGAGTCGTGGCGATGTGGTTCCCGCTGTTCCTCCACCGGCCGGGGAGGTCGGCGGGCGGGGCCGCGCCGCCCTCTTTCGCGGGGAGGGCGGACCCTCCCCGCACCCCTCCCCGGCGGCTCTTCGCGCCGCGTCGGCGCGCGAGGGACTTTCTCCACCGCCGGTCAGGGGATCGCGCCGGATTCCTGCCGGATCGCCCCCACGGTCATCAGCAGCCGCTCCACATCCAGGGCGCCGAACTCGCCGTCGGCGGTCGCCGCCGCCACCACCCGCGCCGTGCGCCAGACATGGCGAAAGCGCACCCGCCCCTCGCGGTTCAGCTCGGCGAGCGTCGCGAAGGCCGCGTCCAGCTCCGCGACGCGTCCCGACGCCTCGCCGGCGAGCGCCTCGTGCGAGATCTGGCGGAGCGACTGGATCATCGCCGCGCGTTGCGGCACGGGATTCGTGATGTACCCGATGTAGCCGAAGAGCCCGGCCGCGATCGCGAACCCGCCGAACATCGCCAGCCCGAGCACCAGGAAGCCGAGCCGGCGCCGGCCGGGAGAGACCTCGGCGAGCGAGCGGCCGATCCCGAGCGTCCCCGGCGGCGGGTTCGGCAGCCGCTCCTCGGCCTCGTCTCCCCGGGCCTCGGGACGCGCCGCGCGGGCGTCGGCGACGAGCTGGCGCAGGAAGACGCTCACCCCGATCGCGAGGATGCCGAGCGCCGGGACGAGGATGCCGGCAGGGGTCCAGAGCGGGTCGCCGAGCGTTTCGATCTCGGCCAGGTTGAAGAGGAGGAGCGCCGCGAGGTTGTGGAAGAGATGGATCGAGATCGGGACCAGGATGCTCCCGGACGCCGCGGCGGCGAGCCCCAGGACGAGTCCGGCCACGAAGTAGTTCGGCAGCAGCAGGCCGTGCATCATCGTGAAGAGCACCGCCGAGACCACGATCGCCCCCCCGCGGCCGAGGCGCCCGAGCCCGGTGAGGATGACCCCGCGGAACAGGAGCTCCTCGGAGACCGCCGCCCCGAAACCGATCCCGGCGAGGCGAACGAGCCAGGAGAGCGCGCTGTCGGCGCGGACCATCTCGGCGACGGTGCGGATCAGCTCCTCGTCGATCGGGATGAGCGAGTGGCTCAGGTTCGCCAGCTGGTCGCTGACGACGAACAGGGAGAGCGCCACCGGGACCGAGAGGAGGAGGTGGCCGTGCTTCGCCGGGCGCAGCTGCAGCGTCCGCACCGGGTCCAGGCGGAAGACGCGGACCGCGCCGACCGCGACCAGGAGCGCGACCCCCGGGGTGGCGAGGATCGCGAAGTCGAGCGGCAGCCCGGTCCGGGCGATGAATATCCCGGCGCCGACGATGGCGGCGAACGTGCAGAGGAACGCCGCGAGCGCCTGGAAGGGGCTGGCGACGCCCCGGGCTCTCTTCAACGGAAGGCTTCGCGGTGCTAACTTGGAGGATATGAGCGAGCGCCGGTCGGGGGATTATCGCCGTCCGCGCCCGGGGCCGGGCCCGGCGCCCGGCGAGCGAGGTGGTTCGCCGCCGCCCGGCGCGGGCTCGCCCGGCCCTCGCGCGCTCGCCCCGAGAGCGCCCCGGAGCTGGCTCCGGCTCCTTGCGATCGTCGCTGGTTTCCTTCTCCTGGCGGTCGGCGTCGTCGGGCTCGTCCTCCCGTTCCTCCAGGGAGTCCTCCTGATCCTCGCGGGGCTCGCGGTGCTCGGGCGGGAGTTCCCCTGGGCGCGGCGAGTGACGAACCGGATCTCGAACTTCGTCCGCCGACGCGCTGCCGGACGCCGGGCGAAGCGCGGCGGGCCCGCAGGGTCGTGACCGGCGCGCCGGGACCGGCGGCGAGGCACCGGGAGCTCGCCCGGGCGATCCGGCGCCACGACCGGCGCTACTACATCCTCGACGACCCCGAGATCTCCGACGCCGACTACGACGCCCTCTTCGCCGAACTCGCGGCGCTCGAGCGGGAACACCCCGAACTCCACACCCCCGACTCGCCCACCGCGCGGGTCGCTGGCGGGGTGGCGGCGGAGTTCACCGAGGTGGAGCACCTCGCGCCGATGCTCTCGATCCAGAGCGTCCAGAACGAGGGCGAGCTGCGGGAGTTCACCGGCCGCCTGGAGCGCGAGATCGGGCGCGAGGGGCTCGACTTCTGCCTCGAGCCGAAGTACGACGGCCTCTCGGTCGAGCTGCTCTACGAGGGGGGAGTGTTCGCCAGGGGTTCGACGCGCGGCGACGGGAGGGTCGGCGAGGACATCACCCGAAACCTCCGCACCGTCCGGACGCTCCCGGTGCGCCTTGCGGCTGCGGAGCCGCCGGCGCGCCTCGCGGTCCGGGCCGAGGCGGTGCTGCCGACCGCGGCGTTCCAGCGCATGAACCGGTCCCTCCGGGAAAGGGGCGAGGATCTCTTCAAGAACCCGCGGAACGCCGCCGCCGGTTCGCTGCGCCAGCTCGACGCCGCGGTGGCCGCTTCCCGTCCGCTCGCGCTCTACGCCTACGGGGTGCTCCTCTGGGAGTCGCGGGGCGAGCCGGCGCCGGAGACCCAGTCGGAGACGCTCCGCCGGCTCGACCGGTTCGGGTTCCTGGTGGCGCCGGAGTCGAAGGATCCGCCGGTGGATTCCCGCGGCCGGCGGACGCCGGTCTGGTGGCGGGTCGGAGGCGTCTCGGACGCGATCGCCTACCGCGAGCAGTTGCTCGGCGCGCGCGAGCGGCTCGCGGTCGAGCTCGACGGCGTCGTGGTGAAGCTCGACCGCATCGCCGACCAGCGCGAACTCGGGGAGCGGTCCCGCAGCCCCCGGTGGGCGGTCGCGTTCAAGTTCCCGGCCGATCTGGCGGAAACACGCCTCCTCGACATCGCGGTCCAGGTCGGGCGAACCGGGAAGCTGACCCCGGTGGGGCGGCTCGATCCGGTCCTCGTCTCCGGGGCCACGGTCAGCCGCGCCACGCTCCACAACGAGGGGATGGTCGAGAGCCTCGGGGTGCGACCGGGCGACCGGGTGCGGGTCCGGCGGGCCGGGGATGTGATCCCGCAGGTCGCCGGGGTCGTCGCCCGCGCCGAGGGGCCGGAGGCGGCGCCCTGGACGATGCCGGAGGCGTGCCCGGAGTGCGCCCGTCCGGTTCGGGCCGAAGGGGCGAACCACTTCTGCACCGGGGGGTGGGACTGCCCGGCCCAGCGCGTCGAGCGGCTCGCCCACTTCGCCGGGAAGGGGGCGATGGAGATCGAGACCCTCGGCCAGGTCCTGGTGCGCCTCCTCGCCGACGAGGGGCTCGAGGCGCTTGGGGCGCCCGGCCTGCCGCTCCGTTCGCCGTCGGACTTCTTCCGTCTGACCGGGCCGGCGCTGCTCCGGGTGCCACCGCAGCCCTCCGGAGCCCGGCTGCCCCCGAGACGGGCGGCCGCGCTCCGGGAACGGCTCGGGGCCGTTCGGGGGGCGTCGTTCGCGAGGATCCTGGTGGCGCTCGGGCTTCCCGGGATCGGGAAGAAACAGGCCGGGGAGATCGCTTCCCGCTTCGCCGGGATCGCGGCGCTCCGAGCCGCCCCCGAGGAGCTCGCGGAGGCGATCGGGCCACGGAACGCCGTGCGGGTGCGACGCGCCCTCGCGGAACCGGCGACCGTCGCGCTCCTCGACGACCTGCGCCGAGCGGGTGTCCTCCGGGACGGCGCGTCGCCCCCGGCCCCGGAGTTCCACTGGGACCGGAAGGCGCTCACCACCGCGATCGCCCGCGCGGCCGGGAAGGACGCGCTCGACCTCCCCGGGCTCAGCCGCGTGGTCGCGGCCGGGTTCGTCGAGGCCGGCATCGTCCGCCGTCCGGCGGATCTCTTCGCGCTCGCGGCCGGGGATCTGGCGGCGCTGCCCGAGGCGCGCCGCCGTCCCTTCGCGGAGAAGTCGGCGGCGACCGCGATCCGGGAGATCGCGGCGAGCCGCTCGGTCCGGCTCGACCGGTTCCTCTTCGCCCTCGGCATCCCGCACCTCGGCCAGCACGCGGCGCGGGTGCTCGCCGCCCGCTTCGGGAGCGCCGGCCGGGTTCGGGCGGCGTCCCGCGAGGAGCTCCTCGAAGTGCACGAGATCGGGGAGCAGGTGGCGGACTCGGTGACCGGGTTCTTCGCCGACGACGCGAACCGCCGGGAGCTCGACGCACTCCTCGAGGTGGTGGCGCCGCAGTGGGAGGCGACCGGCGCTGCCACGCTCTCGGGAATGCGGATCGCGCTCACCGGAACGCTCGCCGGGCTCACCCGCGAGCGCGCCACCGAGCTCGTCGAGCGGCACGGCGGCCGGGTGGTGTCCGGCGTGAGCCGCCGGACCTCGCTCGTGGTGGCGGGGCAGGCGGCGGGGTCGAAGCTCGAACGGGCGCGCCGGCTCGGGGTGCCGGTCGCCGGCGCCGGGGAGCTGCGGCGGCTGGCGCGCGGGGAGATCGGGCTCGCGGACCTCGCGCCCGAAGAACCCGGTGCGCCCGAAGAACGCGGCGGGCCGGGCGAGACGGAACCCGCGGCATAAGCTCCGGGGATCATGGCCGCCTTCCTCCTCTGGCTGGTGCTCCTCGCGCTGTGCTGGCCGCTCGCGCTCCTTGCGCTCATCGCCTGGCCCGTCGTCTGGATCCTGCTCCTGCCGTTCCGGCTGCTCGGGATCGCCGTGGACGGGGTCTTCTCGCTGCTCCGGGAGATCCTGCGCCTTCCCGCCCGGGTGCTCGCCGGGCCGAAGTAGGCGAGCGCTCTCGTGCCGGGGACCTCGCCGGCCGTCGAGGACCAGGTCCGGGAGTTGCGGGCCGGGTTCGCTCCGGTCCGGCGAACGCTCGCCCGCCTCGGGGACCCGCCGGAGCCGCTGACCGCCGCCGAGCTGGCGCGGCGGGCGGTCCGGGATCCGCTCGCCGGCGCAGCGATCCCGGAACCTCCGGAGTCAGAAGGCCCGCCCGGCGCCCTGGGTCGGGCGGCGGCGGCGCTGCGGGCGGGCGAGGTCTCGGCCGTCGAACTCGTCGCCGACGCGCTCGGGAGGGCGGAAGCGGCGTCCGGGCTGAACGCCTTCATCCGGGTCTGTCCGGAGGCGGCGGCGGCCGCCGCGAAACGGGCCGACGCCGCCCGCGGGCCGGAATCCGGCCCGCTGCTCGGGATCCCGCTGAGCGTCAAGGACATCGTGGATGTGGCCGGGATGGTCACCACCTCGGGCTCCCGATTCCCCCGCGAGCCGGCGGCGAGCGCCCCCGCGTGGCGCTCGCTCGAAAGCCGGGGCGCCATCCTCATCGGCAAGACGAACCTCCAGGAGTTCGCGTTCGGGGTCACCGGCGACAACCCGGTCTTCGGGAGGACGCGGAACCCCCGCGATCCCGAGCGGATCCCCGGCGGATCCTCCTCCGGCTCGGCGGCGGCGACCGCTGCCGGGATCGGTTACGGATCGCTCGGGACGGACACCGGCGGCTCGATCCGGATTCCGGCGGCGCTCACCGGGGTCTTCGGGCTGAAGCCGTCCTTCGGGGTCGTCTCCCGGATCGGAGTGACCCCGCTCTCCTGGAGCCTCGACCATGTGGGCCCGATCGCGCGGAGCGCCCGGGACCTCGCGCTGCTCTTCGAGGCGCTCGCCGAAGCCCCCGCCGAGAAGTCCCCGGCGCCGGCGCGCGGCTCCCGGCCCCTCGCCGGGGTGCGCTACGGAGTGCTCCCGGACTTCTTCTCCGACCGCCTCGTCCCCGAGGCCCGGGCAGCCCTCGAGCGGGTGGAGGGCGCGCTGGGCGAGCTCGGCGCCGCGCCGGTCGCCCTCCGGGTGCCGGAAGCCGAGATCGCCGGAGTGAGCCGGACCGTGCTCGCCTTCGCCGAGGCGGCGGCGGCGCACCGGGAGCGGCTCGCCTCCCGGCCCGGGGATCTGAGCGAGGGGGTCCGGACCCTGCTCGAGGTCGGGCGGGAGCTGTCCGCGGACGAACTGCTCGCCGCGCTCTCGGCGCGCCGGCTCGTCGCCGACGCCTTCGCGCGGGTCTTCGAGGAGTGCGACGCCCTCGTGGTCCCCACCACCCCCGCCGGAGCGCCGCTCGCCGGCGAGGAGCGCCTCGCCACCGGGGAACCGCTCCGCCCGGGTCTCATGCGGTTCGTGGGGCCGTTCAACTTCACCGGCCTTCCCGCGCTCCAGATCCCCGCGGGCCGCGACGGTTTCGGGATGCCGCTCGGGGTCCAGCTGGTCACGGCTCCCGGGGGCGACCGCGCCGCGATCCGGCTCGCGGGTTTTCTCGAGGCGAGCGGCGCGGCGTCGCTCGACTGACTGGTATATTGGTGGATCGTGCTGCTCGCAGGAAAACGGGGGCTGATCGTCGGAGTCGCGAATCGGCGGTCCTTCGCTTGGGGCATCGCCCGGTCCGCGGCGCGCGAGGGCGCGCAGCTCGCGCTGAGCCATCAGAACGAGCGCCTCGGCCGGAATGTCGAACGTCTCGCCGCGACGATCTCCGGGACGATCACGCTCCCGCTCGATGTCTCCGAGTCGGCGCAGCTCGAGGCGGCGGCGGAAACGGTTTCCGAACGCTTCGGGAGCCTGGACTTTCTCGTCCACGCGGTCGCCTACGCGCACCGCGAGGACCTCGCCGGCGACTTCGTTTCGACTTCGCGGGAGGGGTTCCGCGTCGCCCACGATGTCTCGGTCTATTCGCTGACCGCGCTCGTCCGCGCCTTCCTCCCGCTCCTCGAGGCCGGCGCGGGCGGCTCGGTCCTCACGCTCAGCTACCTCGGCGGGGAGCGCGCGGTTCCGCACTACAACGTGATGGGGGTGGCGAAGGCGGCGCTCGAATCCTCGGTCCGCTACCTGGCGAGCGATCTCGGCCCGCGGGGGGTGCGGGTGAACGCGATCTCCGCCGGCCCGGCGAAGACCCTCGCCGCCTCGGGGGTCGCCGGGATCGGGACGATGGTCGCGCACTACCGCGAGCACGCCCCGCTCCGGGCGGGGACCGATCCGATGGAGGTCGGGGACGCCGCGGCGTTCCTGCTGTCGGGCGCCGCGCGCGGGATCACCGGCGAGGTCCTCCATGTGGACAGCGGGTTCCACGCGCTCGGGGCGACGATTCCCGGACTCTGACAGGCTGTGGAGAAAG
>CAYGAO010000138.1:0-7706 GCA_964347715.1 uncultured Acidobacteriota bacterium
GGCCACCCCCCCCCCCACCCCTCCCCGGCGGCGCTCGGCGCCGCGTCGGTACCCGAGGGACTTTCACCACCACCTGACAAGGAGCGACTCATGAATCAGGAACGCGGCGCGTGGGGGTCCCGAGTGGGCTTCATCCTCGCAGCCACCGGTTCCGCGGTGGGACTCGGGAACATCTGGGGGTTTCCCACCCAGGCGGGACAGGGCGGCGGCGCTGCGTTCGTCCTCGTGTACCTGATCTGCGTCGCGGTGATCTGCACCCCGATCGTGCTCGCCGAGACGCTCCTCGGGAGGTACTGCCAGCTCGGGCCCGCCGGCGCGGTGCGGCGGATCGCGCCCCGGGGATCGTGGTGGGTCATCGGCCTGCTCGCAGTCGCCGCCGGGGCGTTCATCCTCTCGTTCTACTCGGTGATCGCCGGCTGGACGATCCAGTACCTCTGGCTCTCGGTCACCGGCCGGCTCGCGGGCGATCCGGAAGCAGCGGCCGCGCTCTTCCAGACCACCAGCGGCGCCGGACTGCGGAATGTCCTCGCCACCGGGGGCTTCCTCGCGATCACCGCGCTCTGCGTGACCCGCGGCGTCCGGAGGGGCATCGAGGCGGCTTCGCGCCTGATGGTGCCGCTGCTCGTGGTGCTCCTCTTCGTCCTCGCCATCCGCTCGGTGACGCTTCCGGGCGCCGCCGAAGGCCTCGCCTACTACCTGCAGCCCGATCTCGCCAAGGCGCTCGATCCGGAGATCATCCAGGCCGCCCTCGGACAGGCGTTCTTCTCGCTCAGCCTGGGGATGGGGGCGCTGATCACCTACGGCAGCTACGTGAACCGGCGACACCCGGTGACCGGCGCGTCGCTCGCGATCGTCGGGATCGACACCGCGATCGCGCTGCTCGCGGGATTCGTGATCTTCCCGGCAGGGTTCTCGATCGCCGGCTTCGATCCCCTGGCGAGCGGTCCGGGGCTCATCTTCGCCGTCCTCCCGCAGCTCTTCGCCACGCTGCCGGGAGGGTTCCTCTTCGGCGCGGCCTTCTTCTTCCTGCTCTCGCTCGCCGCCTTCACCTCGACGATCTCGCTCCTCGAGGTCCCGACGGCGCACATCATCGACGAGTGGCGCTGGCCCCGCGGGAAGGCGGTGGCGCTGATCAGCGCGTTCACCTTCGTCTTCGCGATCCCCTCGGCGCTCTCCCACGGCGCCTCGTCCTTCCTCACCGAGCTGCCCGGCGGGGGGTTCTTCGGCCTGATGGTCACGGTGTGGAACGAGAACGCGCTGCCGATCGGCGGCCTCCTGATCAGCCTCTTCGTCGGCTGGAAGTGGGGCGCCCGCTTCGCCGGGGAGGAGATGCGACGCGACCAGACCGGGTTCCCGAGCCCGAAGGTCTGGGGTTTCCTGATCCGGTTCGTCTCCCCGGCGGCGATCTTCTTCGTCGTCGTCCAGAACCTTCGCGGCCTGTTCTGACGGCCGGCAGTCGGAGTCGAGTGGCCGGCCGAACACCCGGTCGCATCCCGCCCGACCAGCCTCAGCAGCCGGTGGACAAGACGCCCCGCATGGGAATCCGTCCTCGAAGAGATCGGGAACCCCGTCGTCCGGGCGGACGCGGGGCGCTTTCCCCACCGGATGGCGGCCCGAATCGCTTGAGCGATCCGTTCCGCCCTCTTTCGCGGGGAGTGAGGCCCCTCCCCCGCGGCGCTTCACGCCGCGTCGGCGCGCGAGGGACTTTCTCCACAGCCTGTCACGCCACCTGATCCAGGGATCCAACGGAGCCTCTCCATGACCGAATCCATCGCCTGGGCGTCGAACGCCATCTACCAGTGGTATGCGCTGCCGCTGCTGCTGGTCGCCTGCGGGCTCTACCTGACGATCCGCACCGGGTTCGTCCAGATCCGCGGGTTCCTGGCGGCGCTGCGACGCGTCGCGCGCGGCATCTCCCACGACCAGCACGGCGCCGAGGGAGAGATCACGCCGTTCCAGGCGCTCTCGACCGCGCTCGCCTCGACCGTGGGGAACGGCAACATCGGCGGGGTCGCCACCGCGATCCTCGTCGGCGGGCCCGGCGCGATCTTCTGGATGTGGATCACCGCGGTCTTCGGGATGGCGACGAAGTACTCCGAGGCGGTGCTCGGCGTCACCTACCGGGTGAAGAAGGAGTCCGGCGAGTTCAAGAGCGGCCCGATGTACTACATCTTCGCCGGCATCCGCTGGAAGCGGCTCGCGAAGGTGCTCGCGATCATGTTCTGCGTCTTCGGCGCGGCGACCGCGCTCCTCGGGACCGGGAACATGGCGCAATCGAACACGATCGTGCGCACCTTCGTCGAGGCGGCCGCCGGATTCGGCTGGGAGGTGTCCCCGTGGATTCCGGGGATCGGGATCACGATCGCCGTCGGAGCGGTGCTGCTCGGCGGCATCCACCGGATCGCTTCCGTCGCCGAGCGGCTCGTCCCCACGATGCTCGTGATCTACCTGGGGATGGCGCTCACCTACCTGCTCATCAACATCACGGAGCTTCCCGGCGTCTTCGTCGTGATCTTCGAGCACGCGCTCTCGCCGCACGCCGCCGCCGGTGGTTTCCTCGGGGTGACGGTGCGCCAGGCGATCGCCGCCGGGATCAGCCGCGGCGTGCTCTCGAACGAAGCCGGACTCGGCAGCGCGCCGATCGCGCACGGGATCGCCCAGGTGAAGCACCCGGCCGACCAGGGTCTGATCGGCGTCTTCGAGGTGTTCGTGGACACGATCGTGGTCTGCAGCATGACCGCGTTCGCGATCCTCTCCTCGGGCCTCTGGACCGCCGCGGAATACCAGGGCGCGAGCGGCGATCTGACCGCGGCCGCGTTCTCGACCGGGATCGGCTTCGCCCCGGTGGTGATCGCGATCTCGTCCTTCCTCTTCGGGTTCTCGACGATCATCGGCTGGTACTACTACGGCGAGACCTGCTGGACCTACATGTTCGGCTCGAAGGGCGTCTTCTCCTACCGGATCATCTATGTGGCGCTGCTGCTGATCGGCGGCCTCGTGACCGTCGAGACGGTGTGGAATGTCGGCACCCTGCTGAACGGATTCATGGCCTTCCCGAATCTCGTCGGGATGCTCTTCCTCGGCGGCGTCGTCGCCCAGAAGACGAAGGAACACTACGCCCGCAAGGACCCGCACTGACCGGGGCTCGTCCGCTGCCGCGGAGCCGGGGCGCCGGCTCCGCGCCCGGCGTCGGGAACTCGCGCCGCCTCCCGCCACCCACCGCCGAGTCGCCTCGATTCGCGTCGCCACCCTGTCGCGGCCGGGGCCCGGCCCGGCGGCGCCCCCGATGACCGCAAGAAGTGCGGAACCGACAGCCGGGACGCAGTCGCGCGCCTCTCGGCGTCACCAGCGTGACGGCCCGCGACTCCGGGTCCTGCCGGCCTTCCTGCTGGCGCGTCCCGACCCGTTCCGATCGCGGCGCCACGCGAGCCAGCGGACCGGGTGAACTCCCGGGCGGGAGGATCCGCGCCGGACTCTTCCCGCGACGATCCGGGACGGGGTGATTCGCCTCGTCCGCCGAGCCGGATTCCCGGCCTGCCCTACGGCGAACCCCCAGAGGATCGTCGCCCGAACTCCCGGAGTATCCCGAGAATACCGCCGAGCCGCCGGGAGCCGATTCCCCGGCTCACGAACCGAAGTGCTTCTTGAGCACGTCGCCATAGAACCTCTTCCCGATGACCTCGAGCTTTCCCGCGATCATCCGGTTTCCCTCGTTCCGAAACACGAATCTCTCCTCCTTCGGGGAATGACCGAGTTCCCGGACCGCCGGGACGTTCGTCATTCGAATATCGTCGAGAAGCTCGTAGAAGAAGTTTCCCGGCCGTTCTTCCCGGGAGACCCGCAGCGTGACGCGGCACCGATCCCCCAGCACCTTGCTCGCGTACCCGAAGAAGAAGAGGTATCGCACCGTGGGTTCATCCCCGCGCCTGCAGTCCACTCTGAAGAACCAGGTGCGCTTCGCGGACTTCCGGTTCCGAAGCCTCACATACCTTTCGAAGTCGAGATGGCCGAAGTCCTTGACGAATATCGAGATATTGGGCACGGACTTCGAAATCTCCTGCGCGGTCTGTCTCATGTACCCCAGGAGCAGATCCATCGCGCTCCGCCACACCTCGTATTCGTTCCGGTTCTTCGCGATCTCCCGAGAACCGTACTCGACGGCGATCGATCTCACCCACTCCGCCTGCTCCTGCTGCTCGGCTGCAGCCCGTTCGTACTCCTCCAGGCTCTCGTGAATGCACTCGCACAGGAGAGACAGGAAGCCGGACAGGTCAGAGGACCGGGAGTCTTCGAGCGCATCGTAGTAGCGCATACGGTCCTCACGGGTAACGACAGCGACCGGAATCCCGAACCGCATCAGTACGAGATTCATCAGCAGCCGCGCCACCCGGCCGTTTCCGTCGATGAACGGGTGATTGGAAACGAACCAGGTATGTGCGACAGCCGCCGCCAGGATGCCATCGACCGGAGAGACGGTGCGGTCCGGCTGGATGCCGGCGAGCCAGACGCCGAACAGAGCCATCTCGACCGGGACCGATTCGGGACCGGGAGGTGCGTGTTCGGATCCGGAGATCAGGACCGGAACCCGCCGGTAGGCGCCGGCGTTCTCCTCGTCGATTCCCTTCAGGACGAAGTGGTGGATCTGCCGAACGTCGCTCTCGGTGATCGGCCTCGTCGTATCGGTAACGAGACCTTCGAGGAAGTCGATCGCCTCGCCCAGATTCTTCGCCTCCGCCTGATCACGCAGCGACTTGCCGGTGATCGTCATGCCCAGTTCGACGACCTGCCTGGTCTCGCCCTCGTCGAGCAGATTCCCTTCGATGGCGTTGGAGTGGTAGATGTTCTTGATGCGGAAGTACTTTCGAATCCGATAGAGCACCTTCGGCGTCAGCGTCCCGCCCTTTCGCAGCTCCATCACCCGACCGGCCAATTCCCGGATCGGTCTGGCCTGGGACTCGGAGTAAACGTACGGGCAGCCGGGAATCTGGATCTCGTTCACGGTGATGAGCCTCGGGACGTTGGTGACGAGCCTCGGAGTCGCGGCAGGTGCGAGGCGCCGGGACGATCCCCGGGGCGGCGACGCATGGCGATCATTCGGTGTACTCCTACCACGGCGTGGGTCCCCGGGATCCGCGCCACGCGAAACGGGCCGGACCGCTTCGGGCGGGGCCCCTCGTTCCGGACCCCTGGCCGGCCGCGGGCCCGGCCACCCGATGAGCTCCCGCGCGAGGCGCCGCGGCGTCACCAGACCCGGATCGCCTTCGGGCCCGGCGCGTCACTCGCCGAGGTGGCGGTCGAGGAAGTCCGCGCTCCGGCGGAAGACCTCGAGCCAGCTCGCGTGGCGGAGGAACCCGTGCACCTCGTCCGGCAGGATGAGCAGCTCGTGCTCCACACCGAGTTCACGGAGCTTCTCCACGAGCTCGACGGTCTCGTCGAACGGGACATTCCGGTCGTCGTCGCCGTGGATCAGCAGCACCGGCGACCGCCAGCCCTCGACGGTCGAGAGCGGTGAGGACTCGAAGGCGAGCCGCCGCTGCTCCTCGTGGTGCTCCGGCTCGTAGCTCGGGATGAAGCCCCGGATCGTGCGGTTCCAGTCGTGGACCCCGTGGATGTCCACGCCGGCGGCGTAGAGACCCGAGGCCCGCGAGAGCCCCATCGCCGTCAGATAGCCGCCGTAGGAGCCGCCCCAGAGCCCGATCCGCGCGTCGTCCACTCCCGCCAGCCCGGCGAGGTAGCGCCCGGCGCCGAGCACATCGTGATGTTCGGCGGCGCCGCTCGCGCCGTAGTTCAGCGCCTCGCGGAATTCCATCCCGTAGCCGGTCCCGCTGCGGAAGTTCACGGAGAGCACCGTGTAGCCCCGGCTCGCGAGGTACTGGTGGAAGGCGTAGCAGTTCGCGTAGTAGCCCAGGTAGTGCCAGCCGAGGAGCATCTGCCGGCGCGAGCCGCCGTGGAAGAAGGCCACCGCCGGGCCGTCGCCGGCGCCGCCCGCCGGCCGGAAGAGCTGGCCGCGGATCGTCATTCCGTCGGCCGCGCGGAGGACCACCGGCTCCGGTTCGACGAGATCTCCGAGCGGGAAGTCCGCGGGGAGGGATCCGGAGGCGAGCGGGCGCGGCTCCTCGCCTTCGAGCCCGACCATGGGGGCGAGCGGACGGCGAGCGCCACCGCCGAGAAAGGCGAACCCGTCCGCGACGGCCACCGGGAGCGTCTCGATCCCGTCGCCCCGGGTGAGCGCGACGGGAGCGCGGCCCGGGGCGATCCGCCACAGGTGGCGACGATCGGTGTCGTCCTGGTTCGAGGCCGCGAGGAGACCGCCCTTCCCGTCGGGAACCGCGTACTCGATCTCGAAGGCGCCGGCGGTGAGCGCTTCCGGCTCGCCACCGCCGGCCGGGACGGCGTAGTAGTGGCGATACCCCTCGCGTTCCCAGGGGAAGAGGATCCGGTCGTCCGCGGTCCAGTGGAGCTGGTCGGCGGAGGCGGTGGCCGAGAAGACGCTCCCCCTCCCCGGAAGCGCCCGGAAGACCTCGCGGGCCGCGCCGGGGGCGCCGTCCTCGCCGAGCTCGACGGCCCGGACGCTCCAGGGGTACCCCTCCCGTCGGGGGACGAAGAGATACGGCCGGAGCACCGGCGGCTCCCGGACGAAGGCGACCGCCCCGGAGTCCGCTCGGAAGACCGGCCACCCGTCCCGGTCCACCGAGGGATCGAGGTAGTGGACGGTCCGCGCGGCGAAGTCGTACACCCCGACGAACGAGTGCGCGCCGCGCCGGGAGACGAAGGCGAGCCGGCGGCCGTCCGGGGAGAGCCGCAGACCGCCGAAGGAACCGCGCCCGTGGATCAGCTGCTCGGGCTCGGCGCCCTCCTCGAGTCCGATCCGGTGGACCTGGCCCCGCCGGAGGAAGAGCAGCGAGTCCCCGTCGGCGGTGAAGAGCGGCGAGGCGGCCGGAGCCGTGAGGCGGCGGGGCTCGCCGCCCTCTCCGATGACGAAGAGCGCCTGCTCCACCCCGCCCGGGTCGCTCGTCGGGTTCGGGAGCTCCCCCGCCCGGTTCGGGCCGTCGCCGCGGATGAACGCGATCCGGGCCCCGTCACGGCTGAGCGCCAGACTGTGGACGGTCGCGCCGTCATCGCCGGCGAACGCGGTCAGGCGGCGGCCCGCGAACGCCGGAGCGGCGGCGCTCCACACGTTGCGGGCGCCGCGCTCGTCGAACACCCAGGCGACGCGGGTCCCGTCCGCCGATGCCGTGAGGCTCGTCGGGAACGGCGCCGAGAGGATCTGCTCGAGCGTGAACGGCCCCTCGGCGGCCACGGGAGCGGCAGCCACTCCGGCCACCACGAACCACCACGCGGCGGCCCCGGCGAACCACATCCTTCCCTTCGAGGTCATGGGGCGATCTCCTCGGGTCCCGTTTCGGGACCAGGCTTTCCGCCGCGAGGGAGCATCCCGTGCGACGCACTCATTCGAACGACGGCGCTTCCGACCGTCGAGAAGGGTCGATCCGCCGCCCGGTCGGAGACTCGGTAGCGACCACGTCCCCGGAGGGCCGACCGGCCGGGATATCCCGGAACTTCCTGCCCGGGAACCGGAACGAGGTTCCGCGCCGACTCGGCAGCCGGTGGATAAAGCGCCCCGCATGGGAATCCGTCCTCGAAGGAACCCCGTCGTCCGGGCGGAGGCGGGGCGCTTTCCCCACCGGATGGCGGCCCGAATCGCT
>CAYGAO010000139.1:0-7632 GCA_964347715.1 uncultured Acidobacteriota bacterium
TCCCCGGCGGCGCTTCGCGCCGCGTCGGCGCGCGCGGGACTTTCTCCACAGCCTGTCAGCGGCTCGGCCTCCGGGGGAGCCCCGAGGCGCTCCCGCCGATGGGGGAGCCGGGTGGGAGCGCCGGGCGGCGCGCCCCCGGATCGAGGCTCTGATCCCGGTCGAGGTGGCGGTGGATGTCCGCGGCCGCGAGGGCCTCGTGCGGGGTCCGGTCCGCCAGCTCCCCGAGCTCGGTCCCGAGCCGCAGCAGGCGGTCTTCGAGGATCGCCCGCACGCGCGCCGGATTGTCCGGGTTCATCGCCTCGCGCATCATGCCGTTCAGGACGCTGCGCTCGGCGGCGTCCTGCACCGCGCGGCGGTAGGGGTTCTCCGGTTCCGACGCGCCCCAGGTCTTCCCGGTGAGCCGGTCGAGCACCTCGCCGAGCCCCGGCTGTCCGGGATCCAGCGCGTGGTTGTTCACGAGCCGCGCCATGCGCTCGGGATGGAGCAGCAGCAGGACCGTGTAGTCGGCCGAGGTGTCGGCGACGGCGAGCGGGTCGAAGACGAGCCCGGTATGGCCGTCGAAGCCCTCGCCGCCTCGCTCCCGGTACGCCGGCGGCGGGATCATCCCGACGATCCGCTCGGGCAGAGCGAGGAAGTCCGTCTCGAGGGTGCGGAGCACGACCTCGAGGGCGTGGCGCTGCCGGTCGCCGGGGACCGGCGCCACCGGGCGCTGTCCGTCGCCCCGGAGCGCGTAGTAGTACTCCTGCCCGCCGACGGTGTTCAGCGCCGCCTTCATCTGGAAGCGGTGGTGCAGGTAGAGGGGCGCCAGAACCGGCTCGAGAAGCGACAGCGGCTCGCCCGGGCGGATCGCTCCCTCCCCGAAGGCGTCGAGCCCGGCCTGCCGGATCTCGATCTCGCGTTCGAGATGGCGGACCAGATCGCCCCCGTTGTCCCAGACCGAGGCGAGCGGATGGGCGCCGGCGCCGATGTAGTTGTCGGTGTGCGCCATGAAGCGCGTCTCCGAGCGGAGCCCTTCCTGCATGATGGCGTCCAGCGCCGCTTCGGTCTCCCCCGGCGGGAAGTGGCCGTAGGCCCAGCGGACCGAGAGGATGTCGTAGGAACCCACCCCGACACCGTAGGCGTCGTCGAGCGAGACCCGGCCGTCCGCTTCGAGGACGGCCAGGGGCGCCGGATAGTCCATGACGCTCGCCCGCCCGCCGTAGGTCGAGGACATGTAGTTGTGCGGGAAACCGAGCGTGTGGCCCACCTCGTGGGCGGAGAGCTGGCGCACCCGGGCGAGGGCGAGCTCGACTGGCGAAGCCCCCTCGGCCACCTGCGCCAGGTAGGCGAACCCGGGGGTTTCCGAGAGCCCGCAGGAATGCGGACCCTCCGGATCCGGCGGGAGCCCCACCGGCAGACTCCCCGAGGCGCCGTCCCAGGGGGAGACGAGACCCACGCCGAGCAGGTGATCCTGCCGGAGCCGCAGGCTGCCGAGGTTCACGTTCCCCTTGATGATCTCGCCGGTCCGGGGATCCTGGACCGAGCCGCCGTAGGACCAGCCGCGGGTGCGCCGGTGGGTCCAGTGGATCATGTTGTAGCGGATGTCCTGGGGGTCGGCCCCTTCCGGGAGCACCTCGACCCGGTAGGCGTCGATGAAACCGGCGGCCTCGAAGGCGTCCTCCCACCAGCGGGCTCCCTCGAGCAGGGCGCTCCGCACCGGCTCCGGGACGCCGCGATCGAGGTAGTACACGATCGGCTCGACGACCTCCGAGCGTTCGGCCTCCGGGTTCGTCTTCTGGAGCCGGTGGCGCGCCGTCAGCCGGACGGTCAGCCGCTCGTCGATCGGAGTCGCGTAATCCATGTAGGTCGGGCCGTTCACCCCGATCCGGGGGTCGGCGACGCGCGCCTCGAAGCCGGGGCCGGGAAGCCGCACCAGCGAGTGGTGCTGGCGCAGCGTGACCGTCTCGCCGCTCGCCGCCACCCCCGAGACGAGCCCGCCGGGACGCTCGCTCGTGAAGGTGAGCAGGGTCTCGATCTCGGTGTTGTCGGGGAAGCCCTTCGTCCGGGGCAGATGGAACGCGCTCCGCGAGCGGTCGAGGGCGAAGCTGCCCTGCTCCGCGCGGGCGATCCGGGCGGCGGCTCCGTGGGTGTCCCGCAGGAAGAAGTCCGTCGCGTCCACGAGCACCCGGTCCCCGGTCATCGCCTCGATCTGGAACCCCCAGTGGACCGAGGGAGCGAAGGCGTCGCGCACCGCGCGCACCTCGTCGGGGTTGTCGCTCACCGCCCGGAAGCGGTAGTTCGGCTCCATCAGGAGGACCCGCGGCCCGATCCGGGTCGGGCGGAGCACGGCGGTCATGCCGAGCTGGCCCCGGTCGAGCCCGACCGGGTTGCTCCCGAGCCCGGAGGCGAGCGAGACCTGGTAGAGGAACTCTTCCTCCAGCGGGCCGAACTCGGCGTAGAGCTTCCCGGAGGCCTCGTCCCAGTGGAGCGGCACGAACCCCGAGATCGGGGTCATCCCGGCGGTCTTCTCGGCGATCCCCGGCGGCGGCTCCTGCGAGAAGCCGGCGGGGGCGAAGAGCAGCCCGATGAGCGCGCCGGCGGAAAACGCGGATCTGGTCCTTCTGGTCTGGTTCATGGGAGTCGAGCCTCTGCGGAAGAAAACAGCGAAACCGGAGACGGCGCAGGACGCCGAACGCCGAATCATGCCGGAACCGCCGGGCGACCGGCAAGGACGGCGGGCCCCGGGGAGCGGCCGAACGGGCCGGCGGCGCCACCGGTCGGGAGCGCCCGGACGGCGAGCGCCAGCGGCCGGTCGGGAGCGAGGGCCGCGATCCCGAGCGTGTGCCCGCTACCCACTCCCGCCGTCCAGAAGGTCCATCCGGCTTCGGCCGCCGCCCCGCTCCCCGGTGGCCAGCAGGCGCGACGTCCGGTGACGCCCGGGCCCGCCGCGGCGAGGGCGGCGGCCTCGAAACCGACCCGGGGAAGGGCCGCCGGGACGCCGAAGCCGACAGCCTTGCCCCAGGCCTCCTTGAGCGTCCAGGCCCGCAGGAAGGCTTCCGACCGGAGCGTCGGCGGAAGGCGCCGGAGCGCGGCGGCCTCGTCCCGGGTGAAGTGGCGCTCGGAGATCGCCAGCGGCCGGCTCTTCCGGTCGAGCCGCTCGACATCCACGCCGACGAGCTTCGCCCCGGGACTCGCGGCGACCGCGACGAGACCCGTCGTGTGGGTCACGCTCACCGCGAGCGCGCCGCGCGGCCCGCGCGCCCGGGGCGCGCCCTCCCGGCTCGTCCCGGTGACCACCTCGCCGGGCGGGATCCCGAGCACTTCTCCCGCGAGGAGCCGGAGGAGCGCGCGCCCGATGAGGGTCCGTCGCCTGCCGACGGCGGTGCGCCGCCTCGCCGCGCGGGCGAGGTCCGCGGAGCCGAGGAGAGCCTCGGCTCCGGGAACGAGATCCTCGTCGTCGGGCGCGGTCAGGATCCGGATCAGCGGGAACTGTTCAGGAAGTCGAGGAATTCGCTGTCGCTGCCGATGACGAGGGTGACCCCTTCGTCGAGCGCCGCCCGGTAGGTCTCGAGCGACTTCATGAACCGGTAGAAATCGGCGTCCCGCTGGTAGGCGCGGGCGTAGATGTTCGACGCCTCGGCGTCGGCGCGGCCCCGCACCTCCTCGGCCTGCCGGAACGCCTCGGACTCGATGGACTTGAGCTCGCGCTCGCGCTGTCCCCGGATCTCCGCGGCGCGCCCCTGCCCTTCGGAACGGCTCCGCTCGGCGATCCGCTGGCGCTCCGAGATCATCCGTTCGTACACCTTGGCGCGGACTTCCTCGACATAGTTGACCCGCTTGATGCGCACATCCACGAGCTCGATGCCGAAGGTCGGGGTCACCTCCGAGGCCTTCTCCAGGATGCTGCGGGTGATCGCGTTGCGCCCGAACTCGATCTCGCGGCCGGCCTCCTCGCTGGCGAAGGACACCAGATCCTCGGTGATCTCGAAGTCGCGGTTCGTGATCCGCACGATCTCGATCAGGTCGAAGGTCGCCACCGCGTTCCGCGTCTCGCCGTCGATGATGTCGTCGAGGCGGCTCTGCGCTCCGCGTTCGTCGCGGACCGACTGGAAGAAGAGCAGCGGATCGGAGATCCGCCAGCGGGCGTAGGTGTCCACCCAGATGAACTTCTTGTCGCGGGTGGTGATCTGGTTCGCGTCGCCGTCCCACGGCAGCCAGCGCTGGTCGAAGCGGGTGACGCGGTGGATGAACGGGAGCTTGAAGTGGAGCCCCGGATCCGTGACCGCCCCGCCGACCGGCTCGCCGAACTGGGTGATGATCGCCTGCTCGGTCTCCGGAATCGTGTAGGTCGCCGACAGCAGGAGGATGACGCCGACGAGCGTTCCGCCGATCGTGAGAAGCCGTTTCATCGCCCTTCCTCCCCGGGACCCGGACCCTGATCGCCGGGGCGCTGGTTCTGCCCCGGGCCGCCCGCGCCGGATCCGTTCAGGTTCAGGAGCGGCAGGATGTTCGCCCCGCTCTCGTCGAGGATCACCTTCTGCCCGAGCCTCGGAATGACCTCGGACAGCGTCTCGAGGTACATCCGCGCCCGGGTCACCCGCGGGGCGTTCCGGTACTCCGTGTAGATCGCCTCGAAGCGCGCCGCCTCGCCGCGGGCGCGGTTCACCCGCTCGGCGGCGTAGCCCTCGGCCTCCTCGATCACCCGCTGCGCGTCCCCCCGCGCCCGCGGGATCGCCTGGTTGTACTCGGCGAGCGCCTCGTTCGTCAGCCGCTCCTTCTCCTGGATCGCCTCGTTCACCTCGTTGAACGACGGCTTGACCGAGTCCGGCGGGTTCACATCCTGCAGGACCAGCTGCTGGACGCTGATGCCGGTCTCGTAGCGGTCGTTGATCTCCTGGAGCAGCGCCTTCGCCTGGGCGGCGATCCGCTCGCGTCCCACGGTGAGGACCTCGTCCACGCTGTGGTCGCCCACCACATCGCGCATCGCGGCTTCGCTCATGTCGCGGAAGGTGGACTGGATCTCGCGCACGTTGAAGAGGTAGGCCCGCGGATCCTGCACCTTGAACTGGACGATCCACTCGACCACCGCCACATTCAGGTCGCCGGTGAGCATCAGCGACTCCTCGAGGAACTGCCGGTCGTCGTAGCGCGTGCGCACGCCGGCCTCGACGGTGCGGAAACCGAACTCCTCCTTCAACTGGCGCTCCACCGGCACCTTCGTCACCGACTCGACGAAGGGCACGACGAAGTGGAGCCCCGGATCCGTGACCCGGGCGTAGCGTCCGAACCGGGTCACCACCCCGGCTTCGTCCGGCTCGACCTGATAGACGGAGACGAAGAACAGGATCAGCGCCAGGACCGCCCCGACCACATAGAGCGCGGTTCGCAGCGAGAAACCCCCGAAGCGTTCGAGGAACTCCTCCAGGTCGGGCAGCCGCGGAACGCCGGAGCCCCCGCCCGAGCCCCCGAAGGAACCGTCGCCACCCCCGAAATTCTGGGAAAAAGCCATGGAGAAACCCTCCTCGTGTTCGGGGGGATGGTATCGCGGGTAGCATCCGCACCATGCCGACCCACCCCCTGGCGCGCGCCCTCGCCCTCGCCGGCGCCGTGGTCGGCGGAGCGAACTGCTCCCCCTCCGGCGAACCGCCTCCCGGGAGTACCGCGCCGGATGCGTCCGCTCCGGGCCCGGCCGGGATCGAAGCGGGGATCGAAGCCACGATCCGGGCCCTGCTCGCGCGTCAGGCCGAGGCGTGGAACGAGGGCGATCTGGTGGCCTTCGTGAGCGACTACCTCGACTCGCCCCGGACCCGCTTCGCCTCGGGCGGGAGCGTCCGCCACGGCAGCGACGAGGTGCTCGAACGCTACGAGCGGAACTACCCGGATGCCGCCGCCCGGGGGCGCCTCACCTTCAGCGACCTCGAGGTCCGGGTCCTCTCGTCCGAGTTCGTCCTGGTCTTCGGTCGCTACACCCTCGAACGGGAGGCGGACACCCCCACCGGACTCTTCACGCTCCTCATCGAGGCGACCCCGGGCGGCTGGAAGATCTCGCACGATCACACCTCGAGCGACTGAACCGGGCGGCGCCCGAACCTTCCCGGGCCAGGCCCGCCGGCGGCGGGTGCCCCGCGGGCGCGGAGAAACCGTCGTACCGCGCCGACCGCCACCGCTCCCGGCCCCACCCCGGACGGTCGTTCAGCGCGGCCCGGAGCCGCCCTCCGGAACTCCCGGACTCCGCCCCTGGCGGCTCAGGTTCCGGAAGTACTCCTCGACCATCGGGCGGTAGGCCTCGGGGGCGCGGTCCGCGGTCCCGGTGAGCACCTGACCGCCCGAGTCGCCGGCGAGCGCGCGGCGCAGCTCGAACTCGAGCTGCCGGAGCGGGTCGAGGACCTCGGCCTCCAGGATCTCCATCCCGCGCGGGTCGCCGGTGAGCCGCTCGGGGTCCAGCCGGCGCAACCCGGCGAGCGCCTCGTCGAGTCGGGCGCCGCCCCGTTCCCCGGCGGCGCCGATCGCGCTCGCCGTGCCGACCCCGTCCATTTCGCGGCGGAGCGCCTCGGCGTCCTCGATCCGTCGGGCGAGTTCGCGCTCCAGCTGCCGGTTCTCTCCGCCGCCGCCCCGGGGGGGCCCTTCGCCCTCGCGCGCCTCGCCGCTTCGCTCCGCCGAACGATCCGCGAGCCGGTTCCGCATCGCTTCGAGGCCCCGGGTGAGGCCGGCGGCGCGCTCGAGCACCCGGTCGCGGGCGCCCCGATCCGAGCCCCGGGCGGCTGCGAGCGCTGCTTCGAGATCGCCCTCGAGGGCGGCGAGGTCGTCCTCGATCATCTCCTCGAACCGATCGGCGTAGTCCGCCGAGCGCTCCGCCGCGACCCCGCGGGAGTAGTGGATCTTCTCCTTGAGCTTGCGGTCCCGGATCCCCTCGGCCGCTCCGGCGACCGCCCGCGAGGCCTCCGGCTCGTCGCGGCTCCAGTCGCGGCCGACCTCGTCGAGCCTCGACTCCAGATCCTGCACCCGACCCGCGAGTTCCTCCTTCTGCCCGGAGATCCGCGCGACCGCCTCGCGCGTCCGTTCCCGCTCGAGGTCGCGCACCTGCGAACGGATCCGCTCCTGCGCCGCGCGGAGCCGGCCCGCCTCGGCGGCGGCGTTCTCGACATCGCGTTCGAGTCGCGCCCGTCGCTGGCCATCGAGGTCGCGGCGCGCCCCCCGGAGCGTGCTCGCCGCCGAGAGCCCGCTCTCGAGCCCGTCGGCGCCGCTCGCCCCGCGCATCTCCCGAGCGGCGTCGCGCAGCCTGCGGGAAACCGCCGCCAGATCGGGCCGCGAGCGCTCCCGGGCGAGCCGTTCGAGGCGGCGAGCCACTTCCTCGGTCTCCTCGGCGAGGCGGGACTGCGGTGAACCACCGCCCCCGCCCGGGTCGCGGAGCCCGCGCCGGGCGCGCTCGTTCTCCTGCTCCTGGCGCCTCGCGAGCTCGGCGAGCCGCTGCATCACCTCGTCCACCTCGTCGTCGGCCGAGGAGCGGCGTTGCTGCTCGACGGTCTCGTACTGGTTGCGCAGCCGGTCCATCTCGAGCTCGAAGAGGTTCGCCAGGTCCTCGGCCTGGGCCGGACGGGCCCCCCCCCCCCCCCCCCCCCCCCCCCCCCCCCCGCGCCCGCCCCCCCCCCCCCC
>CAYGAO010000140.1:0-7541 GCA_964347715.1 uncultured Acidobacteriota bacterium
CGCAAGCTGAGCGTGGGCGACAAGAGGGCGGGCCGCCACGGGAACAAGGCCGTGATCGCGAAGATCGTCCCGATCGAGGACATGCCGTTCCTTCCCGACGGTTCTCCGGTGGACATCGTGCTGAATCCGCTCGGCGTTCCCTCCCGGATGAACATCGGCCAGGTGCTCGAAACGCACCTCGGCTGGGCGGCGCGAGCGCTCGGGCGCCACTTTGCGACGCCGGTCTTCGACGGCGCCCGGGAAGGGGACATCCGCTCGCTCCTCGAGGAAGCGAACGAAGCGGCCCGGAGGACGGACTCGCTCCGCCCGAACGTTCTCGAAGACGGAAAGACCGCGCTCTACGACGGGCGCACCGGGGCGCCGTTCGAGCAGCCGGTGACCGTCGGCTACATCTACATGCTGAAGCTCGGCCACCTGGTGGACGACAAGATGCACGCCCGCAGCATCGGCCCCTACAGCCTGATCACCCAGCAGCCGCTGGGCGGCAAGGCGCAGTTCGGCGGGCAGCGATTCGGCGAGATGGAAGTCTGGGCGATCGAGGCCTACGGGGCGGCGCACACGCTCCAGGAGATCCTGACCGTGAAGTCGGACGATGTTCGGGGCCGGGCGAAGGTCTACGAGTCCATCGTCAAGGGCGACACGAGCTACGCGCCCGAGGTGCCGGCCTCCTTCAAGTTACTGATGGCGGAGATCCAGAGTCTGGGTCTCGACATCGAACTGATCCGGGCCAAGACCTGACAGCCCGTGGACAAGGCGCCCCGCATGGGAATCCGTCCTCGAAGAGATGGGGAACCCCATCGTCCGGGCGGATGCGGGGCGCTCTCCCCACCGGATGGCGGCCCGAATCGCTGGCGCGATCCGTTCCGCCGTCTTTCACGGGGAGGGGGGACCCTCCCCGCACCCCTCCCCGGCGGCGCTTCGCGCCGCTTCGGCGCGCGAGGGACTTTCTCCACAGCCTGCTGATCCTCGCGAGCGACGGATCACCGAGGGGAACCAGATGCAGACGACCAGGATGACCAGCACCGGCATTCGCGGCGCCGGCGCGCCCGCCGAGGCCGCCGGGGTATTCCCCGAACTCGAGGAGCGGGAAACGTTCAGTTCGGACTTCGACGCGATCAAGATCTCGGTCGCTTCGCCGGAGAAGATCCGGGGCTGGTCGCACGGAGAGGTGACGAAGGCCGAGACGATCAACTACCGGACGCTGAAACCCGAGCGGGGCGGACTCTTCTGCGCGCAGATCTTCGGTCCGATCAACGACTGGGAATGCGTGTGCGGCAAGTACAAGCGCATGAAGCACCGGGGGGTGGTCTGCGACAAGTGCGGCGTCGAGGTCACCCAGGCTTCGGTCCGGCGCAGCCGGCTCGGCCACATCGAGCTCGCCTGCCCGGTGTCCCATGTGTGGTTCTTCAAGGTGCCGCCGAGCCGCATCGGCCAGATCCTCGACCTCACGCCCAGGGAGCTCGAGCGCGTTCTCTACTACGAGTCCTATGTGGTCCTCGATCCGGGGGATGTGGATCTCGCGCTGTTGCGGGACCGGAAGGTGTTGCTCGAGCCCGAGGAGGCGCAGCTGCTCCAGCAGCTCTTCGCCTTTTCGGTCGAGGAGGCGGCGGAAGGCTGTTCCATCGCGACGATCCGGCTCGGCGTGCTGCGGAGGGGCCAGGTGGTCACCGAGGACCAGGACCGCCTGCTCAAGCGGCTCTTCGGGCGGACGGACAACGAGTTCCGCGAAAAGGTGAAGAAGCCCGGCCGCATCTACACCGCCGACATGGGGGCCGGGGCGGCGAAGCGGCTGCTCGCCGAGGCGGACCTCGAAACGCTCGCGAAGGAGCTCCGGGGCCAGATGCGGCACGAACGGTCCATCCAGAAGCGGGCCAAGGCGGCCAAGCGCCTCAAGGTCGTGGATGCGTTCCGGAAGTCGGGGAACCTGCCGCAGTGGATGATCATGGATGTCATCCCGGTCATCCCCCCCGACCTGCGGCCGCTGGTGCCGCTCGACGGCGGACGGTTCGCGACGAGCGATCTGAACGAGCTCTACCGGAAGGTCATCAACCGGAACAACCGGCTGCGCCGGCTGCTCGAGCTCCGCGCTCCGGATGTGATCGTCAGGAACGAGCAGCGGATGCTCCAGGAAGCGGTGGACGCGCTGTTCGACAACGGGCGGCGGGGCCGGGTGCTCAAGGGGACGAACAACCGGCCGCTCAAGTCGCTCTCGGACACCCTCAAGGGAAAGCAGGGCCGGTTCCGGCAGAACCTGCTCGGAAAGCGGGTGGACTATTCGGGTCGGTCGGTGATCGTGGTGGGCCCGGAGCTGAAACTGCACCAGTGCGGGCTGCCGAAGAAGATGGCGCTCGAGCTCTTCAAGCCGTTCCTGTTCAACCGCCTCGAGCACGAGGGCCTCGCCGCCACCATCAAGCAGGCGCGCGAACTCGTCGAGGAGCAGCGGCCAGAGGTGTGGGACTTCCTCGAGGAGGTGATCAGCGAGCATTCGGTCCTGCTGAACCGGGCGCCGACGCTCCACCGGCTCGGGATCCAGGCCTTAGAGCCGGTTCTCGTCGAGGGCAAGGCGATCCGGATCCACCCGCTCGTCTGCACCGCGTTCAACGCCGACTTCGACGGCGACCAGATGGCGGTCCATGTCCCGCTCAGCCCCGAAGCGCAGGTCGAGGCGTCGGTGCTCATGCGCTCCACCAGGAACATCCTGTCGCCGGCGCACGGGGGGCCGCTCGCGATCCCGACGCAGGACACCGTCCTCGGCATCTACTACCTGACGAAGCCCCAGGTCGTCGAGCCGGAGACGAAGCGGGCGTTCGCCTCGACGGAAGAGGTGCTGCTCGCTCGCGACAGTGGCGAGGTCTCGACGCTCACGCCGATCCGGCTCTCCTTCAGCGGCGATCTCCTCGAGACCCACGACAGCCAGGATCTGCTTCGGGTCGAGACGACTCGGGTCGAGCGCGGGCGGATCGAGACCACCGTCGGGCGGGTGCTCTTCAACGATCACCTTCCGGAGGACATGCCGTTCGTGAACGGGGTGCTGAAGAAGAAGGGCATCCAGAACCTCGTCCGGCTGGTGTACTTCCGCTACGGGCTCGAGCAGACGGCGGGGATCCTCGACGCGCTCAAGGATCTCGGTTTCGATTACGCGACGCGCAGCGGCACCTCGATCGGCCTCGGCGACCTCGTGGTCCCGCCGAACAAGGCGCGGCTCGTCGAGGACGCGAAGTCCGAGGTCGGCCGCGTGGACGAGCAGTACCAGCAGGGCGCCATCACCCAGGGCGAGCGCTACAACAAGGTCATCGATGTGTGGTCGAACGCCACGAACCGCGTGGCCGAAGACATGCTCCGGACGATGCAGGAGCGGGAGCGCGAGACCGGCCGCTTCAGCCCGCTCTTCATGATGGTGGACTCGGGCGCGCGCGGCAGCGAGAAGCAGATCCGGCAGCTCGCCGGGATGCGCGGCCTCATGGCCAAGACATCCGGAGAGATCATCGAGACCCCGATCACGAGCAACTTCCGCGAAGGGCTGAGCGTGATCCAGTACTTCATCTCGACGAACGGAGCGCGCAAGGGGCTCGCGGACACCGCGCTGCGGACCGCGGACGCCGGTTACCTGACGCGGCGGCTCGCCGATGTGGCGCAGGATGTCATCGTGACCTCCCGCGACTGCGGCACGCTCCGGGGCATCAACGCGGAGCCGATCATCGAAGCCGGAGAGGTGCTCGAGCCGCTGCGCGAGCGGATCGTCGGGCGGGTCAGCCTCGAGGATGTGAAGGACTTCCGCAGCGAGATGATCGTGCAAGCGGGCCAGGAGATCACGGAGCAGATCGCCAGCGCGATCGAGGGTTCGGGCGTCGCGCGGGTCAAGATCCGCTCCGTCCTGACCTGCGATGCGCGCCGGGGCGTCTGCGCCATGTGCTACGGGCGGAACCTGGCCAGCGGCCGGCTCGTGGACCTCGGCGAGGCGGTCGGCATCATCGCCGCGCAGTCGATCGGGGAGCCGGGCACCCAGCTCACGATGCGCACCTTCCACATCGGCGGCACCGCGAGCGTGTTCGAGAACTCGGCTCTCGAAGCTCGCCACGACGGGGTGATCCGGTTCTCCGAGAATCTGCGTACGGTCACCGACCGGCACGGGAACCTCGTCGTCATCAACCGCGCCGGGAAGGTGGAGGTGGTGGACGGGCAGGGGCGCGCTCGCGAGAGTCACCCGGTGGTGTACGGAGCCCGGATCAAGGGGTCTCCCGGGAGCGAGGTCACCGCCGGCCAGATCATCGTCGAATGGGATCCGTACAGTTTCTCGATCCTCTCGGAAGAGGGCGGGACCGTGCGCTTCCACGACATCATCAGCGATGTGACCATGGTCCAGGAGGTGGACAACGTGACCTTCCGGTCGCAGCCGGTCATCATCGAGTCCCAGGACGACCAGTTCGAGCCGCGCATCGAGATCCGGGGCGCCCGGGGCAGGGAGCTGCGCACCTACCTGATGCCGGCTCGGGCTCACCTCGAAGTGAACGAGGGAGACCTGGTGCAGCCGGGTGATGTGCTGGCGAAGATTCCGCGGGAGACGACGAAGACGAAGGACATCACCGGAGGGCTCCCGCGCGTCGTCGAGCTGTTCGAGGCGCGCCCGCCGAAGGCCCCGGCGCTCATCAGCGAGATCGACGGCCGGCTTCGGTACGGCGATGTGAAGAAGGGCAAGCGGGTGATCCGGGTGAGCTCGCAGGTGACGGACGATGTGCGCGAGTACGAGGTGCCGCGCGGAGTGCACATCAGCGTGCGCGAGAACGAGGATGTGCGCGCCGGGGATCCGCTCATGGACGGGCCCCGCAACCCTCACGACATCCTGCGGGTCCTCGGCGAGGGGGAGCTCCAGCGGTACCTCGTCCACGAGATCCAGGAGGTCTATCGGCTTCAGGGAGTCGTGATCGACGACAAGCACATCGAGGTCATCATCAGCCGGATGATGCGGTGGATGCGGGTGACCGATGTCGGGGATACCGAACTCATCGTGGATTCCATCGTGGACCGGCACGAGTTCGCCCAGGCGAACCGCAAGGCGGCAGAGGAAGGCAGGCAGGCAGCCGAGGGCGAACCGATGCTCCTCGGGCTCACCAAGGCGTCGCTCGCGACGGACAGCTTCATCTCCGCCGCCTCGTTCCAGGAGACCACGAAGGTGCTGACCGAAGCCTCCCTGCAAGGGAAGGTGGACTACCTCCGGGGGCTCAAGGAGAACGTCATCATGGGGCGGCTGATCCCTGCCGGAACCGGGTTGAAGGAGCATCGTCGCTTCGTGCTTCCGGAGGAGATCGACGCCCAGCGCGAGGCGATGCTGCAGGACCAGGCGCGGGTGGATTCGGAGGTCCCCGAGGAAGTCCTCTGATCGGGCGCCTCCGGAACGGCCCGTCCGGACCGGACCCGCGCGAGCGGGATGCGCCGGCCTCGCCGCCTCCGCCGGTCTCGTCGCCACCGGTCCGGCAGGCTCGGGTGGATTCGGAGGATCCCGAGGAAGTCTTCTTCTGATCGGGCGTCTGGGGAGCGGCCCGTCCGGACCGGCGTCGCGCGAGCGGGATGCGCCGGCCTCGCCGCCTCCGCCGGTTTGGTCGCCGCCGGTCCGGCAGGCTCGGGTGGATTCGGAGGATCCCGAGGAAGTCTTCTTCTGATCGGGCGTCTGGGGAGCGGCCCGTCCGGACCGGCGTCGCGCGAGCGGGATGCGCCGGCCTCGCCGCCTCCGCCGGTTTGGTCGCCGCCGGTCCGGCAGGCTCGGGTGGATTCGGAGGATCCCGAGGAAGTCTTCTTCTGGTCAGGCGTCTGGGGAGCGGCCCGTCCGAGCCGGCGTCGCGCGAGCGGGACGCGCCGGTCTGGCGGGCGCCGGTGTCGCCGCCGCCCGAACTCGAATCCCGGGCGGGAAGCCGTCGGAGCGGGTCCGCCCGAGCGCGGGCGGTGGGCGCCGTGCCCGTCCTCCTCGACCGAGACCTCGACCGGGTCCGCCCGAGCGCGAATCGGGAGCCGGGGGCGCCGGATCGGTGGGGCGTCCGGGTCGGAGACGCCGGCGGCCCGGGATCGGTCCGGGTGTGGCTGCCGAAGGCTGCGCCCTCCTCCCGCGACCGGGACGGCGCGTCTTCGGGCGGGGCGGCGGCCCGGATCCGCTTCCGTCGCCGGGCGAAGACGGGCGGCGGCGGGAGGAGTCGGGGGCGGAAGTGGGGGGCCAACGGCCCGTTTCGCCGGCGGGTGGCGCGGTCGTCGTTTGACAGCGAGCCCCTCGATGCCTAGACTCCCGCGTTCGCCTCGACGCCCCCCGGCTCCGGCGGGCGTGGCGAGACAGAGCGTTCTCCACGACGCACCGCAGCCGCTGATCGGCGACCTCGAGCCCCATGAGGGTGAGCGGCCGGTGCTCGGCTTCACCCGGCTGCGCCGGCGTCTCCCCGTCCCCGTTTCCTTCGGAATCCCATCGTCATGCCCACGATTCACCAGCTGGTCCGCCATGGTCGCAAGCAGACGGTGCGAGCCACGGATTCGCCGGCGCTGCAACGGTGTCCCCAGCGGCGGGGTGTCTGTGTCCGGGTCTTCACGATCAACCCGAAGAAGCCGAACTCGGCCCTGCGCAAGGTCGCCCGCGTTCGCCTCACGAATGGAATCGAGGTCACGACCTACATCCCCGGCGTCGGGCACACGCTGCAAGAGCACTCGATCGTGCTCGTCCGGGGAGGTCGGGTGAAGGACCTGCCGGGAGTGCGCTACCACGTGGTCCGGGGCGCCCTCGACGCCGTGGGGGTCGAGGGACGAAGGAACGGCCGGTCCAAGTACGGAACCGGACGACCGAAGAGTTGAGCCGGGTTCCGGATTCCTGGTCGCAGCGTCGGAGCGAGGAGATCAGCACATGTCCCGTCGTCGCGATGTGCCGAAGCGCCAGCCCGCTCCGGACCCGCGCTACCAGAGCGTGCTCGTGTCGTCGCTGATCAACAAGGTGATGCTGGACGGCAAGAAGTCCACGGCCGAAGCCATCGTGTACGGGGCGTTCGACCACATCCAGGCGAGGACGGACGCCGAACCGCTGACCACCTTCCGGGAGGCGGTGCAGAACGTCAAGCCCGCCCTCGAAGTGAAGAGCCGCCGGAAGGGCGGGTCGAATGTCCAGGTTCCCTACGAGGTGCGACCGGAACGGCGCACCGCGCTCTCGCTCCGCTGGATCGTGAACTACGCGCGGAACCGGCCCGAGAAGACGATGGTCGAGAAACTCGCCGGGGAACTCCTCGATGCGTCCCGGAACCGGGGCGGAGCGATCAAGAAACGAGAAGACACGCACAAGATGGCGGAGGCCAACAAGGCGTTCGCCCACCACCGGTGGTGACCACCACCGTTTCGAGAATCGGGCAGCAGGCAATCCACGCACCCCACGGACCGCAGATTCCGGGCCCCCGGCTCCCCGAGGAGCCTCCGGGTCCCCGGATCGCACCTATCAGCACGAAAGAGGAGCAAGAAACCGAGTGCCCCGCCGAGTCGCCCTCGCCGATACCCGGAACATCGGGATCATGGCGCACATCGAT
>CAYGAO010000141.1:0-7517 GCA_964347715.1 uncultured Acidobacteriota bacterium
TCCCCGGCGGCGCTTCGCGCCGCGTCGGCGCGCGAGGGACTTTCTCCACCGCCCGATAGAGCGCCCCGCGCGGGAATCCGTCCTCGAAGAGATGGGGAACCCCGTCTTCCGGGCGGATGCGGGGCGCTGTCCCCACCGGATGGCGGCCCGAATCGCTGGCGCGATCCGTTCCGCCCTCTTTTGCGGGGAGGGAGGACCCTCCCCGGCGGCGCTTCGCGCCGCGTCGGTGCGTGAGGGACTTTCTCCACAGCCTGCCGAGGCGCGCCCGGTTTCCTGATCGAGTCGGTCCTTCCTCGTGATCCCGCGCGCGTTCGAGTGGCTGTTCGGGAACCCGCCGGTCGCCTTCGCGCGGGGCGAGGTCACGCTCGGGATCCCGTGGGCCGCCTTCGTCGCGCTGGTCGTCGTGATCGGCCTCGGCGTCTGGTTCCTGCTCGGATACCGCCGTACCGGCCGTCGGCTCCGGAGCGGGGAGCGGCTCCTCCTCGCCGGCGCCCGCGCCGGGGTGATCTCGCTCGCGCTCCTGTGTCTTCTCCGGCCGCAGCTCGTGCTCTCGCTGGTCGTGCCCCAGGAGAACCTCGTCGGCGTTCTCCTCGACGACTCGGCGAGCATGCAGATCCGGGATGCCGGCGACGGCGGTGAAACTCGTGGCGAGGTCGTCGCGCGACTCTTCCCGGACGATCCGGAGGAGGCCCCGGACCGGCTCGGCCCGGTCCTCTCCCGGCAGTTCGTGACCCGGCTCTTCCGCTTCGCCGAGAGCGCCGGGAGGATCGAGTCGGCGGCCGAGCTCGGGTTTCGCGGACCCCGGACCGACCTCGCGGGCGCGCTCTCCGAGGTGGCGGACGAGCTCGCCTCGGCGCCGCTCGCCGGGCTCGTGCTGCTCACCGACGGGGCCGACACCGTGAGCGGCGCCGGCGGGGAGTCGCTCGAACCGGTGCTCCTCGATCTCCGGGCGCGCGGGGTGCGCGTGTATCCGGTGCCGATCGGCGAGCCGGAATTCGAGACCGATGTCGAGCTCGGGCCCCCCGAGGCGCCGGCGCGGGCCCTCCGGGGAGCGCTGCTCGAGCTCCGGGCGCCGCTCCGGGCGCGTGGGCTCGCCGGGCGGTCGGCGCGGGTCGAGGTGCTCGACGAGGGCCGGATCATCGCCGCCGAGTCGGTCCGCTTCGCCGGCGACCGCGCCGAGGCCCTGGTCACGATCCTCGCTCCGGTGGAGGAGGCGGGGGCGCGTCGACTCCGGTTCCGGGTGGCGCCGTTTCCCGGCGAGTCGCTCACCCGGAACAACGAGCGGACCGTGCTCCTCACCGTCGAGGATCGGTCGCTCGACCTTCTCTACTTTGAGGGCCAGCCACGCTGGGAGATGAAGTTCGCGCGGCGGGCGGTTGCCGACGATCCCGAACTCCGCATCGCCACGCTCCTCCGGACCGCCGACGGCAAGTTCTACCGGGTGGATGTGGCGGACGCGGAGGAGCTGGCGGGCGGCTTCCCGGATACGCGGGAGGAGCTCTTCCGTTACGCCGGCGTCGTTCTCGGGAGCGTCGAGGCCAGCTTCTTCACGAAGGACCAGCTCGACATGCTGCGCGATCTGGTGAGCCAGCGCGGCGGGGGGCTGCTGACGCTCGGCGGCGGCGAGGCCTACGCCGAGGGGGGCTACCGCGACACGCCGATCGCCGAAATCCTGCCGCTCGCGCTCCCGGAGCCCGGGGAGAACCCCGGCGGTGACCACCCGGCGCTCCGGGAGCTGCGCGTCGCCCCGACGCGGGCCGGGGTCTCGCACCCGGTGGTGCTGCTCGATCCCGACCCCGAGACGAACCGGGAGCGCTACCGGGCGCTGCCGGCGCTCTCGAGCGTCCATCCGCCGGCGCCGCCGAAACCCGGCGCCACGGTGCTCCTCGAAGGCGAATCCGGGGACGGCGCCACCGAGCCGGTGCTCGCGGTGCAGCGGTTCGGACGCGGGCGGGTCGCGAGCCTGACCGTCCAGGATCTCTGGCTCTGGCAGATGGACGCCACCATCGCGGTCGCGGACGAGACCCACGAGCTCCTCTGGCGGCGGCTGCTCCGCTGGCTCGCCGCCGAATCGCCGCAACGGGTCGAGGTCGTCGCCGAGCCCGGAAACGCGCTCGTGGGCGAGAACGTGACCCTCCGCGCCCGCGCCTTCGACGAGCGCTTCCTCGCCGTGAACAGCGCGGTCGTCGAGGCCAGCGTCGAGGCGCCCGACGGGCGCGTCGAGACGCTGCCGCTCCGCTGGACGGGGCAGGGGGACGGGGAGTACTCCGGCGGATTCCGGGCCGACTCGGCCGGCCTCCATCGCGTCGAGGTACGCGCCGGGGGAGCCGGATTCGCTTCGGCGGGGGCCGAGGCCCCGCCCCGCGCCGAGACCTGGTTCGAGGCCGGACCGGTGAGCGACGAGTTCTTCGGCGCCGAGGCCGATCCGGACCTCCTGGCCCGGATTGCGTCGGCGACCGGGGGCCGGGTGTACGGCCCGGACGAGGCCGGCCGGCTCGCGCTCGATCTCGGCCTCGCGGAGGCGGGCGCGACGGTGATCGAGCGGCGCGAACTCTGGAATGTCCCGGCGATGTTCCTCCTGTTCTTCGGTCTCCTCGCGAGCGAGTGGTGTCTGCGCCACCGGCGCGGCCTCCGGTGAGAACGCGGGCGGTCCCCGCTCTCCTGGCGGCGAGCCTCGCGGGCGCCGCCGCTCCCGGGAGCGCCGGCAGGGAGAGCCGCCCCTTCCTGCTGATCGTCGCCGGGATCGGAGGCAGCCCGGAGCACCGCGAGCGGTTCGCCCGGTGGGCGCGCGCGCTCTGTGAGGCCGCCATCTCCTCGCCGCGCCCGGTCCGGGTCCGCCTGCTCGTCGAACGGGTGGGCGGCGCGGACGCGGCGGACGACCCCTGCGCTCCGGCAGGACGCAGCACGCTCGCGGAGATCGAGGAGGGAATCGTCTCCGCCGCCGACCCGCCGGGAGAGCTGCTCGTGGTGCTCATCGGGCACGGGGCCGGCGGGCAGACTCCCCGGTTCAACCTTCCCGGACCCGACCTCTCCCCCGCGGATCTCGACCGGATGCTCGACCGCGTCCCGGGCCCCGTGACCGTCGCCCACCTCGGGAGCGCCTCGGGAGCGTTCCTGCCGGCGCTCTCCGCCCCGGGCCGGGTGTTCCTGGCCGCCGCCCGCGCCCACGAGACGAACGAGACCCGGTTCGCCGGGCACTTCGTCGCCGCCTTCGGGCCCGACGGCGACCGGAACCGGGACGGGGCGCTCTCGGCGCTCGAGGCCTTCGACTTCGCCCGCCTCGGCGTCGAGCGGGCCTACGAGGGAGAGGGCCTGCTCCGGACCGAACATCCGCTCCTCGACGACAACGGGGACGGCGTCGGAAGCCCCGAACCCGAAGCGGTCCCGGGGTCCGACGGGGTGCTCGCGGCGCGGCGGAGCCTCCTCTACCTGACCGGAGCCGAGCCGACCGCGGCCGGGGATCCGGCGCTCGCCGCGCTCGTCGCCGAGCGGGACTCCCTCGCAGCGCGGGTGGATGCGCTGCGGGAGGTCCGGGAGAGCATGGACGAAGCCGCGTATCTCGCCGAGCTCGAGGGGCTGCTGCTCCGGATCGCGGAGATCGCCGAGCGGATCGCGCAGCTGCGGGAGGAGCCGAGGTGAATCTCTGGCGGGCTCGGGCGTTTCGAGTGGCCCTCGGCATCGCGGCGGCGGCCCCCGGCGGCGCGCTCGCGGGTCAGGCGGGCCCGGGCGATGGTTGGCCGGGGGGGCCCGAGCCCGCGGCGGCGGCGCTCCGTTCGGGGCGCTACGCGGAGGCCGAAGCGGCCTACCGCGCCGCGCTGCCGGACTCCGGGGCGCGGGGCGGGCTCGCCGAGACGCTGCGGCTCGTCGGGCGCTACCGCGAAGCGCTCGCGGCGCTCGAGGCGGGAGAGGAGTCGCCTGGGCCGGAACTTCTCGCCCGCGCCCGGATCCACCTCGAGATCGGCGAGACCGCAGCGGCGCGCCGCCTGCTGGAGGAGGCCGCCTCGCTCGTTCCCGGCGGTGACGGTCTCCGGATCGAGGCGGAGAGCGAGCTCGGATTGCTCGAGCTGCGGCTCGGCGAGCGCTCCCGGGGGCTCACCCGGCTCGACGGGGTGATCCGCGCGTACGACGAAGCGTTCCCCGGAACCCTCGACGCCCGCGCCGTCGCGGCCGTCGGACGGGCGGCGGCGAGGCTCGGGTTCCGGAGTCCGGGCCTCTTCCGGGATGCGCTCCGGGTCTTCGACGAGGCCGCGGCGCTCGACCCGGCGGATCCGTTGCCGCGGCTCCTCGCCGGAGAGCTGCTCGTCGAGAAGTTCAATCGCGCCGAGGCGGCGGAGAGCCTCGGTTCGGTGCTCGCCACGAACCCCCGCCACCCGCGGGCGCTCACCGCCCTGGCCCGATCCGGCGGCCGCCGGGGCGGCCCGGCGGGGGCGCCGCCGGAAGACCCGCTCGCGGCGGCGCTCGCCGCGAACCCGAACCATCCGCCGGCGCGGGCGCTCCGGGTGAGGCGCGCGCTCGAGCGGGAGCGCCTCGGGGAGGCGCGGCGTCTCGCCCTCGAAGCGGCCGCGGACCTGCCCGCCTCCCCGGAGGTCCGGGCGGCGCTCGGCGCCGTCTTCTTCGTCGCCGGCGAGGACGAGGCGCTCGCCGAGGTCGAGGCCCGCTTCCGGGCCGACTGGCCCGGGGACCCGCGGCTCGAACTCGGGCTCGCGGCGGCCGCGGAACGCCAGCGGCGCTACCGGGAGGCCGCCCGGCATGCCCGCGCCGCGCTCGAGATCGAGCCGGAGTCGGGCGCCGGCCGACTGCTCGGCCTGAACCTCCTCCGCCTCGGGGAGATGGAGGAGGGCCGGGAGACCCTCGAGGCGGCGTTCGCGCGCGACCCCTTCGACGCGCTGCTCAAGAACAACCTCGACCTCCTCGACGAGCTCGACGGGTTCACCGTGCGGCACTCACCGCCGTTCGAGTTCGTGCTGCCGACGGCCGAGTCCGGAATCCTCGCCCCCTACCTCGAGGCGGTGTCCCGCGAGGCCCTCGAGTCGTTTCGCGAGCGCTACCACTTCGAGCCGCCAGCGCGACTGCGCATCGAGATCTACGACCGCTCGGCGGACTTCTCGGTCCGGACCGTGGGGATCACCGGGATCGGCGCCCACGGCGTCTGCTTCGGGCATGTCGTGGCGCTCGAATCGCCCTCGGCTCGCGAGATCGGCGCCTACCACTGGGCCTCGACGCTCTGGCACGAGCTGGCGCATGTGGCCACGATGGGCCTCACCGGGAACCGGATCCCCCGCTGGTTCACCGAGGGGCTGAGCCTGTTCGAGGAGCGGCGCCGCTTCGGCGAGGGCATCGGCCTCGCCTTCTTCGCGGCCCTGGCGGACGGCCGGTTGCTCGAGGTCGCGGATCTGAACGACGGGTTCGTCCGTCCCGCGTGGCCGGGACAGGTCGCGGTGTCCTATGTCCACGCCTCGCTCGTCGTCGAACACATCGAGGCCGAGTACGGTTTCGGCGCGATCCTGGCGATGCTCGACGGGTTCCGCCGGGGCCGGACGAGCGCCGAGGTGATTCGGGAAACGCTCGGGGTCTCCGCCGGGGAACTCGACGCCGCGGTGGACGCGATGCTCGAGCGGCGCTACGGACCGGCCGCGCGCGGCCTCGCCGCCTCCGCCCTCGCCGCGCCGGGGGAGGGCCGGGGAGCGCGACCCGGAGGAACCCCGGACGAGCTGCTCGCCCGGGCGGCGGCCGCCCCGGAGAACTTCCTCGCCCAGCTCCGCGCCGGGATCGCGCTCGCCGGCGCCGGAAGGGACGAGGAAGCGAAGGCGCGGCTCGAGCGCGCCGCCGGGATCGCCCCGGAGTACGGCGGCGCGGACGGCCCGCACCGCTACCTGGCGGAGATATTCACTCGCGCCGACCAGCCCGACGAGGCGGCGCGGGCCCTCGCCCGCCACCTCGAGAACCGCCCGGCGGCGTACGATGCCTGGTTGCGACTCGCCGAGATCCAGGGCGCGGCCGGCGACGAAGCCGCGGCCGCCGCCTCGCTGACCGCGGCGATCGAGGCATATCCGATGCTGGCCGAACCCCACGAACGCCTCGCCGAAGCGGCCTACCGCCTCGGGCGTCCCGCGGTCGAGCTCCGGGAGCGCCGCGCGGTACTCGCCACCGCCCCGAGCGACCGCGCCGGAGCGCTCCACGCGCTCGCGCTCGCCCACCTGCGCGCGGGCGACCCGGAGGCCGCGCGCCGCCGGGTGATCGAGGCGCTCGAGATCGCGCCGACCTGGGAGGAGGCGCTGCGGCTGCTCCTCGAGCTGCGGCGGCAGGGCCCGGGCAGCGGAGAGCGGTGAGCCCCGGCCGCGTCCTCGCGCTCCTCGCCCTCGCCGCGGCGGGGGCCGGGGTCCTCGCCGCGGGCGCCGGGCCCGCGCCGGTGGCGGACGACCTCACCGCGACCTTCCGCCCGGACCCGGCGGCGGTCGAACTTCCCCTCGACTACGAGAACCTCCCCTACGACGACCGCTTCGTCTTCGCCCGCATCCGCTTCGAGCCGCCGGTGTACCGGCGGGGTCCCTTCTACTGGGGCCTCGACCTGAAGTGGAACCACGACTACCCCTGGGGCGAGGAGAACTTCACCCGGATCCTCGCGGAGTACACCTCGATCTCGATCCACGAGGGCGGCGGCGACATCTACTCGCTGAACGAGGCCGGGCTGTTCCGGCGCCCTTTCGCCTACCTCTGCGAGGTCGGCTTCTGGCATCCGAGCGAGCAGGAGGCGGAGAACCTCCGCGCCTGGCTGCTCAAGGGAGGTTTCCTCGTCGTGGACGACTTCGTCCAGAGCCGCCAGCTCGCGAACTTCCTCGAACAGATGGAGCGGGTGCTCCCCGGCCACGACGCGGTGGAGCTCGATGTCAGCCATCCGGTCTTCGACTCCTTCTTCCACATCGAGACCCTCGACTTCGAACACGTCGGCCGGCCCGACCTGGTCCCGATCTACTACGGGTTCTTCGAGGAGAACGATCCGGAGCGCCGCCTCATGGTGATCGCGAACTACAACCACGACATCGGCGACTACTGGGAGTGGTCGGGCAGCGGCTACTGGCCGGTCGCGCTCACGAACGAGGCGTTCAAGCTCGGCGTCAACTACGTCATCTACGGGATGACGCACTAGCAACCGATGGATGACAGCCGGTGGATGAAGCGCCCCGCATGGGAAACCGTCCTCGAAGAGATGGGGAACCCCGTCGTCCGGGCGGATGCGGGGCGCCTCCCCCACCGGATGGCGGCCCGAATCGCTTCCGCGATCCGTTCCGCCCGCTTTCGCGGGGAGGGCGAACCCTCCCCGCACTCCTCCGGGAAGGAAACAGGAATCCGCCTCGATCCGGGGATGCGAGGAACTTTTCCCACAGGCAGGTGGCCCGAATCGCTTCGGCGATCCGTTCCGCCGTCTTTCGGGGGGGGGGGGGGGGGGGGGGGCCGGCCGCCCCCCCCCCCCCCCCCCCCCCGCCCCGGGCGCGCCCCCCCCCGCCGGCCCGCCGTGC
>CAYGAO010000142.1:0-7404 GCA_964347715.1 uncultured Acidobacteriota bacterium
CGGCGGCGGGCTTCATCCCGCTCCCCCGCCCGACGAAGCGCCCGCGCCCCGTGGGGGAGGGCGCCTCGTCGAGGTCCGCAGCGGGCAGCGGAAGGTGGGGCGGAACGAGCCGTGCCCGTGCGGCAGCGGCAAGAAGTACAAGAAGTGCTGCCACGCGGCGTGAAGCCGGGCCGGGCCGCCATCCGGTGGGGAAAGCGCCCCGCATCCGCCCGCACGATGGGGTTCCCCATCTCTTCGAGGGCGGATTCCCATGCGGGGCGCTCTGTCCACAGGCTGTGAAGTGCCGCCCCGGCTGCCGCCCGAAGCGCTCACCTTCGACGATGTACTGCTCGAGCCGCGCTATTCGGAGGTGCTCCCCGCCGACATAGACCCGAGCACCCGGTTCAGCCGCGGGATCGCGCTGGCGATCCCGTTGGTCAGCGCCGCGATGGACACCGTCACCGAGGCGCGTCTCGCGATCGCGATCGGGCGCCTCGGCGGAATCGGCGTCATCCATCGCAACCTCTCCGCCGAGGCCCAGGCCGCCGAGGTCGCCCGGGTGAAACTGTCCGAGAGCGGAATGGTCGTGGATCCGGTGACCGTTCCGCCCGACGCACGGGTCGCGAAGGCGCTCGAGCTGATGGAGCGGCTCCAGATCTCCGGGCTGCCGGTCATCGAGAACGGGCGGCTCGTCGGGATCCTCACCAGCCGCGACCTGCGCTTCGAGAACCGGGGCGACCTGCTCGTCCGGGATCTGATGACCCGCGCGCCGCTGCACACCGCTCCCCGCGGCACGACTCTCGAGGAGGCGAAGGCGATCCTCCACGAGCACCGGGTGGAGAAGCTCCCGGTGCTCGACGACGAAGGGAGGCTCGCCGGGCTCCTCACGGTCAAGGACATCCAGAAGGCGATGACCTACCCCCACGCCACGAAGGACGCGCTCGGCCGGATCCGCTGCGCCGCGGCGGTGGGCGTCGGCGACTCGGCGGTGGAGCGAGCCGAGCGGCTCGCCGAACGCGAGGTGGACGCGATCGTCGTGGACACCGCGCACGGCCACACGAAGAACGCGCTCGACACCGTGCGCCGTCTCCGGCGGGCGCTCCCCGACAAGGTGGATCTCGTCGCCGGGAACATCGCCACCGCGGCGGCGGCGCGCGATCTCGTCGCGGCGGGCGCCGACGGGGTGAAGGTGGGGATGGGGCCCGGCTCGATCTGCACCACGCGGGTGATCGCCGGGACCGGGATGCCGCAGATCTCGGCGATCCGCCGGGTCGCCCCCGCCTCCGGGGTTCCGGTGATCGCCGACGGCGGGATCCGCTTCAGCGGCGACATCGTGAAGGCGATCGCGGCCGGCGCCGACTCGGTGATGGTCGGGAACCTGCTCGCGGGGACCGACGAGAGCCCCGGCGAGACGATCCTCTACCAGGGCCGGACCTTCAAGGGATACCGGGGGATGGGCTCGCTCGGGGCGATGAGCGGCGAGTCGGCGGACCGCTACCACCAGGCGGGGCGGCCGTCCCCGAAGCTCGTGCCCGAGGGGATCGAGGGCCGGGTGCCGACGAAGGGCCCGCTCGCCGGCGTCGTGGAGCAGCTCGTCGGCGGGTTGCGCTCGGGAATGGGATACACCGGCTGCGGCTCGGTTCCCGAGCTGAAGGCGAACGGGGAGTTCGTGCGGGTTACCGGAGCCGGCCACCGCGAGAGCCACGTGCATGATGTCGTGGTGACCAAGGAAGCCCCGAACTACCGGCTCGAGTAGCAGCCGGTGGAGAAAGCGCCCGCATGGGTATCCGTCGTCGAAGCGATGGGGAACCCCCTCGTCCGGGCGGATGCGGGGCGCTTTCCCCACCGGATGGCGGCCCGAATCGCTTGCGCGATCCGTTCCGCCCCCTTTCGCGGGGAGGGAGGCCCCTCCCCGGCGGCGCTCCGCGCCGCGTCGGCGCGCGAGGGACTCTCTCCACAGCCTGGTAGGCGCCGGGACGCGGTCATGGTCTCTCTTCGGCTCGCGTTCGCGCTCGTCCTCGCGCTCGTCGCCGGGTGCCGGGAGTCGGGTCAGCCGCGGCTGATCACCGTCTATGTCACGGACATCGGCGTCTCGCTGCCGCTGCCCCAGGGCTGGAGCTCGGCCACCGGCCAGCAGGGCGGATTCCGGATGACGACCTTCACCGGCCCCTCGGTGGATGTCCCCGAACGCGACGGCATCCAGGTCCAGGTGATGGCCGGCCCCGCCCCCGGAGCGCAGTCGCTCCGCGAGGTCGCGGACCGGTTCTACATCGGCGAGCAGATCGTCCGCTCCGAACGCTCCTTCCGGCTCGGCGCCGACGAGGGGATGGTCTGGACCTTCGAGGGCGAGCGGCGCCCGCAGTCCGGAAGGCTGCTCCTCATCGAGGTCGAGGGCGTGCTCTACGGCGTCTTCGCCACCGGCGAGTCACGGAGCGTGCTCGCCTACGGGCCCACGCTCGACCGGATGTACGACGGGTTCTCGATCGAGGACGCGGAGTACTTCGAGGTCTATGAGGACGAGGCGCTCGGCCTCGCGCTCCGCCATCCCCGGAGCTGGACGCGCTCGCACTTCCTGCGCAGCCAGGGGGCGCTCTTCGTCGGGTTCCGGAGCGGGCCGCTCGCGGTGGACGCCGGCGGCGCCACCGTCCACGCGACCCTCGAGGTCACGGTTCAGGACGCCGAGCCGGGCGTCACCCTCGAGGGCTTCTACAGCGCCGCCGCCGAGAGCCTCGGCGAGAACTACCGGATGCTCCGCCACGACATCCTCGACGGCGGCCGGGGGATCGCGGTGCTCTATTCGGCCGAGACCCAGCTCGCCGACTACTTCGAGTGGGTGATCTACAACGTGGCGGGCGGGCGCACCTGGCTCTACCGGTTCCACTGCCGGGCGCGGCTCTATCCGGCGATCCAGCCCTGGCTCGCCGAGATCGCCGCCCACTTCGTCAGCAGCGAGGCGTCCGGCTAGGATTCGGGGTCGTGAAGGGGTCCCTGCCGATCGCGGTCGCGGGCGCGGTGGCGCTGCTCGGGTCCGGGGGCGTCGCCGGCGCCCGGAGCCAGACGGATTCGTCCGACCGGCCCGGGCAGGGCGGGGCGGGAACGCCGGGGAACGGGGCGCCCGCCCTCCCGTCGCCCCGGGCCACCTCGCCGAGCGCTGCGGAACTGCGCCGGATGTCGCGCGAGGAGCGGGTCCGGGCGCTTCGGGACCGGAGCTGGGAGATCCACGCCGAGCGGGCCCGGCAGCGGATCGAGGTGGACGGCTGGCTCCACGAGGACGCCTGGGAGCGGGCGGTCCCGATCGGCGACTTCTACGAGCGCGAGACCGACGAGGGCCTGCCCTCGACCGAGCGGACGATCGTCCGGGTGCTCTACGACGACGAGAACCTCTACTTCGGGTTCTTCTGCACGGTCGGCGAACACCACATCGAGGGTCACGAGGTTCCCCACGCCTACCGGGAAGCCCGGGACACCCGTCCCCGGACGATGTTCCGCGACGAGAACATCGGCAGCGACGACGCGGTGGCGATCCTGCTCGACGCCTACCACGATCAGCGCAGCGCGATCTTCCTCGCCACGAACGCGAACGGAATCGTCTTCGACATGAGCCAGAACGGGGAGAACGCGCGAACCCGGAACCTCGACTGGGATGCGGTCTGGGAGTCGCGCGGCCAGTACCTCCCGGGGGGGTGGACCGCCGAGGTCCGGGTGCCGTTCAAGTCGCTCCGCTTCCGCGCGCCGCCGCCCGGCGAGGAGGTCGTCTTCGGGGTGGGTTTCAAGCGAAACATCCCGGCGAAGACCGAAGAGGTGTACTGGCCGTTCGTCTCGAACGACTCCACCTGGTACCGGCCGGCCGAACTCGGCGAGCTGCGCGGGCTCGAGGGGATCGAGCCGGGACGCAATGTGGAGGTCCGGCCCTACGCGCTCGGCTCGCTCGGCGGCGGGGCCGACTGGGAGGGCGAGCGGGCGCGGGCCGACGGCGGGCTCGACCTGAAGTGGGGGGTGACGCCGGGGCTCACCGCGGACTTCACCTGGAACACGGACTTCGCCCAGGAGGAGGTGGACGACTTCCAGATCAACTTCAGCCGCTTCTCGCTCCGTTTCCCGGAGAAACGCCAGATCTTCCTGGAGGGCCAGCGGAACTTCACCTTCGGCGAACGCCGGGACGCCGATGTCGTCTTCACCCGCCGGATCGGCCTCTCGGACGACGGCGTCGCGGTCCCGATCCTGGGCGGGGGCCGGCTCTCGGGGCGGCAGGGCGCCTACACCCTCGGCCTCATGGGGATGGCGACCGCGGCGACCGGGAACTCGGCCTCCGAGCGGTTCGCGGTCACTCGGGTCCGTCGCGACCTGTTCTCGCGTTCGACCGTCGGGGCGGTCTTCACGGACCGCAGCAGCGAGGGCGCCTTCAACCGGGTGTTCGGCCTCGACACGAACCTCTACTTCCGGGACGCCTGGTCGTTCGAGGGGATCTGGGCCCGCGTCTTCGAGCCGGACGATCCGGCGAGCGCCGACCTCCGGAGCGGGAGGCTCGACTACGACGACGACCGCTACGGGGCGACGGTGAAGTTCATCGAGATCGGCGAGAACTTCGACCCGGGGATCGGTTTCGTGCGCCGCGCCGGAATCCGGAAGACCTACCTCTCCGGGCGCGTCTCGCGGAGGCCCCGCGTTTCCTGGATCCGGCAGCTGCACCTCACCGGGAACCTGAACCGCACCGCGAATCTCGAGGAGGTACTCGAGACCGACCGGCGCCAGGTGGATCTCCGCGCCACCCTCGAGAGCGGCGACGAGCTCTCGGTCGAGTTCAGCGACCAGGTCGAGTTCACGAACACCGACTTCGCGATCGGGGAGGTCCTGATCGCGCCGGGCGAGTATCCGTTCCGGCGCTACCAGATCCAGCTGAACACCTACCGCCGGCGCTACGCCTCGGTCAACACCAGCTACGAGTTCGGCGGTTTCTGGGGCGGCACCCGCAAGCTCTGGTCGCTCGGCGGGAACTACCGGATGAACCGGAACTTCGGCGTCCGCGGGAACTACTCGTACAACCGGCTCCGCCTGCCGGGCGGAGACCTCGACACGCACCTGGTCTCGACCCGGATGCGGCTCGCGCTGCGGAACGACCTCGTCTTCCTCGGGCTCTTCCAGTACAACGACGCTTCCGGCGAGCTGGCGTCCAACGTGCGGTTCAACTGGATCCCGAAGCCGGGGACCGATCTCTTCGTGGTCTACAACGAGCTGGACGAGTGGTCCGAGATGTTCTTCGTGAAGAACCGGAGCCTCTCGCTGAAGCTGAACTACCTGTTCCGACTCTGACCGGCGGTGGAGAAAGTCCTTCGTGCGTCGACGCGGCGCGAAGCGCCGCCGGGGAGGGGCCTCCCTCCCCGCGAAAGAGGGCGGAACGGATCGCGCAAGCGATTCGGGCCTGAGGAGGCCGCCGGGCGATCGTTGCCTTTCGGCCGCGGCCTGGCCGCGCTGCTCGCGCTCGCCGGCGTCGCCGCCGCCGGGCAGTCGTTCCGGTTCCGCGCCCAGGCGACCCGGGTCATCGTGGATGTGCTCGTCCTCGACGGCGACGGGAACCCGGTCCCCGGGCTGACCGCCGCCGACTTCGAGCTCATCGAAGAGGGTGTCCCGCAGCGGGTGGCGAGCCTCGAGGTGGTGGACTGGCAGCGCTACGAGACCGGCGCCGCCGTTCCCGCGGGAGAACCCGCATCCGAAGCGGAGCCGGTGCCCGACGCCGGGGGCAACGCCTCGCCGCGCCGCTTCGTCATCGTCTTCAACCGCCGTCGCGCCGATCCGGTGAATCTCCGCCGCGCGAAACGGGGCCTCGAGGAGTTCGTCACGACCAACATGGTCGATGGCGACGAGACGATGATCCTCGAGTTCGCCGCCTCGGTGCGGGTGCTCCAGGAGTTCTGGCCCGGCAAGGAGCAGACCCTCGCGAACGTGCGGCGGATCGTGCCGGGAACCTACGAGAGCCCGGTGGGTCCGGAGATGGACGCCCGCGAGTCGTTCCAGATGCTCCACGCGCTCGCCGAGGCGCTCGAGACCGTCCCCGGGCGCAAGATCGTCGTGTTCCTCTCGATGGACCTCCAGACCTTCGCCGACTCCCGGCAGGTCGTCGGGGAGATCGCCGGGGACGATGTCGGCGGGATCCCGGGCCGGCGGGCGTTCGACGAGACGAACACGCTGCGCAGTGCGATCCGGCAGCTGAACCACGCGAACGCGACGCTCTACGGGGTGGACATCGCCGGCGTGTACGGCAACGAGAACGAGATCCTGACCGCGAGCCAGAACGCCTTCGACGAGCTCGGGAACGAGCTTCCCGTGGTGGGGAGCGACCACCCGCTGGCGCGGATGGAAGTGGCCGCGAACGTTCTCGCCGAGGGCGGAGCGGCTTCGCTCGCGGTGGCGACCGGGGGAACCTGGTTCCCCAACCAGACGAACTTCGCGGTGGCGCTGAACCGCATCGGGATCCAGAACCGGCTCTACTACCTGCTCTCGTTCTCCCCGGATCGCAGCGAGCTCGACGGTGGCTACCGCACGCTCGAGGTGCGGGTGCGCGACCGGCCCGACCTCCGGGTGATCGCGCGTCCCGGCTACTTCGCGCGGGAGCGCCCCGGCGAGGTCGTCGAGGCGACGGCGCGCGGCGACTACGGCTACGCCTTTCCCGACAACCTGCACACCTACGCCTACCTGCTGAACCCGCTGCCGGATCCCGATCCGGGCGGCGTGTTCGCGGTACTCGCGGCGGCCCTCCCCGAGTCCTATACCGCGGCCCCGGCGGAACTGCGGGTGCGCGTCACCGGGGCGGAGGGCGCGGTCCTCGCCGAGGTCGCCGGCGTCGTGGACCGGCGGCGTTTCTGGCTCTCGGCGCCCGCCGAGCTGCCCGCGGGCGAGCACCGGCTCGAACTCCTCGTCGAGCGGAACGGAGAGCGCATCCACTCCGTTGCGACCCCGCTCGTGATTCCGGAGGCGCTCGGGGAATCGTTCTCGCTGTCGAGCGTCTTCCCCTTCGTCGCGGAGGCGCACGGGCCCGAAGCCGCCGGGCCGCCGGTGCGGCCGGTGGCCACCTTCGCCCGCGCCGAGGATGCGCGGGTCGGGTTCTCCGTCTTTCCGGGGCGCGTGGATCCGGTCGCGCGGGTGCGGATCGCCTACGAGATCCGCAACGAGTCGGGCGAGGTCTCGGTCGAGGCGGAGCGCCCGGGGGTGCTCGATCTCGACCCGGCGCGTCCGAACGGCACGCCGCTCCTGCTCGCGCTCCGGACCGGCGGCCTCCGCGCCGGCCGCTACACCGCGGTGGTGCGGGTCCTGGACGACCGCCGGGACCGGAGCGCGGTGGGCGAGCTGCCCTTCCTGATCCGCTGACCGCGCCTGGCCCGAATCGCTCGCGCGATCCGTTCCGCCCTCTTTCGCGGGGAGGGAGGACCC
>CAYGAO010000143.1:0-7343 GCA_964347715.1 uncultured Acidobacteriota bacterium
CGCGACCACACATATCTCCCCTCAATCCCAACCCGTCCCTCTTCCCAGCTGGCATTAAACGGAAACCTCCCGACCCCCACAGGTTGCAATCAACCCGGTAGACTCGCAACCACTGCCCCGACCATGAGGGGATTGAAAGGCTGGAGCGAGGGGGTATTCTGCGCTGACTGACTGACTTTGCTCGCAACCACTGCCCCGACCATGAGGGGATTGAAAGTCCAGAACCGGGGTTCCACCGGCGCGGTGTGGAGCAGCCTCGCAACCACTGCCCCGACCATGAGGGGATTGAAACCGATGTGAACGTAACGGCCTCCACGGCCGTTCACTTCCTCCACCTCGCAACCACTGCCCCGACCATGAGGGGATTGAAACATCGGGAGGGTCCCGATCACGATGTCGCCCTCACGGACCACCTCGCTCGCAACCACTGCCCCGACCATGAGGGGATTGAAACACCATCGAATGAATGTGTAGTCGGATTTACCCCTGCAATATTCTCGCAACCACTGCCCCGACCATGAGGGGATTGAAACACCCGCCCAATACCCCACGCACTTCTGAACCGCGGGTGATCCCGCAACCACCGGCCCGAGCATTCCCGCAACCACTACCGCGACCAAGAGGGGAGTCGAGTCGGCCACCTGTTCGTCGTCGGAAACCGCGAGACCTCGGCTCCGGCATGAACCGTGGGCCGCGAGAGATGCGCGGCCTGTAAGTTCGGCGCGACTCGGTTATGTGAGTATTCTCAACTCCCCCAATCCAAACACGGTTCCCTTGCCGAGGTGGGTCCAGGAGCCGGCGGCGAGTAACGGCCAGAGTTCGCCGGCGCCGGCGAGAAACGTGATGGAGCCGGCGACGCCCCGAAGCTCGACTTCCCGGTGCTGGGTACCCGACCAGCGAACAAGGTCCCGCCGTTCGCCGCGCCATGGCTTCGTTCGCAGGTGGCCCGTGGCGGCCAGAACCTTCGACACGAGCTCCGGCTCGGACGCGATCGCGTCGGGAGCGGCGAAAAGGAGAACCCGCCGCAGGAGCGCGATGGCGATGTCCTGTGCGGCGGGAGCCTCGATCAGGTGTCCCCGGCGCAGCAGGCGCAGGGAAGCCGGAAAGTGGAGCCGGAGCGGTCGCCCGCCGGCGATCCGATCCCGGTGTGCGTCCGCCGCCCGTCGGAGCGACCAACGCTGGGACGGAGCCCCGGACGCGCCGTCGCAGCGCAGCCACTGGATCCTGCGAATCCTGAACGGCTCGCGGTCCGGTCCCAGGCCGAAGCGCGTCGCGAGGTCCCACGCCTTCACGAGGGCTGTCTCGTGGCGGCTCGCGGTCCCGAACAGAATCCAGTCCAGCGCCGGCGCGAACTCGGGATCCGCGGGGGCCGGCCGCATGAGATAGAGCGGCGTGCGGACGGTTCCCGGAAGCGGATCGGGTCTCCGACCGTGGAAGACGGCGGCGTAGGCCTCGGGAGCCGTACTCTTGAGAGCGCGGCCCCAGACGCCGCGCAGCATGGGTGTCGTGGCGCGAACCGCGCCGGTGTCCAGAAGGACGCGGCGCGCGACGACATCGATGCTTTCGAGCAGCCGCAGAAGCCGGTCGTCGAGGTTCACTCGCGGCCTCGGGCCGGTTCGCGTTTCCTCATTGCGCTCGTCCGTTTCGTGAGCGGGTCGTCTCGCCGCGATCGCGGCGGCGACGGGAGAGTGTGCCGCCATTGCAGGGGTTTCGCCCGCGAGCAGGGTAGATCAGCGGCGACCGGCAGGTCCGTTCCGCGTTCGGCGCGTGAGCAGATGGCCGGCAGGGCGATCGGGGATCTTGCGAAGTGAGCACTGCGCGCACCCGGAGAGATGGCAGTGGCAGAGGGCGCCGAGGGGCCGGGCGGCAGGTTGCTGTCGTTCGTCAGGGAAAGGGGCGGAGTAGCGGCCCGGGAATCGAACCCCTACGGGAAAGAGCGACCCGCTCACCGACGTCGGGGCCGTCGCCGATGTGGCGGAGCGCTTCCGCGACGGTCACTGGGTGTACGGAACGACGCGGTCGGGCCCACCGCTCCCGAAACGCGGGTCCGCCCCGGGTGCGGGACGCGGGTAGTGTCTGGCGTCCGAACGCCGTCCTCGATGTCGGCGGGGCGGGGCGTCCGGGTCCGGACCGGTGGTCCGTGCGGTCAGAAACTCCGGGTGAGCCGCCGGGCGATGCGGGTCTGCTCGTGCTCGAAGGCCGGTTCGTACTCCGCGACTTCGGGGGAAGACAGCCCGGCCGCCCGCAGCCGGGCGCGCCACTCGTCCGCGACCGTCTGAACCATGCGCGCCAGCATGGCGGCAGCCGCATCGCGGCGAAGGTCGAAGAAGGGGGCGGCCTCCAGCGCCGCTTCGATGGACGCCTCGTTGCCGCTGAGCTCGCTGATCCCGGTTTCCAGGTGGCGATGGCGTTGCGGCTCCGGGTTGATGTCGAAGGCCGGCGCGAGCGCCCACCGGCCGCCGCCGGCGTGGAGCAGTCCGTGGTTCTTCAGGTGGTCGTCGTTGTTCGAGACGAGAATGGTGAACAGGATGCGCCGGTACAACTCGGCCAACTGCTCCCGGGGACCTTCCGCGAAGGCCCGCAGACCGTCCGCGATGTCGGTGTAGAAGCCGCCGGTAGCCGCGTCCGCGCCGATAAAGGATTGCGCGGAGAGATAGTGGATGCGGTCGGTCGGAGTGCGGTCGAATCGCTCGACGAGCGCGACCGGCCGGTCGGTGTCGCCGAAGACGATGCGGGCCCGCGCGGCGTCCACCGACGCGGCCCGGGCGAGGCCGAGCGTGGCTGCCTCGACCTTCTCGATCGGCTTCGTGTCCCGGAGGGAAGTGAACTTGGCGATCACCAGGGCGCCGTCTTCGTCACGAAGGCTCGCCTTGGGCCTCGCGCCGCCGAGAGAGCTGGCGCTCCCCAGCCATCGTTCCCACTCCTTCGGGGTCAGGCCGCGATCGTCGCCGGCCAGTCGGCGCAGTTCGGCGAGTTGCTCCCGGCCGGCGACCGGCGGACGGGACCGGGCCAGCGGTGTCCCCGCCTCGTCCAGGTAGCGGAGCGCTCCCTGCCGGGTCTCGTCGTCCGCGGCGAGTAGGTAGTCCGATTCGGTCAGAGGTCCGGGAAGCGCGCGCCGGATGAGCCCGCGCCCCCACGCCTCCGGGGCGCCGTCGCGGAAGGGCCCGAGCAGCGCCGAACGACGGTCGCTCCCGGAGGCCGCGGCGTAGAACGGCGACCCGGAGAGCGGCATCCCCGGAGCCAGGGCGAACGCTTCGGGATCGGCGATCCATTCCCCGGAATACCGGAACATGCTGGTTTCGCGGCGTCCGTCCGTCTCGAACACGAGCTCCCCGACCGGGCGGAGGCGCTCGCCAAGCGCCACCCGCACCCGCCGCGTGATCTTGCTCACGGCGGCCGGCCTGATCGCTTCGGCCGACGGATGCGCTGGGGCAGACCGGCCACATCCAGCATGAGGCCGGTGTCGTCGCGGGACACATCCAGGATCTCCCCGAGTCGGCGCAGCTCGCCCAGCGCGAGGAGCGCCATGGCGAAGGCGCCGATGGACACCCCGGGTTGGCCGCTCTCGAGCCGCGCGAGGGTGCCCTCGGTGACCCCCATGCGGGCGGCGAAGTCCGCCATCGGCATCCGCCGCTTCTTCCGCGCGATGCGGATGTCACTGCCGAGCGTCCGCAGCGCGCGTTGCGCCGAGGGAGGGAGCGGCTGCTTCACCAGCCACAATATATCGTGGCCTGCAGGCGTCAACCCGCCTTTTGTCGTGAGATAGAGGCGGAGCGGCGGGCGCCCGGGCTTGGGGCTGGACGGGGAACCCCCGTCGCGGCGCGCTCACCGGCGGACCAGATGTGGATCCGCGCGCAGATGGCGTCCGGCCCCTGCGTCCTCTCGCGCCGGGCGGCGAACGCCGGCCTCGTCCCGGGAGCCGCATCCCGAACGCTCGAACGCGCTCCGGTTCCGGGTCAGCCTCGCCCAGGGAGCCGCCGAGGCCGCGTCCCGCGGAGCTCCGCCCGGATCGCGGCGATCGTCTCGGGGGTCGTGCCGCAGCAGCCGCCGACGAAGTCGGCCAGCCCCGCCCGGACCAGCGCGCCGAGCGCCCGCGCGGTCTCGACGGGAGACTCGGGCCAGGCGCCGGACCGGTCGGGGAGTCCGGCGCTCGGCAGGGCGCCGACCGGAACCGGCGCGGCGCGCGCGAGGAGTTCGAGCGACGAGCGGAGCCCCTCGATCCCGAAGGAGCAGTTCACCGCGGCCGCGGTGATCCCCGGGCCCGAGACGGCGTTCCAGAACGACCCGGCATCGTCCCCGGTCCGGTTCCGGCCGTTCCGGCCGGTGGCGGTGAACGAGACGAGGATCCCCGGATCTCCGGGCGCCCCCCGGAGCGCCTCCCGCGCGGCGTCGAGCGCGGTGCGGGCGTTGTCCGTGTCGAAGCAGGTCTCGACGAGGAGGAGATCGGCGCCGCCGGCGAGGAGCCCGGCCGCCTGGGTCCGGTAGGCGGAGCGGAGTTCCGCTCGCGAAATCGTCCCGAGCGACGAGCGGGGACGATCCGGCGAAACGCCGAGGGTGCGGTTCGTCGGTCCCATGGAACCGAGGACGAAGCAGTTCCGTCCGGTCGCGCGGGCGGCGTCGGCGACGCCGCGGGCGAGTTCGGCCGCCCGCCGGTTCAGCTCGAAGGCGCGGTTTCCGAGTCCGTGGTCGGCGAGAACGACCGCGCTCGCGCCGAAGGTGTTCGTGGTGAGCGCCTCGGCCCCGGCGTCGAGGTAGCGGCGGTGCAAGCGCTCGACGAGGGCGGGGCGGGTGAGCGTGAGCGCCTCGGGAAGGTCGGCGGCGAGCATCGTCCCGATCGCGCCGTCGCAGAGGAGGATCCGCTCGGCGAGGGCGGCGACGAAGCCGCCGCCTCTCCGGGCGCTGCGGAGCATGGGATCCGGGACGAGATCAGGAACGCCGGGGGAGACTCCGGGCGGGTCGCGGGGGGGCCGGGCGAGCCGCCACGGTACCATCGGGCCTCGGGAACCCCTTCCGAAACCCTCCGAAATGCCGCTTCACCTCCAGGTCGCGCTCGGAGCCGGGCTCGGCGCGCTCGTGGGCGTGGTGTTCGGAGAGAGCGCCGGAGTCCTCCAGCCGGTGGCGGACCTCTTCGTCCAGCTCCTGCGGATGATCGTCGCGCCGCTCATCTTCGTGACCCTCACGCTCGCGCTGATGCGGTCCGGCGGCAGGGTTCTCGGGTCCATCGGGGCGCGCGCGATCGCCTACAACCTCCTGACCCTCGGAACCGCGCTCGGGATCGGGATCGCCATCGCCAGCTGGCTCGGGCCCGGCGAGGGGGTGGACATCTCGGAGCTCGGTGGCGCCGGGAGCGAAATGGCCGGAGGCGCGCCGGGGGAGCCGCGTTCGGCGATCGGGATCCTCACCGGCATCGTCCCCACGAATGTCGTCCGCGCCTTCGCCGAGGGCGATGTCCTCCAGGTGCTCTTCCTCGCGATCCTCTTCGGGTTCGCGGCGGTCGCCCTCGGCGCCGAGCGAACGAAGCCGCTCGCCGAGGTGCTCGGAGCGGTGAACGATGTGCTCTACCGGGTCGTCCACTGGATCGTCCGGCTCGCTCCGGCCGGCGTCTTCGCGATCCTCGCCGCCGTGGTGGGCCAGTCCGGGCTCGGCATCCTGGGGGCGCTCGCGTCCTATGTGGTGGTGGTGCTGATCGCGACCGCGGTCCAGGTCGCCGGGGTTCACGGGATGGCCGTCCGGTTCTTCGCCCGGCAGCCGCTCCGGAACCTGCACCGCGCCCTCCGCGAGCCGCTGCCCGTCGCCTTCGCTTCCGTCTCCACCGCGGCCGCGCTCCCGGTCTCGATGGTCGCGGTTCCGCGCGAGACCGGGATCTCGAGCCGGGTCGCCGGATTCGTCCTCCCCCTCGGCGCGGCGGTGGGACGCGATTCGAGCGGGATCTACCAGGTCGTCTCGGTGGTCACGATCGGCCAGCTCGTCGGGGAGCCGATCGGCGGCGCGAGTCTCGGGATCCTCTGGCTGACCGCGGTCCTCAGCTCGCTCGCGGTGTCCGGGGTTCCCGGCGCCAGTTTCGTGAACCTCACGATCCTGCTCGGCGCGATGGGGCTGCCGGTCGAGTTCTCGGCGCTCGTGTTCGCGGTCGAGCGCCCGCTCGACCATCTGCGCACCAGCGGCAACCTGATCGGCCAGATCTCGAACGCGATCGTGACCGGAGCGCGGAGCGGCGAGATCGCCGGGAGCAGATGAGTACCCGGGCGCCGGCGGGGGTCCTCGCCGCGATCACGCTCGCGGCCGGCTGCGGCGACTCCCCCTCGCCGCCCGCGACGCCCGGCGCGCCCGACCCGGCGGCGAGCGTCCGCGGCGTCCTGACCGCGACGGTTCGCGGCGGCGCGGTCCCGGGCGCCACCCTGAGCGCCGCGGGGGTGAGCGCTCGCTCGGCGGCAGACGGCTCGTTCGCTCTCGACCTGCCCGACGGAGAGCACCGGATCACGATCTCGGCCCCCGGCTTCGTGGAACGGACGACCACGATCCGGGCGCCGGGCGCGGGGATCGCCCTCGACCTGATTCCGGAGGGCGGAGCGTGGACGCTCGACTTCTATCGGGAACTGGCCCGGAACGGCGCCGGCGGCGGGGATCTGAAGCCGCTGACGCGCTGGGAGGTCGAGCCGGCGTTCTACATCGACACGAGGCCCGAACCCGCCACCGGGATCCGGATCCCCCCGGAGACGGTCGCGTTCGTGCGCGAGGCGATCCGGATCACCGTGCCGCTGCTGACCGGCGGCCGCTTCACCGGCGAGCGGGTCGAGGCAGGCGATCGGCCCCCGGCCGACATGACCCCGGGGACCGTCGTCCTCCGCTGGGATGCGGCGGAGGTCGCCCGGGTCGCCGAGACCGCGAACGCCTTCGCCTACCGGGTCGGGGGGCCGGCGAACGTGGTGGTCTTCCGCCACCTCGAGGAGACCTGGGCCGTCCACCACGAGATCGGACATGTCCTCGGCCTCTACCACCCGCTCGGCGGCTACCGCCCGTCGCACATGTGGTACTCGGGAAAGCTGGAGCCGCCACACTTCACCGAGTGGGACATCTTCCACGCGCAGGTGCTCTACGCGCGCCCCCCGGGGAACACGGATGTGGATGTGGACCCGCCCGGATTCGTGTCCGGATCCGTGATCGGCGGCCGCGCGGCGCTCGCCACCGGGCACCCGGAGCCCGGTCCGGTCGTCTGCTTCCCGGAGAGTTCGGAACCGGAGCGCTGACCGGCTGCGGAGAAGGTCCCTCGTGCGCCGATGCGGCGCGAAGCGCCGCCGGGGAGGGTTCCCCCTCCCCGCGAGAGACGGTGGGGCGAATCGCGG
>CAYGAO010000144.1:0-7253 GCA_964347715.1 uncultured Acidobacteriota bacterium
GACGGGGTTCCCCATCGCTTCGAGGACGGATTCCCATGCGGGGCGCTTTGTCCACCGGCTGCCAGTGGAACCGGATCCGGGTCAGGCCGGCGCGGACTCCAGCAGGCGCCGGATCCCCGAGCGGCCGATCCCGGCCCCGGTGACGAGCGCGACGCTCCGTCCCCGCTCCCCGGGCGGCACCGACCGGGCCCCGGCGACGGCGAGCGCGCCCGAGGGCTCGGTCAGGATCTTCCCGGTGAGCAGCAGCTCGCGCGAGGCGGCGAGCGTCGCCTCGTCGGGGACGAGGACGGTGCGGTCCACCAGACGGGTGAGGACCGGATGGAGCTCCGGGGTCAGCCAGGGGACGGCGACCCCGTCGCACACCGTGGCGCAGGGTGCGGACACGGCGCGTCCGGCCTCGAGGCTCGCGTGGAGCGCGGCGCAGCCGGCGGGTTCGACGGCGAAGACGCGGACCTCGGGGCGCCGGTCCTTCAGCGCGCCCGCCACGCCGGTCAGCAGGCCCCCGCCGCCGACCGGGACGAACAGGGATTCGATTCCGGGCGCCGCCCGCAGGATCTCGACGGCGAGGCTCGCGTGGCCCCGGTGGACCGCGGGTTCGATCCAGGGGTGGATGAAGGCCTCGGGTTCGTTCTCCCAGAGCCGCTCCTCGAGAAACCGGAACAGCTCGCGGGCCGGAACGAGGAGCGGCTCGCCGCCGGCGGCGCGGAATCCGGCGACCTTCGCCCCGGGCGCGGTATCGGGGAGCCGGGAGCGGGCGCGCACGCCGCGCCGTTTCGCCGCCCAGGCGAGCGCGAGCGCGGTGTTTCCGGCGCTCACCGTGGAGAGCCCCGGCGCGATCGCCGTCGCATCCAGCTGCGAGACCGCATCCCAGATTCCCCGGATCTTGAAGGACCCGGTGGGGAGCAGCGTTTCGACCTTGAGCAGCAGGTCCACGCCGATCTCGGGGGCCGCCTCGACGAGCGGGCTCGCCGGAAACACGCGCCGGAGACGTTTCGCCGCGGCCTCGGCGTCCGCCCAGCCCGGCGCCCGGATCGCCGGCCCGGGCGCGGGGAAGCGGTCCATGCCGGGCCGTTATACCAACGGGCCCGTCCGCGAAGGCGCCGGCGCCGGGAACGCCCGGTATCATGCGTTCGGCCCGAGTCATGGAGAGCGCCGCTTGACGATCCCGCGGCCGTCGTTCGTTCCGCTGCTGCTCGCCGCCCTCGGCCTGGCGGCGACGGTCGCCGGCCAGACGGGCGGGCGCACCGACGATTCGGGCTGGGACACCACCCTCGCGCGGGGGGACGCCTACGATCTCGTCTTCGAGACCTCGGAAGGGACCTGGATGTCCCTCGATGTCTCTCCGAGCGGCGAGGCGCTCGTGTTCGACCTGCTCGGCCACATCTACCGGCTGCCGGTCGCCGGCGGGCGGGCCGTCTGTCTGACCCAGGACAGCGGGGTCGCGGTGAACTACCACCCGCGCTGGTCGCCGGACGGACGCACGATCGTCTTCGTGTCCGACCGCGGCGGCCAGTCGAATCTCTGGCTCATGGATGCGGACGGCGCGAATCCGCGTCCGGTCCACGAGGACCCGGACTCGCGGGTGGCCGCCCCGGCGTGGCTGCCGGACGGCCGCGGCATCGTCGTCCGGCGCTTCGAACTCGCGCCGCCCCGGCGTTCGGGCCTCTACCTCTTCCATCCCGAGGGCGGGACCGGCGTCGAGCTCGTCGGCGCGGACCACCCGCGCGCCGGCTGGCCCGCGCCCTCCCCGGGCGGGAGCCTCTACTTCCACTTCGCCCCGTCCCGCGAGCGCGATCTCGTGCGCGGCGCCATGCAGATCCGGGAGCTCGACCTGGCCACCGGCGAGGTGTACGAGGTCACCGCCGGGCAGGCGCTCCAGCAGTACCAGGGGTCGAGCGGCGGGGCCATCGCGCCGCTGCCGTCGCCGGATGGCCGCCTGCTCGCGTTCGCGCGCCGCGTGCCCGGCGGGACGATCTCCTTCGCGGGCCACCGCTTCGGGCCGCGCACGGCGCTGTTCCTCCGCGACCTGGAGACCGGCGCGGAGCGCCTGCTCGCCGACCCGATCGAGACCGACGCCGCGGAAGGGATGAAGGTCGAGCGCATCCTGCCCGGATACGCCTGGGCTCCCGACAGCTCCTCGGTCTTCGTCTCGCGCGGCGGCCGCATCGTCCGGGTGGACCTGGAGAGCGGCGCCACGGAGGTGATCCCCTTCGTCGCCGAAGTGCGCCGCCGGGTCTCGGAACCGGCGCGCGCCGAGTTCGACATCTCCGGAGATTCCTTCCGCGCCCGGATGATCCGCTGGCCGGCGGTTTCCCCGGATGGCGCCGCCGCGGTCTTCCACGCCGCCGGCCGGCTCTATCGGATGGCGCTCCCGGGCGGCGCGCCCGAGCGGCTGATCCGGGGAGGGGGGGAGGCGTTCGAACTCTCGCCCGCGTTCTCGCCGGATGGCGGACTCGTCGCCTACGCCTCCTGGGACGGAACCGAGGGGCGCCTGCTCACCGTGCCGGCCGCCGGCGGCGTCCCCACGGAGATCACGCCGGAGGCGGGGGAATACCTCCATCCGGTGTGGACCCCCGACGGCCGCGCGGGCGTCGCGGCGCGGGGCACGGGCGCCCCCGCCCGCGGCCGATCCTGGTCCCAGAACCTGCGCTACGACCTCGTCCGGGTTCCGGCGACCGGAGGCGAGGCGACGGTGATCACCCGCACGCTGCGACCGTTCAACGCGAGCCGTCCGCTCATGCCGCGGCGCCAGATCGTCGCTCCCTCGTTCGGCCCCGACGGGCGGTTGTTCTTCCCCGAGCAGACGAGCCGGGAGCGCGACGGCCGTCCCCGGGAGGTGACGCGGCTGGTCTCGGTCCGCGCCGACGGGTCGGACCGCAGGGTCCATCTGACCTTTCCGTTCGCTGACGAGGCGGCCCCGTCGCCCGACGGGCGCTTCGTCGCGTTCTCCGAGGGAGACAACGTCCATGTCACGGCGCTGCCCTGGCCGGGAGCCGGGAAAGCGGCGCCGCACCTCGAGCGCCGGAAGGCGTCGCTGCCGGTGTGGACGATCACGAGGGATGGCGGGATGTTTCCTCGCTGGACGCCCGCCGGACTGCTCTACCTCGGGAGCGGTCCCCGGATCACCACCTGGGACCCGGATCGGGATGCCGTGACGCACCACGAAGTCGTCCTCGAGCTGCCGCGGCAACGGGCCCGGGGCGCGGCGATCCTGACCGGCGGCCGGATCGTCACTCTCGGGGAAGCGGGGACGATCGCGGCGGGAGCGGTGCGGATCGTGGACGGCCGGATCGCCTGCGTCGGCGACTGCGAGGCGGAGGACGGGGACCGGGTGCTGGATGTCGCCGGCAAGACGCTGATCCCCGGGCTCATCGACATGCACGCCCACCACCACCGGGACCACTCCGGGGTGCTGCCGCCCCGGAACTGGGAGGCCGCGGTGTACCTCGCCTACGGGATCACCACGACCCTGGACAACTCGATGTGGTCCCAGAACGTGTTCTCCGCCGCGGAACTCGTCGAGTCCGGCGCGATGACGGGGCCGCGCATGTTCAGCACCGGCGATCCGCTGTACAGCGGCGACGGCGCGCGCCAGAACGAGATCGCCTCTTTCGAGGATGCCGAGAACGAGATCGGGCGGCTCGTTTCGTGGGGCGCCACCGCGATCAAGTCCTACATGCAGCCGCGCCGCGACCAGCGCCAGTGGATCGCCGAGATCTCCCGCGAGCGGAAGCTCATGCTCACCGGCGAGGGAGGAAGCCTCGTGTACAACGTCGGTCTGATCCTCGACGGGCAGACCGGGTGGGAGCACCCGCTGACCCCGACGCCGCTCTACGGGGATGTCGCGAAGTTCTTCGGGCGGACGAAGAGCGTCTATTCGATCACCTTCGTCGTCGGCGGCCCGGCCGTCTGGAACGAGGAGTACTTCTGGCAGGAGAGCGAGCTCTGGAAGGATCCGAAGCAGCAGCGCTGGCTTCCCTGGCGCATGCTGGTCCCGCACACCAGGCGGCGGCCGCTCCGCCCGCTGTCCGACTACAGCTTTCCGCTGCTCGCCCAGGGGCTCGCCGACATCGTCGCCGAGGGCGGGTCGGGAGCGATCGGCTCCCACGGCCAGCACCACGGCATCGGGTCGCACTGGGAGGTGTGGATGGCGGCGGCGGCGATGGGCCCGCTCGGCGCGCTCGACCTCGCCACGCGCCAGGGGGCGGCGTTCCTCGGACTCGAACACGAACTCGGGACGATCGAGACCGGCAAGCTCGCGGACATCCTCGTGCTCGACCGGGATCCGCTCGCGGACATCCGCGCCACCACCGCGATCCGTGTCGTCATCAAGGACGGCCGGATCCACGACGGTGACACCCTCGACGAGGTGTGGCCGGAGGCGCGGCCCTACGGCGGATATCCCTGGTTCGACGCGGACATGTTCCGTTCCGACGATCGGCCGATCCGGCCCCCGGGGGGCGGGTCGTGAGAGGTTTTCCGGCATCCGCGTGGGTGCTCCTCTTCCTCGCGGTCGTTCCGGGACTGGCGCTCGCCGTCTGGAACGCCGCGCGCGGGCGGCGCTCGCGCTGACCGGTTCTCGCCGTCGTGCCCGCCACCTGGCCGCTCTGGGCGGTCCTGATCGGCTACCTCTCGGTTCTCCTCGGGCTCGCCGTCTGGAGCTCCCGGAGCACCCGGGACCTCGCGGGCTACTACCTCGCCGGGCGGCGCCTTCCCGCCGCGGTCGTCGGGTTCTCGGCGGCGAGCACCGGCGAGAGCGCCTGGCTGCTCCTCGGGCTCACCGGGATGGGGTACCTGCTCGGGGTGAACGCGCTCTGGATCGTCTTCGGCGAGGTCGTCGCCACCGCGGTGGCCTGGGCCTTCATCGGGCCGCGGTTCAAGGCGCTCTCCGACCGCTACCGGGCGATCACGGTCGCCGACTGGGCGACGAGGCGGTTCGGGGATCGGCGGCAGATCCTCCGGATCATCGGGTCCGTCGTGATCCTGGTGATGGCCGGAACCTACCTGGCCGCCCAGCTCACCGGGTCGGGCAAGGCGTTCGAGTCGTTCCTCGGGATCCCCTACGAGACCGGCGTGATCCTCGGCGCGGTGGTGATCCTCGGCTACACGAGCCTCGGCGGCCTGAAGGCGGTGGCCTGGAGCGACCTGATGCAGGCGAGCCTGATGGCGGCGGCGCTGGTGGCGCTCCCGCTCGTCGCGATCCACGAGGTGGGAGGGCTCTCCGAGCTCGCGAGGCGGCTCGGAGCGATCGAGCCGGGGCTCCTCCGTCCGTTCGGAACCTCGGGTTTGTCGGCCCAGGGGATCGCCGAGGTGGCGAGCCACCTCGGGGTGGGCCTCGCGTTCCTCGGCGCCCCGCAGCTGCTCGTCCGCTTCATGGCGGCGAAGGACCGCCGCGCGCTCTCGGACGGCGGCTTCATGGCCGCCGGCGTCATCGTGCTCTTCGATCTCGGAGCGGTGCTGACCGGGATGGCGGGGCGGGTGCTCGTTCCCGAGATCGCCGATCCCGAAGGGATCCTGCCGCTCCTCGCGACGGACCTCTTTCCCCCGCTCGTGACCGGCCTCTTCCTGACCGCGGTGCTCGCCGCGATCATGTCCACGGCCGATTCCGTGCTGCTGCTCGCTTCCTCGACCGTGGTGCGCGACTTCTTCGAGAAGCTGCTCGGCCCGCGGTTCCGGAACCCGTCGGAGTCCGGGCTTCGCGGCTCGCTCGCCCGGTTGACCCGCGATGACGCGCGGCTCGCCCGCTTCGGCAAGGCGGTGACCCTCGCGCTCGGTCTCGTCGCCATCGCGGTGGCCCTCCCCGAGGTGCGGGTGATCTTCTTCTTCGTCCTCTTCGCCTGGTCGGGGCTCGGCTGCGCCTTCGCCCCGGTGGCGATCCTGGGGATCGCGTGGCGGCGGATGACGCTCGCCGGCGCGGCCGCCGGCATGGTGGCGGGCTTCCTGGCCTCGGTGGGCTGGTTCTTCTTCGGGAAGCCGCTGTTCTTCGGGCTCTACGAGATGATCGTCGGGTTCGCGGCGGGCTTCGTCGCCGCGGTCGCGGTGAGCCTGCTGACGGCGCCGGATCCCGAAGGCGCCCGCGAGGTGGAAGCGGCGGCGCGGTGGGCGCGGCGCGCCTCGTGAGGGGACGCTCGGACGGGTTCGACCGGGGCGGCGTCCGGTCTGGCGCAGCCGGTTCCGGCGGGTTCCGCCCTGCCGGGTCCGGCCCCGGCAGATTCCGCTCGGGCGTCCTCGCGCTGCTTCTCGCCGCGTCGGGCTGCGAGGAGGAAGGAGGAGCCGGAGGGCCTCTCGGTCCTGATCCCGCTCCGGGGACCGCGCGGATCGAGCGCGTCGAGATCGTCTCGGATCCGGCGGCGGAAGGCACCTATCTCGCGGGCGAAGACCTGGTGTTCGGCGTCTGGCTCACGAGCGGCGAGGCGGTCGAGGCGGCCGGGGAGGTCTTCCTGGTCTTCGACCTCGGCCTCGCCCGGGAACCAGCCGCCCTCGCCGACACCGAGGGGGAGTCGCTCGAATTCCGCTACCGGATCCGTCGCGGCGACTACGACGGCGACGGGGTGAGCGTCCCGGCGGGCGAACTCGTGCTCGCCTTCGGCGCGAGCCTGCGGGTCGGCGGCGCGGAGCTCGACCCGGCCCTCCCGGAGCTCCCACCGGTCGAGGGGCACCGCGTCTTCGCTCGCTTCGCCCCCGGGGAGTCCGTCGTCTTCGACGAGACGCTCGACCGCTTCCTGGCGCCGTCGCTCGGGGTCTCCGGCGCGGTCGGCTGCACCTCCGCCGAGGGGGTCCGCGAGATCGCGGAGGCGGTTCTCGAACAGAACCTTCCCGGCGCGGCGGCGCTCTGGCGGCAGGGGTGGCTGACCGGGCGCTGCGGGACGCTCGCCCCCGGGGAGTCGGCGATCTTCCTCTCGGCCTCCGTCGAGGCGTACGAGGGGGATATCTACGACCTCGCCCTCGCCTTCGGGCCGGGAGAGCTCGTCACCGGACCCGTCGCCGCGAACTGGTGGACGCTCGCGGACTTCCTCGCCCCGGCGCCGTAGCGCGGTCCGCGCTCCCGCGCGGGGCCCGAACCGCGCGGGTCGGAACGGATGGGACCCCCGGCGCGGCAGCGACTCGGGACGATGGCCGTCCGCAGTCGGACTCCACGCGCGCCACGACGATGACTCGTCCCGGTTCGGGCGCCGGCGACGACGAGGTCCCGAATGCCGACCCGGGCGCCTCCCGCCGGGCGCGCCCGGAGTCTTCCGATCGTTCCGATCGTG
>CAYGAO010000145.1:0-7192 GCA_964347715.1 uncultured Acidobacteriota bacterium
CCCATCTCTTCGAGGACGGATTCCCAAGCGGGGCGCCTTGTCCACAGGTTGCTGAGATGCGTTTCGGGACTCCGGTGGCGCTCTGGCTGCTCGGGCTCGCGCCGCTCGCCGCCGCACTGGCGGTCTTCGGGGCGCGGCGGAGCCGTCGCCTCGCGGCCCGCTTTGCCGCGCGGGCTCCGCTGCTCGTGGAGGGGAGCGGGGGCCGGGGCCGCGGGCGCGCTCTTCTCCTGCTCGCCGCGGCGTTCCTGCTGGCCGCCGCCGCCGCGCGCCCGCAGTGGGGGCTCGACGAGCGCGAGGTGACCCTCGTCGGAGTGGATGTGCTCTTCGCGATGGACACCTCGTTCAGCATGGACGCGCGGGATGTCGCTCCCTCCCGGATGGAGCGCGCCCGCTACCTCGCCGGGGAGCTGCTGGAGCGCCTCGCGGGGAACCGGGTCGGGATCGTGGCGTTTTCGGGGGCGGCGTTCACGCAATGCCCGCTCACCCATGACCTCGGCGCGGTCCGCACGCTGCTCGCCGGGATCGCCACCGGCGCCGTCGAGAGCCCGGGAACGAACCTCGACGCGATGATCGGGGAAGCGGCCCGCGCCTTCGCGCAGCAGGAGAGCCGCCACCGGGTGGTCGTGCTGCTGACCGACGGCCAGCAGGACGATCTCCGGATCACCCCGGTGCGCGAGGTCGCGGCGAGCGCGAACGAACACGGGATCCTGATCCTCGCGGTCGGCGTCGGAACCGCCGGCGGCGGCACGATTCCCGCGGCTTCGGAGGAGGGCCCCACGCTGATGCGCGACGGCGCCGGGACGCCGATCGTGAGCCGGCTCGATTCGGAGACGCTCTCCGAGCTGGCGGCGCTCACCGGCGGCGGCTACTTCCCGGTGTCGGCCGACGATCGCGAGATCGCCGCGATCGCGAGCCGGATCGGGGCGATCGAGGGCGGCGAGCTGGGCGCCGAGGTCGCGCGACGGTATCGCGAGCGGTTCTGGATCCCGACCGGGCTAGCCGTGGTCGCGCTCCTGGCGGCGGGGCTCGGCTTTCCGGCCGGGAGGGCGCGGTGATCCGTTTCGCGCTCGCGGCGGTGCTCGCCGGGCAGTGGCTCGGGGGCCCCGAGAAGAACACCCGCGAGGGAGCCGAGCATCTCGCACACGGACGACTCGCGGAGGCGCTCCGGGCGTTCTCGCGGGCCGAGGGGGAGTTCCCGGAGGCGCCGCAGAACGACCTGAACCTCGCCGGCGTGCACTACCGGATGGGCGAGAACGGGGAAGGCGAGGAGCCGTTCGCCCAGGCGGAGCGGGGTTACCGGGCGGCGCTCGCCGGGGAGCCGGAGGGGACGCTCCGCCGGGACGCCTTCTTCAACCTCGGGAACACGCTGTTCCGCTCCGGGGCGTTCGCCGAGGCGGCGGGCGCCTACGGCGAGGCGATCGCCCTCGACCCGGACGACCGCGAGGCGCGCCAGAACCTCGAACGGGCGCTCCGCCGCGCCGAGGAAGGGGAGCGGAACGGGGATCCCCGGGAGCAGGAATCGCCGGACGGGGAGCCGCGGGACGGGGAACCGGAGGACGGGGAACCGCCGGATCGGGAGCCATCGGACCGGGAGCCATCGGACCGGGAGCCATCGGAGTCGGAGTCGCCGGAAGGGGAGCCATCGGAGCCGGAGCCATCGGAAGGGGCGCCATCGGAGCCGGAGCCAGCGGACGGGGAGCCACGAGAGGAGGAGCCGCCGGACCGGGAACCGGAACCCGGCGACCCGGACGCCTCCGGCTCCGGAGCGGGCGAGCCGCCCCCCGAGGGGGCTTCCGGGACCGGCGAGGCGCCCGAGATCAGCCCCGAGCAGGCGGACCGGATCCTCGCGGCGCTCGCCGAGGTCGAAGCGGCGTTCCACGAGGCGCAGCTCGAAAGGCGCCGGGCGCGGGCGCTCCGGCGCGGGCGGCACTGATGCGGCGCGTCCTCGCCGTCTGTTTCGCGGTCGCCGCCGGCGTCCCGGCGGGAGCTTCCGGGCAGGAGCGGGCCGAAGCGAGTCTCGATGCGAACCGGGTCGGCCTCGAGGACGAACTGACGCTCACGATCTCGGTGCCCGAGATGCGCGGCGGTCCGCCCGAGCTGCCGGCGATGGACGCCTTCCGGGTCCTGGGGACCCAGCGCGTCTCCCGAACCTCGATCGTGAACACCCGCGTGACGCAGACGACGGATTTCGTGTATCGGCTGCGCCCGCTCCGCACCGGGGAAGCGGTCGTCCCGCCGGTGGCCGTTCCGGGGTACGACCCGACGCGGCCGCTGCGGGTCGAGGTCGTGAGCGGGAGCGTCCGCCCGGCGCCGACCCGTCCGCGGTCTCCGTTCGGCTTGCCTGCGGATCTGTTCCGCGACGACTTCTTCGGGGGTCCGCCGGATCGGAGGCCCCCGGAGATCGGCGCCGGGGACCTCTTCATCCGCGCCGAGGTCGAGGACGCCGAGGTCCATGTGGGGGAGCCGGTGCTCGTGCTCTACCGCCTCTACGCGCGGGCGCCGGTGCTCGCCGCGGTTCCCGCCGGGATCGCCCAGCCAGAGGGGTTCTGGAGCGAGGAGGTCGAGCTCCCCGATGTTCCCTGGCTCGAGGTCGGCCTCGACCCCCGGGAGGTGCGGGAGCGCCGCGCCGGTCCCGGCCCGCGCCGCGAGCAGCGGACCCTCGGCGGGATCACCTACGACACCTACCCGATCCTGATGCGGGCGGTGTTCCCCACCGGCGCCGGGGAGCGCGAGCTCCCGGGCCCGCGCTTCGAGATCGTGCTGCCCACCGGGGAGCGCTCGCTCTTCGGCCCGCGCCGGTTCGCGGTCGTCCGCGAGGCGCCCCCGGTGACCGTCCGGGCGGCGCCGCTCCCGGAGGCGGGGCGACCGCCGGGATTCGCCGGGGCGGTCGGGGACTACGGACTCCGCGCCGAGATCCTCCGGGAGGACGCGCCGCTCGGCGACCGGGCGGCGGCCGCGGGCGAGCCGCTCGTCCTGCGGGTCGAACTCGAGGGGGTCGGGAACCTGCGCGCCGCGGGAACGCCACGACTCCCGGAAGGCCCCGAGCTGCGGCGGGCCTTCCGGATCTTCGAACCGGACAGCACGCTGACGGCCGGCCTCGAAGGCGCCGGTTCCTCCTGGGCCTTCCGTGGCCGGCGCGTCTGGGACTTCCCGATCGTCCCCGAAGCCGGCGGCCGGCGGCGAATCGGCGCCGCGACCCTCGATGTCTTCAACCCCCGGACGGGGCGCTACGAACGGCTCGCGGCCGAGCCCCTCGAGGTCGAGGTCGAGGGGGCGGCGGGAACCCTCCCCGCGGGCGAGGGACCGGCAGCGGTGGAGCGGTTCGGCGAAGACATCCGCTATCTGAAGCCGGTCGGCCCGGACCCCGGCGGGAGGGGAGGGCCGCGGGTCGGCGCGCTCGTGCTCTGGGGTCTCGGACTCCCGGTGGCCTGGAACCTCGCGGTCCTGCTCGCCCTCCGCCGCCGCGACCACCGGATCCGGAACGCCGCGGCGTTCCGCCGGAAGCACGCCGCCCGGGACGCCCGGCGCCGGCTCGCGCGGATTTCGGGCGCCGGCGCCGAGGCGGCCCTCGGCGAGGCGCTCGCGGGATACACCGCGGCCCGCCTCGGCATCCCGGTGCGCGGGCTGACTCCGGCGGGCGCGGCTGCCGCGCTCGCCCGGGCGGGCGCGGATCCGGCCGACGCCCGCCGCTTCGCCGCGCTGCTCTCGGCCGCCGAGGGGGCGCGTTTCCGGGCGGGAGGGACATCTTCCGGGCCGGCTCCCGACGCCGCCGCGGCGAGCGCGCTGATCGGCCGGATCGAGGCGCAGCTCGGCGAGGGGGGCGGCAGACGATGAGGCGCGCGCTGCTCGCCGGCTGGCTCGCGGTGCTCGCGGCTCCCGGGCTCGCGCAGGAGGAGGCGCGCGAAGCCGCGCGCCGCTACGACGAGGGGGACTTCGAGGCCGCCGCCGCGGGATTCCGGGCGCTCCTCGCCGACGAAACCGCCGGGCTGGACCGGGGGGCGCTCCACTACAACCTCGGGAACGCCGAGTTCCGCTCCGGACGCCTCGGCTACGCGATGCTCCACTGGGAGCGGGCGCTTCGTCAGCACCCGAACGATGCCGACGCCCTCGCGAACCTCGCCCTCGCCCGCGGGGTCCTCGAACGCCGCTCGACCGAGGCCGCCGCCGGCGCGCCGGGAGGCCTGTCGGTGGAGATGCTCCGTCGGGCGGAAGGCTTCGGCAGCCGGCTGCGCCGGGTCCCGCCCGGCCGCTACGCGGCGTTCTTCTGCGCCGCGGCGCTCGGGGCGGGAGTTCTCGTGACGCTGCTCCGGTTCGTCCGGCGGCGCCGGCTGCCGCTCGTCGGCCTCGTCCTCGCCCTCGCGGCCGCCGCGGTCTCGGGCGCGCTGCTCGCCTTCCGGGTGACGGCCCCCGAGCTCGCGGTCGTGGTCCGGCCCGGCGCGGCGCTCCGGAGCGGCCCCGGCGACTCCTTCCCGCAGCTCGCCGCGCTGCCGGAGGGGTTCTACCTCGAACTCGGCGGTGCGCCCGATGCGCCGGGCGGGTTCCGCCGGGTCGTCGCCGCCGGGATCGTCGGTTACGCCGATCCGGCGAGCGTCCTGCCGATCGCGGAGGACCCGTGCCCGGGCGAGAACGGTCAGAATGGAGGGGATGATGTACCGACCGAATCGCCGTGAGTTCCTCTCCGGAGCCGCCGCCGTCGCGGCGCTCGGCTCCGCCTCCCGCCCCGGGGCGCAACCGGGCCCCGCGGCGCCGGAGGCCCGGATCGCCGCGCGGATGGAGGCGCTCTCGCGCTTCGGCGCCACTCCCGAGGGCGGCATCTCCAGAACCGCCGGCAGCGACGCCGATCTCGCCGCCCGCGAGGTCTTCGCCGGCTGGCTCGAAGAGGCGGGGCTCCGGGTTCGCACCGATCTGGCCGGCAACCTGATCGGGCGCCTCGAGGGCGCGGAATCCGGCTGGCCTCCGCTTCTCGCCGGGTCGCACCTGGATTCGGTCCCCGAGGGCGGGAACTTCGACGGCGTCGTCGGCTCGGTGGCGGCGCTCGAGGCCGCCGTCGCGCTCCGGGAGGCCGGCGTCCGGCTGCGCCATCCGCTCGAGGTCATCGTCTTCTTCAACGAGGAGAACGGCAAGACGGGCAGCCGGGCGCTTGCCGGGGAGGTGGCCGCCGGGGAGATGGATCTTCCGGTGTACGGCGGGTTCACCCTCGGAGAAGCCCTCGAGCGGGTGGGCGGGAAGCCGGCGCGGATCGCCGAAGCGCAGCTCGCCCCCGGGGATCTCGCCGCCTACCTCGAGCTGCACATCGAACAGGGGCCGGTGCTCGACACCGAGGGGATCGATATCGGGGTGGTCGAGGGAATCGTGGGCATCCGGAGGTTTCTGGTCACCGTCACCGGGCTTGCGAATCACGCCGGGACGACCGCGATGGAGATCCGGCGGGACGCGCTCGTGACCGCGGCCCGGTTCACGGTGGCGGTGCACGACGAGACGCTCGCCTGGCCGGGGCGACAGGTGGCGACCGTCGGCCGCATCGAGGCGCGCCCCGGAGCGGCGAACGTGATCCCCGGTGAAGTGGAGCTCAGCCTCGAGATCCGCGATCTCCGGATGGAGACGATCGCGGCGCTCTTCGCGCGGTTCGAGGAGATCGGCGCGGAGATGGCCGCCCGGAACGGGACCCGGATCCACTTCGAGCCCTACTACCTGAGCGGCGCCGCGCCCTGCGACCCGGCGCTCATCGCGCTGATCGAGGATGCCGCCCGGGGCCTCGGACTCTCGACCCTCCGGATGCCCTCGGGGGCCGGGCACGACGCGCAGTCGCTGTTCGGGATCGCGCCGATCGGGATGCTCTTCGCGCCGAGCCGCGACGGCATCAGCCACTCGCCCCGCGAGTTCACGAGTGTCCGGGCCATCGCGAACGGCGCCCGCGTGATCGCGGAGTCGCTCCGGCGGCTCGACCGAACCGGGTAGCCGGAGGCCGCGGTCCGTCCGCCGCGAGGCGCCGCGTCCGTGAGGGGTCCGGTTTGAGGAACCCGGTTTCCCGGCGGCGCTTCCTCCTCGGTCAGGCGGGCGGCGACGGTCTCGATACCGACGGGTACCGGGAGTGGATCTTCCAGTACCGGTCCGGGCGGTTCGTCGAGACGGCGGGGCGGGTCCGGAACCATCCGGCGCGCGAGCTGCGGCGGGCGCAGTCGGGATTCCTGCGGCCGCTCCCGCGGCCCGACGCGCCGGCCGGGTTCGGTCCCCGGCTCGCCGCCGCGCTCCTCCACGCCGAGGCGGTGGCCCACTTCGGCCTCGGCCCCCATGTCCACCTGCGCCTCGTCCTCGATCCGCTGGAATCGCTGCCGCGCCGGTGGCCGCCCGGAGTCCCGGGGCGCCCCGCCACCCGAGCCGCGTGGGGAGAGGCGGGAGCGTCGGATATCCGGGCGCTGCTGCGGCGCGAACTGCTCCTCGCCGCGGCGCGCATGCGGCTCGCCATCTTCGATCTCGCCGGGGCCGCCCGGATTCTCGCCGGCGCGGAATCGGCGGGCGATCCCGCCCTCCGCTGGCAGCTCGCCGGGGTCCGCGCGGTCCGCGCCCGGTATCTCGGCGAGGCGGAGCTCTGGCCGGAGGTGGGGAGGGCGTTTCGCCGAGCGACCTCGGCAGAGCTCCTGCGCCCGGGCGAGGGGCGCGCCTCCCCGCGGGCGGTGGCGCGGGCGATGACCGATCCGGACGACCTGAATCTCCGCCTCGCCCTGGCGGCGCTCGGCCGCGGGCGCGGACCGGAGGCGGCCCGGTCGCTCGCGCGGGTGAGCGGCGAGCCGGCGGAGCGGCTCCTCGTCCCGAAGCTCCTGCTCGCCGGCGAGCTCCGGTTCGCCGAGGGCCGCCTTTCCCGCGCGATCTCCGATCTTCGGCAGGCGGTGGCGCTCGCCCCGGCATCGCAGGCGGCGGCCACGGCGCTCGCCATGGCCCTCGGAGCGGCCGGGCAGTGGGACGAAGCGGCCGAGCTCGCGACCGGGGCGCTGCGCGTTCCCCGGACCACGGCCCCCTGGACCGACTTCCTCCTCACCTGGGCCGAGCCCCGGGAGCCGGGGCTCGAGTGGCTTCGCAGCCTCGCCCGCCGCTGACAGGTCGTGGAGAAAGTCCCTCGTGCGCCGACGCGGCGCGAAACGCCGCCGGGGAGGGGTGCGGGGGGGGGGCGCCCGCCCCCCCCCCCCCCGGGGGG
>CAYGAO010000146.1:0-7150 GCA_964347715.1 uncultured Acidobacteriota bacterium
TCGCGCAAGCGATTCGGGCCGCCATCCGGTGGGGAAAGCGCCCCGCATCCCCCCGGACGATGGGGTTCCCCATCTCTTCGAGGACGGATTCCCATGCGGGGCGCCTTGTCCACAGGCTGTTGGGCGCGGGCGTTCCGGTCGGTGTGGGCGGGGGTTCGGTGTGGGCGGGGATGGGTTTTCTGTGGACGGGGTTGGCGCGGCTGTCTCGGTTGGTGTTCGCCGAGGTCTTGGTGCGGCTGGTCGCGCGTCTGCTGTCGCGGCGAGCCTCCGGGTTGTTTCGTTTGGTGTCGGCCGCGCTCCTCGCGTCGTCGGTGATGCGTGTCCTGGCGTCGGGAGCGGCGCGGTCGTTCCGGTTCCTGTTCGCCCGGCTCGGTCGGCATTCGCGTCGGTGATGCGTCTTTCTGCTGGCGCCAGGAGGCGCCGGGTCGGTCCGGTTGGTGTCGGCCGGGCTCGTCGCGTCGTCGGCCGTCCGGTTTTCCCCGCCTCGATCCGCCACCGGCGACGGACCGCCCTCTTCGTGGCCCTTGCGCTGCTCCTCGGGGCCGGGGCTCCGGGCCAGACGCCGGAAGTCCGCGGGCAGATGGAGCGCGCGCTCGGGCTCCTCGAAGCGGGAGCGGCGGAGGCGGCGATTCCGCTGCTCCTCGCCATCGTGGACGAGCTGCCGCTCCACGGGCCCGCGCGGCTCCAGCTGGGCGCGCTGGCCGTCGAGCGCGGCGAGTGGGCGGTCGCCCGGGACCACCTGCGCGCGGCGGCGGCGTCCGTCGGTTCCGAAGCCCCCGAGGGCGCGGTCCCCGTGAGACGACCCGGGCTCGCCTGGACGCTGCTGGGAGAGGCTCTCGGCCGCCTCGGGGCGCTCGAGGAGGCGCTCGGGGCGACGGCGCGAGCGCTCGAATTCGCGCCGGCGTACGTTCCGGCGCTCTTGCAGCGGGCCGACTTCGGGACGCGCCTCGCGGCGACGGCTTCGAGCCGGTCCGAGACCATGGCGACGGCGCTCGGCGCCGCGCGTCGGGCGGTACGCCTCGCCCCGGACCGCCCGGCGCCCTGGACCGTGCTCGCGCTCGCGGCCGAGGCGGCGGCGGCCGGGGAGCTCGCCCGCTGCGCCGCCGAGCGGGCGCGCGAACTCGCCCCGGACGACCCGGCGGCAGCGCTCCTCGTCGCCCGACTCCTCCGCGAGACCGATCCACCGGCGGCGCTCGAAGCAGCCGAGGCGGCGCTCGTCGGCAAGCGGGACGACGCGGAGGCGTGGATGCTGATCGGCGGACTGCGCGCCTTCCGGATGGAGCTGACCCCGGCGCTCGCCGCCTACACCGAGGCGCTCCGTCTCGATCCGGCGGTCGCCGGCGAGATGGCGAGCCCGGCCCTCGACGCGCTCGTGGCGCGGGCGGACCCGGAGCTGCTCGATCTCCTTCGCGAGCGGGCGGAGCTCCGCCCCGAGGCCACCGAGACCCGCTTCGCGCTCGCGAAGGCCGACCTCCGGAATCGGCCCGAAGCCGCACTCGACGCCCTCCGGCGGCTCGCGGCAGAAGATCCGCATCACGCCGCGGTTCTGACTGCCCTCCACGCGGCGCTCCGCCTCGCCGGAGATTCCGCGGCGGAAGCCGTCCTCTCCCGACTCGAGGCGGTGAAGGCCGCGGACGCGGCAGCCTGGGAGCAGGCGAACGCGGCGGAACGGCGGCGCCGGGAAGCGCGCGCCGCTCTCGCCAGCGGCGATCCGGAGGCCGCCCGGCGGCTGCAGCAGACGGTGCTCGCCGGCCCCGCCGACTGGAGCCGACTCGGGCGCGCGCTCCATGCCCTCGGCCGCCGCTCCGAGGCACTCGACGCCTGGCGGCGCTCGCTCGCGTTGCGACCCTTCGATCCCGAGACGCTCCGACTCGCGGCCGACGCCGAGACCGAGCCGGAGGCGTCGGCCCGCCACCGGGCCCGGGCCGCCCTCGCCACCCCCGATTGCGACCGGTTGCGACCAGCCGGGGAAGCCGGCGCCCCGGCACCCCAATTGCTATTCCGTGCGCCTCTGCTTCGCGCCGGCGCCCTCCGGGTCCGCGGAGAGCCGCATTTTCCGACACTCGGGACATAGAATCTGCGGTCTGGATACGGCATCCCGGATGTCGGCGTCCATCCTTCTGGATTCGCGCACAGGGAGACCCTCATGACCCTTCGGCCCAGCCTTCGACGAACGGCACTCCGGCTTCCGGTTCTGCTTCTGGTCCTGGCGTTCTCGCTGCCGGTCTCGGCGGCGGCTCAGGACAACGGGCTGATCCGGGGCACCGTCACCGACGACACCGGTGCGGTCGTCCCCGGCGCCACCGCGACGCTCCTGAGCGAGGCGATCATCGGTGGCACCCGTTCCGCGGTCACCAGCGCTTCCGGCGTGTTCCGCTTTCCCGCGCTCCCGCCCGGCGACTACGCGGTCGAGATCTCGCTCGCCGGGTTCGACACGGTGCGCTACGAGAGCGTCCGGGTCGGCCTGAACACGACCGCCACGCTCGACACCACCCTGAGCCTCTCCACGGTGACCGAGGTGGTGCAGGTCGTCGGCGAGGCGCCGCTCCTCGATGTGAGCTCGAACGCTTCGGTCACGACCTTCGCCTCCGACCTCGTCGAGGAACTGCCCACCGAGCGGAACTTCTACGACTACATCCACATCGCCCCCGGGATGAGCCAGATGAACAGCGGTGGCGGTGGGGACCGGACGATCGCGTTCGGGTCGAACCAGCAGTCGAACTCGTGGAACATCGACGGCATCGAATCGAGCGCTCCCGAGACCGGATCCTCGTGGTGGGATCCGAATGTGGACGCCATCGAGGAAGTCGAGATCATCGGGATCGGCGCCCCCGCCGAGTTCGGAAACGCGACCGGCGGCGTCTTCAACATCGTCACCAAGAAGGGCGGCGACACCTTCAGCGGGACCGGAAACTACTTCTACCAGGCCAACGCGCTCACCTGGCCGGTGGTGTTCGCCGATGCGGACACCGGCGAGGCCGTCTCGGCCGGGTCGCCGAACGCCTTCGCCTTCGAGCGCGACAACTACGGAGACATCACCGGGACCCTCGGCGGCCCGCTCGTGCGGGAGCGGGTCTGGTTCATGGCGAGCGGTCAGTACTCCCGGGACAGCTCCTGGGAAGCCGGGAACGACCCGTCGGCGGCCACCGCCGACCGGAGCGAGAACGACAAGGTCGGGTTGAAGCTCACCGCCAGGATCAGCGACCGCCACGAGATCTTCCTGAACTCGCAGCTCGAGGACTGGGCCGGGATCGGCGGCAGTTCCCCGAATGTGGCGCCGTCGGCGGCCTCGGTGGAGCGGGGCCAGAACATCGCCGGGGCCTTCGGGCTCACGAGCACGCTCTCCGACAACACGCTCTTCGAGGCGCGCTACGCCGGCTGGTATGCGACCGACATCCACGACTCGCCCACCGGGAGCTTCGACATGCCGTTCGTGAACCACGACGCCGAGCCCACGACGACCTACGAGGGGGGCATCGTCTTTCCGTGGGACTACCGGACCTGGAGCAACCAGTTCAACGCGAAGGTGACGCACTACGCCGACGATTTCCTCGGGGCGCAGCACGAGTTCCGCTTCGGCGTCCAGATCGCGCGGGGGGTCGCCGAGACCGCCGTCGCCGCAGGTCCGAACAGCGCCTACCAGTACCAGTCGGGCGGGACGATCTACCAGGTGATCCAGGAGCCCTATCGCTACGGGGGCATCTCGAGCGACAACGCCGTCTTCTTCGACGACACGGTGACCGTGAACGACCGCCTGACGCTGAACCTGGGCGTCCGGCTGGATCTGAACCGGGGCGAGATCCCCGCCTACGACCTCCTCGGCGTGCCGGAGGCCGGGCAGGAGAGCGAGTTCACCGCGATCAACGCGGTGCCGATCGAGGGGACCGCTCCCGGCGACCCGGACATCGTCTCGTGGAACCTCGTGAGCCCGCGCATCGGGTTCACCCTGAGACCCGACGAGGCCGGGCGCTCGGCGATCAAGGGTTTCTTCGGAGTCCACTACGACCAGAACGTGGTCGGCAACTGGGACGCCCCGGCGCCCGGGACGACGCCGTTCGAGATCTACCTGGTGAACCCCGACGGTTCGCTCGGCGAGCTGACCTACTCGCTCGTCGCCGGAGAGGTGACGCAGCCCGACAACCTGCTGGCGCCCCGCTCCTACCACTACACCGTCGGGTACGAGCGCGAGATCGGGAACAACATGTCCGTCGGGGTCCAGTACGTCCACAAGGACACGGACCGGATGGTCGGCTGGTCCATCCTCGGCGGCCAGTACGAGTCCGTCGCCTGGGCGGATCCCTACAACGGGAATCCGATCACCCTGCTCAGCCAGGTGGAGCAGCCCACGCTCGTCAAGGGGAACAGCCCGGGGGATTTCCCGGGCGCTCCGGAGAGTTACGAGCAGACCTACGACGGAGTGCTCTTCACCTTCGCCGCGCGGAACCGAAACCTCTGGAATGTGCAGGGGTCCTACACCTGGTCGAAGTCCGAGGGGCTGATCCCGAGACCCTGGTTCCAGAGCCAGAACAATCCGTTCTACGGGAGCAAGACGGGACAGGATCCGAACGCCTACCTGAACGCCTGGCAGCGGCTTCAGGGCGATCGTCCGCACATGTTCCGGTTGCAGGGGGTCGTGTTCCTGCCTTGGGACTTCCTGCTCGCGGTGAACGCGAACGTCGAGAGCGGGAAGCCGTTCTCGCGGCAGATCCGGGCTCCGGGCAGCCTGATCACCCAGTCGCCGAACAACTTCATCGTGGAAGCCGCCGGATCCCGGGACGGGCTCCGCCAGCCGACGATCTGGATGCTCGATGTCCGTTTCGGAAAGCGATGGGACATCGGGGATGTCCAGTTGAAGCTGGACGCCTATTACTACAACGCGCTGAACAGCGACGCGAGCATCTGGATGAGCAGCCTGCGGCTCGAGGAGCCGGGCGAGCAGTTCATCCCGTCGAGCTGGGTCGAACCCCGGCGCCTGATGCTGCTCGCGGGCTTCGTCTTCTGATCGCGGTTTCTGATTCCGGTCGGTCAGCCGGAGCGTTCCCGAGCGGAGCGTTCCGGCTGCCGTCGAGGCGTCCGACCGCCGGGCGCATCGTCCGTTCCCCCGTCGGGGAGGCCCCTGAAATGATCCAGATACTCCGTCGTTCGGCCGTCCTTCTCCTGCTTTCCGGAGTCGCGCTCGCCCAGCCGCCCGCGCCCGAAGCCGAGGCGCCCCCAGGCCGCTGGGAGAGCCGCCACTCGATCGTCGTCGGCGACGAGACGGTCGAGTACGACGCGGTGGTGGCGAGCACGACGCTGACGGACGAGGACGGCGCCGATGCGGGCGAGCTGTTCTATACCGCCTACTTCCGCACGAACGGGGCCCCCGCGCGCGAGCGCCCCCTGGTCTTCGCCTACAACGGCGGGCCGGGCTCCGCGTCCTTCTGGCTCCACATGGGGATCATGGGGCCGAGGCGGGTCGTCACTCCCGAGGTCGGTCCGCAGGGCGCGCCTCCGTACCCGCTCAAAGACAACGCCTGGACAGTCCTCGATGTCGCCGACATCGTCATGGTGGATCCGATCGGCACCGGCTTCAGCCACCCGCTCGGCGACACCGAAGGGTCCTTCTTCTGGGGGATCGACGAGGACGCGCGTTCGCTCGCCCAGTTCGTTCGCCGGTTCCTCAGCGAATACGACCGCTGGAACTCTCCCCGCTTCCTCCTGGGCGAGAGCTACGGCACGACCAGGTCGGCGGTCCTCGCGCGGCACCTCCAACGGGCGAACATCGACCTGAACGGCATCGTGCTCGTTTCCGTGGTGCTGCAGTTCAACACGATCCAGTTCGCGCCCGGCGACGATCTCCCCTACATCGTGAACCTTCCCGCCTACGCGGTGGCCGCGCGCTACCTCGACCGGCTCCCGGGAGGCTCCCCCGACGATCTGGATGCGTTCATGGCCGAGGTCGAAGCCTGGTCGCTGAACGAATACGCCCCGGCGCTCCTCGCCGGCGGGGCGCTCGACCCGGAGATGCGCTCGCAGGTCATCGAGCAGCTCCACCGTTACACCGGTCTCGATCGCGAGTTCCTCGACCGGGCCGACCTTCGGGTCACGGCGCCCGCCTTCGAGGCCGAGCTGCTCCGCGACGAGGGGCGGATCGTCGGACGGCTCGACGCCCGGTTCACCGGACCCGCCGGCGATCCGCTCGGAACCCGTCCTTCCCACGATCCGCAGTCCACCGCGATCAGCTCGGCATACACCTCGGCGTTCAACGCCTACCTCCGGGACGAGCTCGGATACGACGGCGATCGCGAATATGTCCCGAGCGGCGGGACCCGCAACTGGAACTGGGGTCGGCTCGGCGGCGGTGGCGGTTTCGGGCGCGGGACGGGAACGCCGAACGTCGCCCCCGACCTCGCGCGGGCGATGCAGCGCAACCCGGACCTGAAGGTCCTGCTGGTGAACGGGATCTACGACCTCGCGACCCCCTACTTCGCCGCCGTCTGGACGGTGGAACGGATGGGTCTCTCGCCGGAGTTGCGGGCGAACATCGAGCGCGAGGACTTCGCCGCCGGACACATGATGTATGTGGAACAACCGCTGCTGCCGCAGTGGAAGGAGTCGGTCGGCGGGTTCATCGAGCGGCATTCGCAGAAGCCGTCGGGCTCCCCGTAGCACCGGACGATACCGTCGGGCGCCGAGCGCCAGGTCAAGGGGTTGAGCCCGCGCTATCGGTCGGTTCGGGCGCGCCGGCCTGCGGCTCCGCCGGGGCGGGCGAGGGCGCAGTCGCGCCGGCCGTCGGGCCGGGCGCAACGGCGAACGAGGGCGCCATCGGTCTGGCGACCGTCCGTTCCCCGCCCGCGAAAGGTAGTGGGGCGCCACGGCGGGAGAGACCCCGGCCGTCCGATCAGGTTCGGACGCGCCGGGAGACCTCGCACCGAAGTCTGGGCAGCGGGAGGAGTTCGGCGCCCGTCGGGCAGCGGAGAGGCGCTTCGGGTGGGCGCGAGGGGGCGGAACGAGACGCTCGGCCCCGGACGGGGGCGGGGCGAAGTGGGTGCGGTGGCGCCGGAGCGGAGGAGTTTCGTGTCAGTCGGGCAGCGGGGAGGCGCTTCGGCTGGGCGGGAGGGGGCGGAACGAGACGCTCGGCCCCGGACGGGGGCGGGGCGAAGTGGGTGCG
>CAYGAO010000147.1:0-7118 GCA_964347715.1 uncultured Acidobacteriota bacterium
ATCGCGACCTCGACCGCGAGGTTCCCGACGCGCAGCACCGGGAACGCGCGCCCGACGCGCTGGACCCTCCCGAGCCGCCGCAGCGCGCGTTCGAGCTCCCGCACCGGCAGCCCGAAGACCTCGAGGTCCGGCTCGCCCGGAGAGGCGCCGGTGAGCATCTGGTCGCGCACATAGCCGCCCACGACGAGGGCCCGTCCGCCGGCCCGCCGCACCCGGACCGCGACCCGGCGCGCGTCGCCGGCAGGCCCGGTGGCGTCTTCCGGGATCGGCCCGATCGCCATGAGCCTCCGGGTCCCGATCTCCGGCTCTGGCATCGGGCGGCCCGCCGGATCGGCGGCGACTTCAGCCGGTCCGGCACCGCACTCGGTCTCGGGACACACGGAGTCGTAATCGGAGGTGCCGTTGCCCCCGCCCGCCCCGGCCCCGTCGCCCGGGGTCAGCACGACACAGGGACACAGGGTACGCCGCTTGAGACGAAGTTCCTCTTCATGTCCGGTTCTCCTCGACCCCCCGTCAGCGCCGGCGCTCGGGAGTCGGTCCCGAGGGGTACACGACCGGAGGAACGCGGGGCAAATGAAAAAGCGGGGGGCGCCGAAGCACCCCCCGCTGGATCGGGTCCCGTGCTATCCGGAGGTCGTCAGAAGAGCAGCTTCGCGGTGAAGCGAATGGTCCGCGGCGGGAGAACCCGTCTCGGCTGCAGGTATCGGGAGCTGAAGTCCGTGAACAACTGGTCCGCCGCCTGGCTGTTGAAGATGTTGTTCAGGTCGGCTCCGAACTCCAGACGGATCTGGTCGAGCGCGAACGACTTGCGGACATTGACATCGAGGAGGTTCGCGATCGTCTCGGTGCGCTCGTCGCCACGCTCGTAGGCATGGATCGTCTCGGTTCCCTGCACGAGCCCGGTGGCGCTGGCCGTCGCCACGATCGGGTTCCCGGCGCGGCCCCGATACACCGCCCCGAGCTGGATGTCCCACGGGAACAGATAGCTGCCGGCGAAGTTCACGACCCACGGGACATCCGTGAGGACGGCGCCGTCGAGTCGATTGATCTGCCGGTTCGGGTTGTTCCAGTCGGTGCCGTCGTACGGCAGCGAGTGCACCGTGCCCCGGTGGCTCGAGAAGGTCGCGCCACCGAGCATCTGCCAGCGATCGGAGAAGCGCTTCTGCAGCTGCAGGGCCACTCCGTTGTAGTTGCTCTGCAGGATGTCCACGGTGGTGATCACCCGGTCCTGAAGACCCCGGAACTCCTCCTTGAGCTCGTACACCGTGTAGGAACTCTCGGGGCAGTCCTCGCAGGAGAACGAGGTCTGGTCGTACGCCGACGGCGGCCGGGCGAGGTTCCGGACGCCGAGCGAATCCCGGTGCTGGCGACGGTGGTAGGTGGCGCTGAACGAGACATCGGCCCCCAGCGTGGTGTCTATCCCGATCGAGATGTCGTCGCTGTAGGGTCGCTTCGCATCCGCGTCGTACACCGTGCTGGCGCCGCCGGTGAAGCCGTCGAACTGGGAGAGATCCACTTCCGGGCTGTCCACGAGCGTTCCCGATGGACCGATATCCACGAGCCGGTCACCGTCGAGGTCGTTCCAGCCGACCCACGCGGACGACCCGGCGTTCGGGTTCGCGCCCGCGGCGAGAGCATCGCCCATCTGGGTGTAGTAGCGGCCCCAGCCGCCCTTGACCGCGGTCCGACCGTCGCCGAAGACATCGTAGGCGAAGCTGAGCCGGGGTCCGAAGTTCATCGGCCAGTCCGGCAAGCCGGTAATGTCGGAGGGGACCGAGAAGATGTCGCCGACCAGCTGCTCCGAGAGCGCGGCCCAGGTTCCCGCCGGGCTGTCCTGCGCCGGAACATACCCGTGTACGCCGTCCAGCCGGATCCCGAGGTTCAGGGTGAGCCGGTCACCGATGGTCCACGCATCCTGCGCGTAGGCGGCCCAGGTGTTCAGGCGCTGCTGCGAGGCGCGCGGCGTCCGGGAGATGTTGATCCGGGTGGGCACGCCGTCGTTCAGCTCGCCGAACGCATCGCCGTTCTTGAACTGCCGCACATCGCTTCCCTCGCGCGAGGCCTGGCCGCCGATCTTGAAGTTGTGCGAACCGCTCGCGGTGTCGAGGAAATAGGTGAGCGAACCGTTGAACTGGTTCCGGAACACCGGACCCCACGACTCGCCGCGCGGGTCGGCGTTGAACAGCTCATACCGCACGGTATCCCGCACGGCGATGTCGTTCTCGGTGCAAGGGCCGGCGTCCGGATATTCGTCCACCGGAATCCCGCAGTAGGTGGCGTAGAGGATGTAGGGAGTGACCCCCTCCATCCGCCCGAAACGCAGGTCGAGGAGGGCGGAGTCGCCGAGCACCCGGTTGTAGGAGCCGATGTAGTTGTCGGCCCACTGGTCCTGGAAGCGGGCGAGGTCGTCGGCCACGGCCGTGTAGGGCGGGTCGCGACGGTGGAACCGCTGCTTCCAGTTCCGCTGCAAGGTGACGGAGAGCCGGTCGTTGTCGGTGGCCTGCCAGGTGAACTTCCCGCTCAGGTTCCGGATCCGGTTGTCGTCGATCGGCTGCGGCCCGGTGTAGTCGTCGGGGACCGTGACCTCCTGGTCGTGGACCCAGTGGCGGTAGGCGCCGAAGAACCACGCCTGGTCGCGCACGATCGGGCCGCCGAGGGTGCCGTTCACATCGATCGCGCGAGTGATCGGGGCGCCGCCGGCCTCGGCCGGCTCGCCCTGCAGATCCACCGCGTTGTAGAGGCCGATGACATCGCCGGAGAACTCGTTGCCGCCGGACTTCACCACCATGTTCATCTGGACGCCGCCGGTGTCCGATTCGGCCGAGTGCTGCGAGGTCTGGAAGTTGAACTCCTCGTACATCGAGAACCCGTAGTACTGCATCGTCCAGCCGCCGGTGCTGCCGGGCCAGTTCACCTTGAGCCCGTCCACCTGGAAACTCTGCATCGCGGCGGAGGATCCGAAGATCTCCATGCCGTACTGCTGCATCCCGTTGCTGCCGCCGACATCCAGCCGGCCGGTAACCATGCCCGGGACGAGGCCGGCCATGACCCACGGATTCCGTCCGGTGGGGACCGCTTCGAGCAGCTCGCGCTCGATGTTCGTCTGGACCGTCGCGCTCCGCACATCCACGACCGGAGCGTCGCCGGTCACGGTCACGGTCTCCTCGACCCCGGAGAGTCCCATCGAGGCGTTCACCTCGAGGGTGCGGGCGACGCTCACGCGGACCCCCTCCCGGACCACGGTCTGGAAGCCGGAGAGGGCGAAGGTGACGCTGTAGGCGCCCGGCGGGAGCGCCGGGTGGCTGTAGGACCCGCCCGCGCCGGTGGTGGTGGACCGGGGAGCGATCAGGGCCGGGCTGTCCAAGGTCACCGTGACGCCCGGCAGGACGGCTCCCTGTTCGTCGGTCGCCGTGCCCGTGATCACCCCGGTCTGCTGGGCGAACACCGGGACTGCGACGAACAGCCCGAGCGCGGCGACGATTGCGGTCTTTCGCATGAAGAACCTCCTCACGAGGCAGTTTGGAAGAGCGTTCGGATCAGACGCGCTCGCCTGAACCCGGGGAACCGTGCGCCACCGCCCCTCGCGGGCCCAGTCGGATGGCGCACACTTCGATAGAGAGAAGTGAAAATCCACGGCGGGAGGCTATCACGCAAGGGGCATTCCCCCTGCCGAGGAGAGCTTCGGAGCCGGGGACAGTCGGAGCAAATGTCGTTTTTTCAAGGAATTACGAATCCAGGGCCAGGGACGGCGCGCGGGCCCGGATGCGGCATCCCGGTTTCTCGGACCCGGATTCCCGGAGGCCGTGGCGGCGCCGGGAGGCGGCCCGCCCTCGCCGTCGCGCTCGCGGTCTCTGCGGCTCTCCCGGCGGAACCGGTCCCGGGGCAAACCGTCCCGGCGGCGGAGGCGCAGCGGCTCTTCGAGGCCGGCCGCGCCGTCGAGGCCGTGCTGTCTCTGATCGCCGCCTTCGACCGCGATCCGCGCTCGCCCGAAGCGAACCGCGCGCTCTGGGCCCTGGCCCGGAACGCTCCGCCGCAGGCGGAGCTCGCCGACGCGGTGGAGGCGGCCGCCCCCCGGCTCGGCGCCGAGGGCTGGATCGCCACGGGCGTCCTCCTGCGCCGGGCGCGAAGGCCGCTCGACGCCCTCGCGGCGTTCGATCGCGTCGCGGCAGATCCGGACGATCCCGGAGCGGCGGCCGCGGACATCGAAGCGGGACTCCTGCTCGCCGAACTGCGCTGCCACGAACTCGCCCTGGCCCGCTTCGAGCGGCGTCCGGACCTTCCCCGCGCGATGCACGGCGCCGCGGTGGTGCTCGCCAGAACGAACCGGACCGACGAGGCCACCGCGCTGACCGAGGCGCTGCTCGGGAGGGCGCCCGGGCACGGAGCGGCCCGCCTGCTGCGGGCGGAACTCCTCGACAGCGTCGGCCGGGGCGACGAGGCGGTCGAAGACCTCCGCGCCCTGTCGAGAGCGACCGGGCCCGCCGGGCCGGCCAGCTTTCGGCTGGCCCGGATCCTGTTGCGGACCGGCGAGATCGGGGAGGCCACGCCGCTCCTCGAGGAGGTCGTGGCGGCGGCGCCGGGGAACGGGGCGGCGTGGCTCGCGCTCGGGCGGGCGCACCGGAGCGCCGGGCGGCGAGCCGAGGCCCGCGCGGCGTTCCGCCGGGCGCTCGCCGAGGATGCGGCGCTGAACGAGGCGCGCCTCGAACTAGCCCGGTTGCTCGCGCGGGACGGCGCGCGGGAGGAGGCGGCGCGGCTCGCCGCCGACCACGAGCGCCGGCAGACGCTGACCGACACCTCCGCGCGACTGCTCGGCGAGGCGGAACTCCGGCCCGAGGACTTCCGCCGGGTGGCCGCATTCGTGAACCATGCGCTCACCCGTCGGGACTTCGGGTTGGCGCTCCGGGCGGCGCAGCGGTTCCTGATCGGGTTCCCCGAGGACCCCGACCGCCACCTGCTGCTCGCGCGAGTGTTCCGGGAGGGAGGCGGTTTCCGCGACGCGGTGCGGGTGCTCGAGCGGGGCCGCGAACGCTTCGCCCCGGACCTCGAGGCTCGCCGGCGATTCGAGACGGCGCTCCGAGCCCTCGGCAGGCGGTGATCGCCGGGTCCGCGCGCCGCGGCGACCTCGGGCGCCCCGGACGAAAAGGCGCGGGGCGCCGAACGGCGCGGCACAGGCCGAACGGGCGCTCGAGCGCGTCGAGCCAGTTGGGCGCCGTCTGGTGGGCAACCTGCAGATTTCGCGCAGGGCGCCCGTGGACAGCGGAGCGCCGACCAGATCCGGGAGGCGGAGCACCACCTCCTCGAGCCGGCCGAGGTCCCGGATGCAGGTCAGCGACGCCACTTCCTCTTCGAGCCGCCGGGTGCGCTACTCGCGGGACCAGCCCGCGCCGCCGTGTCGCTGCCGCCGAGAAACGGCTCCGCGAACCCCCGAGGACGAACAGGCCCCGGAGCCCGGCGGGCGCCCGGATGCCGAGTTCGGCCACCGAGAACGGACGCAGGTGCAGGAGGTGATGGCGGCCCTGCAGCGAATCGCCACCGCGGGCGAACCATTCGAGGCGCCCGCCGCCGGTGACGAGGATGCGCTGCCCGGCCAGCCGCTCGTCGTACAGCCCCTTCGGGAAACCCCGCCGGCGGGCGTACTCGTGGATCTCGTCGGAACACCCACAGGCCGGTGGCCGGCTGCTCGCGCCGCCGGATGCGCTCCCGGCGCGTGGGGCGCCGCCGCGCGAAGGTTCTGCTCGCGGCGATCCGGGCCGGGTCCGTTCGGAGCCCGATTCCGCGACTTCTCGGCGCTGGGGTGCGGTTCCGGCTTCCGGGAGGTGGCCGAGTCCACGCGGGGTGCGGGAGTCCGGCGCGGCAGAGGGCGGCCGCGGCGGAACGAACCGGGTTCCGGCCCGGGGGCGCGGTCGCAGTGGCCACGACCGGAGCGGCGGCATCCTCCCGAGAGTCCTCCGCGACCTCCCCGAAGACCCGGTAGCCCGCGGCTCGGCCGCGCCCCGGCGCCATCTGCGTTTCTCGGCAGTACCATCGGACTCGCAGGCGCCTCGACGGAACAGGAACCACGGCCCCTGAGCCGCCTTCGGCTGCCGCCACCGATCCACCCGATGTCGAACGCCGATCGAACGCTGCGGCCTCGTCGGATTCTCGTCCGGCTGGCGTTCGTCCTGGCGCTCGGGTCGTCCTGTCGGCTGTCGCCGGCCGAGTCCCTTCCGTCCGAATCCGGCCCTGCCCCACCCGCCGAGCCGTCCGGCTCGCGCCTCGTCGCCGCCGCTCGCGCCGGCGATGTCGCCTCCGTCCTGGCGCTGCTCGACGCGGGCGTCCCGCCCGATTTCGCGCAGCCGGACGGGGCCGGACCGCTCCACTGGGCGGCGCACCGGGACGATCTGCCGGTCGCCGACCTCCTGCTGCACGCCGGCGCCGACCCGGACGCGGTGAACGATCTCGGCGTCGCCCCGCTGGCGCTCGCGTGCGAGAACGCGAGCGCCGCGATGGTCGAACGGTTGCTGGCGCACGGCGCCGACCCCGATCTCGCGCTCCCGACCGGCGTCACGCCGCTGATGTCCTGCGCGCGGACCGGCAGCGCGGCCGCCGTTCGCAGCCTCCTCGCGCGCGGGGCGCGCGTCGGCGACCGGGAGACGGTTCGAGGGCAGACGGCGCTCATGTGGGCGATCTCGGAACGGCACGCTCCCGTGGCGGAGGCGCTCCTCCGGGCGGGAGCCGATGTCGGAGCCCGGACCAGGAGCGGTTTCACGCCGCTGCTCTTCGCGGCCCGGCAGGGAGATACAGCCTCGGCGCGGCTGCTCCTCGATGCCGGCGCCGACATGGACGAGGCTGACGACGACGGCCGTTCCCCGCTCCTGGTCGCCACCGAGAGCCGGCAACCGGGGATGGTCGCCTTGCTGATCGAGGCGGGCGCCGAAGTCGACGCCAGCGGAGCGGGCCGCACGGCGCTCCACGCCGCGGTGCAGCAAGAGCGACCGGACATCGCGGAACTGCTCCTCCGGGGAGGCGCCAATCCGGACATTCGCCTCGAGCGCTGGCTGCCGCGGGTCGCCGGACAGTTGTGGAACACGGGCGGCCGGCTGACGCTGATCGGAGCGACTCCGTTCTGGCTGGCCGCG
>CAYGAO010000148.1:0-7054 GCA_964347715.1 uncultured Acidobacteriota bacterium
GTTCCCCATCGCTTCGAGGACGGATTCCCATGCGGGGCGCTTTATCCACAGGCTGCTAGAGGATGATCCCCTGCTCGCGGGCGAGCCGCTTCTTCACGAGATTGAACATCTCGCGGTACTCGACGCCTCCGGTCCGGATCTCCTCGCCGTAGCCGTCGAGGAGCTTCCGCACCTCTTCGTTCAGCTCGTCCTCCTGGCGGAGATCCTCGGTGATCAGCTCGACGATCGAGTCCATCAGGGCGTTGGGGTCCTCGGGGTCGATGTATCCGGCGACCTGGAGGTCGTCGGTGATCCGGTACCCGAGGAACTGGATCTGGCTCTTGGTCAGTCGCATGGCGCGCGAACCGGTGATCGTACCACAACGGGCTGTGGAGAAAGTCCTCGGGCGCCGAGGCGACGCGAAGCGCCGCCGGGGAGGGGGCTCCCTCCCCGCGAAAGCGGGCGGAACGGATCGCCCGAGCGATTTCGGGCCGCCATCCGGTGGGGAAAGCGCCCCGCATCCGCCCGGACGATGGGGTTTCCCCATCTCTTCGAGGACGGATTCCCATGCGGGGCGCTCTATCGAGAGGTTGACGAACCCCCGGTTCTACCGGCGCGCGCAAGGTGCGGGGGCCGGGCGTTCGCGCGGGTTGGTAGAATCCGTCGCTCTGCGAACGATGGGGTCGTAGTTCAGTTGGTCCAGAACGCCGGCCTGTCACGCCGGAGGTCGCGGGTTCGAGTCCCGTCGGCCCCGCCATCCTCGCCCGTTTCGCCGCGGCGCGCCCAGGCGCGCTCCACCGGAGGGATTCCATGACGATCTCGATCACCTACTGCGTGGTTTGAAACTACCGCCCCCACGCCGCCAGTCTGGCGGCGGCCATCGAGGCGGCGCGCGGCGTCGAACCGCAGCTCATCGAAGGTGGCAAGGGCGTCTTCGATGTGAAGGTGGACGGCGAGCTGATCTACTCCAAGTACGAAACCGGGCGCTTCCCGGAGCCCGCCGAGGTCCTCGAGAAGATCCCGGCGAGTTGACCCGTCCGGTTCCGGCCGAGAGCCGGGGCGGGCCGGGAGTCGAGGCGTCGCGTGGCGCCCCGGACCGAGCGGTTGGCGACGGCTCGTCGGTCCCGAGAGCCTCCGGTGATCCCGTCGCTCCGGGTCCGGCGGTTCACCCGCCTCCGTCGCTCGCGGAAGCGGGCGGCATGCCGTACGCTCCGTCAGCCGCGCCATGACACCCGTGAGCGCGCTCCCGAACTACATCGGTGGCGCCTACCTCGCCCCCTCGGCGACGGAAACGCTCCCGGTGCCGAATCCGGCCACCGGCGAGGTGCTCGCGCGGGTCCCGCTCTCGGGCGCCGGGGATGTCGGGCGAGCGGTCGCGAGCGCCGGCGAGGCGCTCCGGGAGTGGCGCGAGACGCCGCCGCCGGACCGGGTGCAGCCGCTCTTCCGCCTGAAGGCCCTCCTCGAGCGCGACTTCGAGGCGATCTCGCGCGGGGTGACGAACGAATGCGGGAAGACGCTCGCCGAGTCGCGGGGCGAGGTCCGGCGCGCGATCGAGAACGTCGAGGTCGCCTGCGGCATCCCCTCGCTCATGCAGGGCCGCGTCCTCGAGGACATCGCCCGCGGGATCGACGAGTTCCTGATCCGCCAGCCGGTCGGCGTCGTCGCGGTGATCGCGCCCTTCAACTTTCCCGCGATGATCCCGTTCTGGTTCCTCCCCGCGGCGCTCGCCTGCGGGAACACGGTGGTGGTGAAGCCGTCCGAGAAGACGCCGCTCACGATGCACCGGATCACCGGGCTCCTCGACGAAGCCGGGTTCCCGAAGGGGGTCGTCCAGGTCGTCCACGGCGGGGAGGAAGCCGTGGGCGCGCTCCTCGACCACCCGGACATCGCCGCCGTCAGCTTCGTCGGCTCCTCGCCGGTCGCCCGCGCCGTCTATGCCCGCGCCGCCGCGAGCGGAAAGCGCGTCCAGTGCCAGGGCGGCGCCAAGAACCCGCTCGTGGTGCTCGAGGACGCCGATCTCGAGGCCGCGGTCGCCACCGCTGCCGAGAGCGCCTTCGGCTGCGCCGGACAGCGCTGCCTCGCCGCCTCGCTGGCGATCACCGTGGGCGGCGCCCACGAACCCTTCCGCGAGCTCCTCGGCGCCGCCGCCGAGAGCCGCGTCGTGGGTTCCGGGCTCGACGAGGGCGTCGAGATGGGGCCGGTCATCCGCGGCGAGAGCCGCGAGCGCATCGAGGGGCTGATCGGGCGCGCGGTCGAGGCGGAAGGCGCCCGCGCGATCGTGGACGGGCGGGACGCCCGCATCCGGGACCTCGAGGACGGCTTCTTTCTCCGCCCGACGGTCCTCGACGGCCTAGCTCCCGAGGGCGAGACCGCCCGCACCGAGATCTTCGGGCCGGTGCTCGGGCTGATCCGGGCGGATTCGGTCGGGGAGGCGGTGGCGCTCGTGAACGGGGGCGAGTTCGGGAACATGGCCTGCATCTTCACGAACGACGGGCGCGCCGCCCGCCGGTTCCGCCGCGAGGCGCTCACCGGGAACGTCGGCGTGAACGTGGGCGTCGCGGCGCCGATGGCCTTCTTCCCGTTCAGCGGCTGGCGCGGCAGTTTCTTCGGCGACCTGCACGCCCAGGGCGCCCACGCGGTGGAGTTCTACACCCAGACGAAGGTCGTGGTGGAGCGCTGGCCGAGCGACGCCTCGCGGCGTTTCTGACCGCCGCCGCGCGGGCCCCCGGTGGCGCCGCTCGGGTCGTGCGGGGTCTGATCCGCCGGTTCTGGCAGCCGGCGCTCTGGGTCCTGTTCGGGATCCATGTCTTCCTGCTGCCGGCGCTCTTCGGCGCTTCGGGAGCCGGGGAGCACTCGTTTCCCGAGTGGTTCCCGGGGACCCCCGCCGGGCTCGTCGCCGTCCAGGCGCTGCTGGTCGGCTTCGCGGTTCCGAACGCGGTGTTCTGTCTCTACGCGGGGTTCCGCTTCGGACTCCCCGTCGGGATGCTCTCCGCCTCGCTCGGGACCTTCCTCGGGGCGCTCGTCGCCTTCGGCATCGGGAGGGTGGTCGGAAGGCCCGTCCGCTCCCGGGTGCTTCGCCGGTTTCCCCGCGCCGCCGCCGCGCTCGCGGCGCTCGGCGGGTCCGGCGCGCGCACCGTGGCGCTCACCCGCCTCTCGCCGCTCTTCCCCTTCGCGGTCCAGAACTTCGGCTGGGCCGCCACCGGAGTCCCCTTCCGCGCCTATGCGCTCGGCTCGTTCCTCGCGGTTCCCGTCGGGGCCTCGTTCTTCGCCCACCTCGGCGCCGCCGGGAGCGCCGGGGCGACGCTGGCGGCCGACCGGTTCTCGTGGTCGGCGTCGCTCACCGTGCTCGGGGTCGTGGCGACCTTCCTCCTGATCCGGCGGATCGCGCGCCTCGCCGAGCGGGCGCTCGACCGGGAAGGCGCCCTCGCCGCCGCTCGTCCGGAATCCTGATGCGCATCGCGGCCCGGGCTTTCCTCGGGAGCGCTGCCTCGGCTGCGCTGCTCCTCGGTGCGGGCGCGCCGGACCTCTTCGCTCAGGCCGGGACCACGACCGGTGTCATCCGGGGCGTGGTCCGTGACCCCGCCGGAAGGCCGGTCGCGGGGGCGGTCGTCCTGATCGTGAGCCGCGCGACCGATCTCCGGACCTCGGTGGAGACCTCCGCAGCGGGCGACTTCGCGCGCCCGCTGCTGCCGCCGGGCGCCTACGACCTGACAGTCGCGCCGCCGACCGCCGGGCTCGGTACCGAGCGCATCGAGGGGGTGGTGCTCCGCGTCGGCGGGACGCTCGACCTGGTCGTCGGGCTCCGCATCGTTGCCGCCGAGAGCGTGACCGTCTTCGCCGAGGCGCCGTCGCCGATCGACCTCGCCGATGTCACCCGCTCGCAGCGCCTCCGCGAGGAGGTCGTCGAAGCGCTGCCGAGCAACGGGCGGAATGTCCTCGATCTCACGCTCCTCACGCCGGGCGCCTCGATCTCGCAGGGGCCCGACGGCGACGAGCTGAACATCAGTGGCCAGCGGGGGATCTTCAACAACTTCATCGTGGACGGCGCCGACTTCAACAACCCGTTCTTCGGCGAGCAGCGCGGCGGGCAGCGGCCCGCGTTCACCTTCAACCAGGACGCGGTGGAGGACATGGTCGTCGTGAACCAGGGCGCGACGGCGGAGTTCGGGCGCTCGGCAGGCGGGTTCGTGACGGTGATCACGAAGTCGGGGACGAATGTCCCGAGCGGTTCGGCGCACTACCACGGCCAGTGGGACGAGATCGCGGCATCGTTCCCGGAAGAGCGCGGAGGCGGAAAGCCCGACTTCTTCCGGAACCAGGCGGGGGCGACCCTCGGCGGCCCGCTCCGGCGCGACCGGGTCTTCTTCTTCCTCGCCTGGGACGAGCAGCGCGCCGCCGAGACGAAACAGCGGGTGCGCCGGGTCGGGAGCCCGGCGAACCTCGAACGGCTCGAGGACTTTCTCGAAGAGCGCTGGCCGGGCCTCTTCGAGGGCGAGTTCGGGCCGATCCGCCGCACCGACGACGCCCGGTCGCTGCTCGTCAAGCTGGACTGGAACCTCGACGGCCGGCGCCAGGCCTCGGCCAGGTACAACTACACCCGGGCCGAACAGGTGAACGGCACCTTCGATGTGGACGCCTTCGGGGCCTCGGCGAACGGGATCGAGCGGAGCCGCTCGCACGCCTTCAACGCCAGCCTGCGCTCCCGGTTCGGGAACGCGTTCTCGAACGAGTTGCGCTTCCAGTGGGCGCGCGAGGACCGCCCGCGCGAGTACGCGGGGCCGCTCCTTCCGGGCGCCCGCCCGCCGGGCGCGCCGGCATTCGCGGCGCTCGGCGGCAGGCCGTTCCCCGACATCTCGATGGACTTCGCCGACGGCTTCCGCATCGGGCTGCCGTTCTTCCTGCCCATCGACCCTTCGTTCGACACGCGGCTCCAGGTGGTCGAGAACCTGTCCTTCGCCGCGGGCGCCCACCTGTTCAAGGCGGGGTTCGAGTACAACCGGACGCGCGCCGAGCAGCAGTTCGTCGGCCTCGCGAACGGGCGCTACATCTTCGACTCGGTCGAGGGATTCATCGGTTTCGCGAGGAACGGGAGCTCCTTCGTCACCTGCTCCGACGGAAGTTCGAGCGCCCTCGGCGTCTGTCCGCCGGATACGGGCGTGGTCGGCCCGGTGCTGCTCTACCTGCAGTCGGCGACGGTCCCCGGCGTTCCGTCGGAGCGGCTCGGGGTCCAGGAGTTCGGGACGCGCGAGCTCGGCGTGTTCTTGCAAGACACCTGGCGTCTCGGCGACCGGGCGACGCTCGACCTCGGGCTCCGCTGGGAGGGGAGCTGGCATCCCGAGGTCTTCGTCGAGCCGCACGACACCTTCTACGCGCCGTACCTGGACGATCCCCGGTTCCCGTCCGACGGCCGGATCCCGGACGACCTCGACAACCTCCAGCCGCGCGCCGGGTTCTCGTGGGATGCGACCGGAGACGGCCGGACCGCGGTTCGCGCGAATGCCGGGTCGTATGTGGCGCGGATCCCGATGCTCGTCTTCGCCCAGCACCGTTCGACGAACGGGGCCTTCCAGCAGACGCTCTCCCGGTCGAGCGCCGGGGCCGCGGCGTCCGGGCCGCCACCAGCGATCTCCGAGCTGATCGATGCTTCGGGGACGCCACCGTTCCTCCCGGACATCCAGGTGGTCGACCGGGAACTGGAACTACCGCGCACCTGGTCCTTCAGCGCCGGCCTCGACCGCGACCTCGGGGGCGGCGCGGTCCTGAGCGCGACGCTCATCCACGCGCGGACGGACCAGCTCTTTCGCTTCGTGAACCGGAACGACCCCGCGCTCGGCGCGCCCTTCGGCCTCGGCACGCACCCTTCCGGCGGGGGCATCGGCGTGCTGACCGTCGCCGAGAGCAGCGCCCGGTCGCGGTACTTCGGGGCGACCCTCGGGGTCCGGGTCCGGGGCTCGGTCCGGAACCGGCCGCTCACCCTCGAGACCCACTACACCCTCGCGTTCGACCGCTCCGACGACGACAACGAGCGCGACCCGTTCACCCTCCGCTACGCCGACGCGAGCGACCTCGGCCCCGAGTTCGGCTGGTCGGACCGCGACCGGCGCCACCAGATCAGCGGTTACCTGCTCGCCACGCTTCCGGGAGGGGTCCGGCTGAGCCAGGTGATCCGCTACCTGTCCGCCTCTCCGGTCTCCGCCCGGTGCGACGCTCCGCGGCTGCGGGCGGCGCAGCCGTCCGACCGGATCTGCGCCGACGGCACGATCCTCGAGCGGAACACGCTGCGGCGCGACAACGGCTTCTTCACCTGGGATGTCCGGGTGTCGCGGCGCTTCGGGCTCGGGGAGCGGGTCGCCCTCGAGCCGATCGTCGAGGTTTTCAACCTGACCGGCGCCGAGAACTTCGTGGACACCGCCGTCGGGTCGCTGCTCTTCAACTTCGACGGGACGCTCCGCAGCGGGCTCGGGGACACCCGGCGCGGGCAGGTGGCCGTCAGCCTGCGGTTCTGAAGCGGCGACTCCGTCCGCAGCTCGCCAGGGCGCCGGATTCGGTCGGCGCCCGTCGTCGCAGCGCCTCCCGGAAGAGCCGGGAATCCGGTGAGCGCCCGCACCCGCGGCTCCATGGACTGGAGGCATGGGCGCTCTCGGACCCGACGGACCGTTCCGTCCCGGAACCGGAGCGCCCCCGCCGTACCTCGCCGGGCGGGAGCGCGAAAAACGACTCTTCCGGGGGCTGCTCGGGGAACTCGTCGGGGGAGCGCCGCCCGCGAGCGAGGTCATCCTCCACGGGCCGCGCGGCAACGGGAAGACGGTTCTCCTCCGCTGGTTGCGGCGGGAGGCCCGGAGTCGTTCCGGCCTGGAGGTCCTGGCGCGCACGCCGTCCGACATCGCCGACCGGATCCGGCTCGCGGAGGAACTGTTGCCGGAGACCTGGTGGCGGCGCTACGGCCCGGACGAAGTCGTGGTCGCAGGCATTTCGTGGAGGCCGGGCAAGGGCCGGCCGCCTTCGCCGCGCGCCGTCCTCGACAGCCTGTGGATAAAGCGCCCCGCATGGGAATCCGTCCTCGAAGAGATGGGGA
>CAYGAO010000149.1:0-6969 GCA_964347715.1 uncultured Acidobacteriota bacterium
TTCGCGGGGAGGGAGGACCCTCCCCGGCGGCGCTTCGCGCCGCGTCGGCGCGCGAAGGACTTTCTCCACAGCCTGGCAGGGGTGCGTCGGGCTGCCTTTCCGGCCGGGGTGTGAAGGCCAGTAGCTCAATCGGCAGAGCACCGGTCTCCAAAACCGGGGGTTGGGGGTTCGATCCCCTCCTGGCCTGCCACCCCGGCGCCCGCCACCCCGGGTCCGGTCGCCCGGGCGGTTCTCCCCGTCGCGCTCCCGGTGGCGCCGGGAAGGAAGGACGATGAGCCTGCTCGAACGCGCCGGCGCCGCGCGCGGATTCCTCGGCGATGTCCGGACGGAACTCGGGAAGGTGACCTGGCCGACCCGGAACGAGGTGCGGGGAACGACGATCATCGTCCTGATCACGGTGTTCTTCTTCGGCTTCTATCTGTACGGCCTCGATGTGGTCATGTCCTACATCTCCGCGTTCGTCACGAATCTGGTCGGGTAGTTCCATGGCGAAGGAATGGTTCATCGTCTCGACGCATTCGAAGTTCGAGGAGAGCGTCAAGGAAGCGCTCGAACACCGCGCCCGGGCCTACGAACTCTCCGCACAGATCGGCGAGATCCTGATCCCCACCGAAAAGGTCGTCGAGATGCGGGGCGGCCGCCGCGTGGTGACCACGAAGCAGGTGTATCCCGGCTATGTGCTCGTGAACATGGAGATGAACGCCGATACCTGGCAGGTCGTCAAGAACACGGAAAAGGTCATGGGTTTCGTCCCGCCGCACAAGCCGCAGCCGATGCCCGACGAGGAGGTCGTGCGGATCCGCTCGCAGATGGACGACGCCGGCCAGGCGCCGAAGCTCAAGCACACCTTCCACGCGAGCGAGTCGGTCCGGATCATCCACGGACCGTTCAACGGCTTCCAGGGAATCGTGGACGAGGTGCACCCCGACCGGAACAAGCTGAAGGTCATGGTGACGATCTTCGGCCGCTCGACTCCGGTGGAACTCGAGTTCCTCGAGGTCGAGAAGATCTGAACGGGCAGCGGGGGAACGCCTCATGAGACAGTCGAAGGTCCTGGCGGTGGCGAAGGTCCAGCTGCCGGCCGGCAAGGCGACTCCGGCCCCGCCGGTCGGGCCGGCGCTCGGCCAGCACGGGATCAACATCGTCGAGTTCTGCAAGTCGTTCAACGCGAAGACCGAGAAGGACGCCGGCATGATCATCCCGTGCGTCGTCACGGTGTTCAAGGACCGGTCGTTCTCCTTCATCACGAAGACCCCGCCCGCCGCCTCGCTGCTGAAGCGCGCGGCCGGGATCGCCCGGGGTTCGGGCGAACCGAACCGGATGCGCGTCGGGCGCGTGACCCGAAAGCAGGTGGAGGAGATCGCCGAGATCAAGATGCGCGATCTGAACGCCGTGGACCTCGAGGCCGCGTGTCGCATCGTCGAGGGAACCGCGCGCAGCATGGGGGTCGAGATCGCCTGACCGGCGGAATCCGACCGGCGGAACCAGAGACATGGGACGGAACTACGAAAGATCCAGGGCGGTGCTGGCGGAAGCTCGTCCCGAGACGCTGGTCGAGGCGTTCCGGGTCCTGAGGAACGCGAGCTTCGCGCGCTTCGACGAGACCGCCGAGATCGCGATGCGGCTCGGGGTGGATCCCCGACACGCCGACCAGATGGTGCGGGGCACGGTGGTCTTGCCCCACGGGCTCGGGATCTCGCGCCGGGTGGTCGTCATCGCCTCCGGCGAGAAGGCTCGGGAAGCCGAAGAGGCCGGGGCCGACGAGGTCGGGGGAACGGATCTGGTCGCCCGGATCCAGGGTGGCCATCTCGATTTCGAGGCGGTGGTGGCGACCCCGGACATGATGCGCGAGGTCGGCAGGCTCGGCCGCATCCTCGGGCCGCGCGGCCTGATGCCGAACCCGAAGTCGGGGACGGTCACCTTCGAGGTGGGGAAGGCGGTCCGCGAGATCAAGGCGGGGAAGGTGACCTACCGCGTGGACAAGACCTCGAACCTGCACGGGCCGGTCGGAAAGCTGTCCTTTTCCGACGAGCACCTCGCCGAGAACACCGAAGCCTTCGTCCAGGCGGTCATCCGGGCGAAACCTGCCGCGGCCAAGGGGCGTTACATCCGGACGGTCTCCATCAGCTCGACCATGAGTCCCGGGATCCGGATCGATCCGGCCATGGTGGGCGTCAGGTAGGCCGCGCCCGAGTCCGGTACCGAAGCGGGAGCAGCGTCAGGCCATGCAACGAGTCCAGAAGAAGGAAGCCGCCGAAGCGCTCGGCAGCCTCCTCCAGTCCCCGGCGGCCGTGTTCTCGTTCGATTTCCGGGGCCTGACGGTAGCCGAGATCACGGCTCTCCGCCGCCGCGTCCGCGAGGTCGGGGGGACCTACCGCGTCGTCAAGAACAGCACCGCCCGGTTCGCGTTTCGGGACGCCGGAATCGCCGGGCTCGACGACCACCTCGTGGGGATGACCGGGCTCGCCTGGTCGAACGACGATCCGGTCTCGCTGGCGAAGGCGCTCCACGAGGGAACCCGGGAGTTCGAGGGGTTCGCCTTCCGGGGCGGAATCGTCCAGGACCGTTCCGTCGGCCCCGAGCTCTTCGAGGCGCTGGCCGGGTTGCCGAGCGAGGAAGTCCTGCGGGGCCAGTTCGTCGCGGTCGTCGCCGCGCCCCTCCGGAACCTGGTGCAGGTCCTGGCCGGGGTCCCGAGGCAGTTGCTTCTGGTGCTGCAGGCGGCGGAGGAGAAGGCTTCGGGCGAAGCCCCTCCCGGTGCCGGGGCGAAAGCCGCGAGGACAGGAAGCGCCTGATGGAGAGCGGGCCGGGCGCGAGGGTTCCCCGTTGCCGAACGAAGGAACTCCGCCCCGGGTGCGCTCTCCCCGTCCGCCGCCCGGCGACCCTCGTCCATTTCATTCTCGTCGCGCATGAGAAGGAGTAACAGTCAGAACATGTCCGCCATCAGCCAACAGGATCTGGTCAACCACATCAAGTCGCTCACGGTGCTCGAGCTGTCCGAGCTCGTGAAGGCGCTCGAGGAAGAACTCGGGGTCTCTGCCGCCGCGGTGGCGATGCCCGCCGCCACGGCCGCCGACGGCGGCCAGGCCGCCCCGCAGGAAGAGCAGACCGAGTTCGATGTCGTGCTGACGGAAGCCGGCCCGAACCGGGTGCGGGTCATCAAGGCCGTCCGCGAGGTAACGAGTCTCGGACTGCGGGAGGCCAAGGGGCTGGTCGAGGCCGTCCCCAAGCCGGTCAGGGAGGGGGTCTCGAAGGAGGAAGCCGAGAAGATCCGGGAGCGGTTCACGGAAGTCGGCGCGACGATCGAAATCAAGTAGATCGGATGCGCCGTCCTTGCCGAAGTCTTCCCCGGTTTCGCCCCTCCGCCGCCCGGTCCGGGGCGCGAAGCGGCGCCCGGCTTCGGCAGCCGGCTCTTTCCTCCATCGCCCGGCCGGCTCCGGCGGATGCGTGATGCGCGTCCGGAGAACCGCCCGTCCCGCCTGCTGGAAGAGGCTTCCCCCATGGTGACCCCCGAAACCGCTCCGAAGCGCGAGCGGCGCAACTTCTCCCGAATCCGCACCTCGATTCCCCTTCCCAACCTCATCGATGTACAGCATCGGTCCTACGACCGGTTCCTCCAGAAGGACTTCCGGTCGAGCGACCGGGAGGAGATCGGGCTCCAGGCGGTGTTCCGCTCGATCTTTCCGATCCGGGACTTCCGCGACACCTGCGAGCTCGACTTTCTCGAGTACTCGGTCGGACGCTGGGCGTGCAGCTGCGGCGATCTCGAGGGAATCGAATACACCCTCGAGGATACGGTCTGCAACTACTGCGGTGATCGCGTCCATGTGAAGGTCGAGCACGATGTCGAGCAGTGCCAGCGCCGCGGCAAGACCTACGCGGTCCCGCTGAAGGTCAAGATCCGGCTGACCGTCTGGGACCGGGATCCGGAGACGAATCGGCGCTCGATCCACGACATCAAGGAGGAAGAGGTCTTCTTCGGGGATCTCCCGCTGATGACCGAGAACGGCACCTTCATCATCAACGGGACGGAGCGGGTGGTCGTCTCGCAGCTCCACCGGTCCCCCGGGGTCTTCTTCCACGAGGCCGACCGCGGCTGTTTCCTCGCCCAGGTCGTCCCCTACCGGGGCTCGTGGCTCGAGTTCGAGACCGACGCGAAGGGATTGCTCCAGGTCCGCATCGACCGCAAGAAGCGGTTTCCGGCGACGATCTTCCTGCGGGCGCTCGGACTCGGAAGGACGCAGACGATCCTCGAACGGTTCTACGAGGTCCACGACGCGACGCTCGCCGGAAACCATGTCCGGCTTCCGTTCACCGAAACGCTGCAGGGTTTCCTGCTCGACGCGCGCGCGGAGTACGACATCGAAGCGGACGGCGCGGTGGTCATCGCCGGCGGGAAACGGATCAGCAAGGGCGACCTGCGCAAGATCCGGAGGAAGGGGATCACGCACCTCGACTTCGTCCTCGACGCCTTCGGCGGCTTCCGGCTCGCGACTCCGGTCGCGATTCCGGAGACCGGAGAAGAGATCCCCGCGAATACCCGGCTGACCGCCGATCTCGTGGGCGAGCTCGAGGGCATCGGGAAGATCCGGGTCGTCCTCCCCGGCGTGGATCCGGTCGGCGGGGTTCTCGCCGAGACCCTCGTCAAGGATCCGCTCACCCGGCAGCGGGGCACGGATTCCCCGAACGCCGAGAGCGTGGAGGGCGCCCTCGTCGAGCTCTACCGGCGCCAGCGCCCGGGGGATCAGCCCACGGTCGAGAGCTCCCGGACGCTGCTCCAGAACCTGTTCTTCAACGAGCAGAAGTACGATTTCTCGCGCGTCGGCAGGCGGAAGCTGTCCACGAAGCTCGAGCGGGAGATGGATCCGAATCGGACGACGCTGACCGAGGAGGACTTCATCCTGGTCCTCGACTACCTGATGCGGCTGACGCGCGGGGAGACGGGGTATCGCGCCGACGACATCGACCACCTCGGCAACCGCCGGGTGCGCTCCGTCGGGGAACTGCTCGAGAATCAGTTCCGGCTCGGCCTCGTCCGCATGGAACGCGCGATTCGGGAAAAGATGAACGTGTACCAGGAGATGACGACGGCGATGCCGCGCGACCTGATCAACGCGAAACCGGTCACCGCGGCGGTACGCGAATTCTTCGGAGCGTCACAGCTGTCCCAGTTCATGGAGCAGACGAATCCGCTCTCCGAGGTGACCCACAAGCGCCGGCTCTCGGCGCTCGGCCCGGGCGGCCTGTCCCGCGACCGGGCGAAGTTCGATGTCCGCGATGTGCACGCGACCCACTACGGTCGCATCTGTCCGATCGAGACCCCGGAGGGTCCGAACATCGGGCTGATCAGCTCGCTTTCCTGCTATGCCACGATCGACAACTACGGTTTCATCCAGAGCCCGTACCGGAAGGTGGAAGACGGGCGGATCGTGGACTATGTGCGCGTCGGGGATCCGGGCGAGACGAAGCTCGTCGCCGGAGAGGTCATCCGGCGCGAGGAGGCCGAGGCGAGGAACCGGAAGCTCGCTCGCCGCCGGCGGAAGGCCACCCTGGTTCCCCATGCGTTCTATCTGTCGGCGCTCGAGGAGGAGCGGCACACGATCGCGCAGGCGAACGCCCGCGTGGGCGAGGGCGGCGAACTGCTCGACGAGCGGGTGAACTGCCGGCACGAAGGCGAGTTCGTTCCCTGCCCGAGGAACAAGGTGGACTACATCGATGTCTCCCCGAAGCAGATCGTCTCGGTGGCGGCATCGCTCGTTCCCTTCCTCGAGAACGACGACGCGAACCGGGCCCTCATGGGGTCGAACATGCAGCGTCAGGCCGTCCCGCTGATCACCTCGGAGGCGCCCCTGGTGGGCACCGGGATGGAACATGTCACGGCGCAGGACTCGGGGTCCGTCGGCGTCTGCCGGGAGAACGGAGTCGTGGACCGGGTGGACGGACGGCGGATCATCGTCCGGCGGGAGAGCGACGGCGACCGGGAGACCGAGATCGGAGCGAGTATCTACCGCCTGAAGAAGTTCCGGCGTTCGAACCAGAACACCTCGATCAACCAGAAGCCGCTCGTCGAGGTCGGCGAGAAGGTTTACCAGGGGCAGATCATCGCCGACGGCCCGTGTACCGACGGCGGCGAGCTGGCGCTCGGGCGCAACGTCCTGGTCGCCTTCATGCCGTGGCGCGGGTACAACTTCGAGGATGCGATCGTGGTGTCCGAACGGCTCGTCCAGGACGACACCTACACCTCGATCCATGTCGAGGAGCACACGGTCCAGGCGCGGGACACGAAGCTCGGGCCCGAGACGATCACCCGCGAGGTCCCCGGAGTCGCCGAGAACTTCCTCCGGCATCTCGACGAATCGGGCATCGTGCGGATCGGCGCGCGCGTTTCGCCGGGAGATGTGCTGGTCGGGCGCGTCACCCCGAAGGCGGAGGCGCAGCTGACGCCCGAAGAGAAGCTCCTGCGCGCGATCTTCGGCGACAAGGCCGGGGATGTGAAGAACTCCTCCCTGAAGTGTCCGTCGGGCGTCGAGGGAGTCGTGGTGGATGTGCGCGTCTTCCACCGGAAGGACGCCGAGCGCGACGAGCGGGCCAGGTCCATCGAATCCGAGGACATCGCGGCGATCGAGCGCGATCACCGCGACGAGGAGCGGATCCTCCGCGAGGAATCGGACCGGCGCATCGTGAAGCGCATGGTGGGGGCGCGCCTCGTCGAGGACTGCATGAACCCGGCGACCGGGGAGATCGAACTCGCGAAGGGAGCGCGGCTGACGCAGCGCATGCTCTCGAACCGGATGGATTTCGTCCCGCTGCTCGAGACCGACCTGCCGCCCGAAGTCCGCGACGAGATCCAGGAGATCCAGGAGAAGACCGAGGAGCAGCTCGATCTGCTCTCGGTGCGCCGGGAGGAGCAGCAGCGCGTCGTGAGCCAGGGAGACGAGTTGCCGCCCGGGGTGATCCGGATCGTCAAGGTCT
>CAYGAO010000150.1:0-6950 GCA_964347715.1 uncultured Acidobacteriota bacterium
GCGGCTCGGCTGGTGGCGGCTCGGCTGGTGGCGGCTCGGCTGGTGGCGGCTCGGCTGGTGGCGGCTCGGCCGGTGGCGGCTCGGCCGGTGGCGGTTTCGCCCGCGGCGGCGGTTCGGGCAGCGAGAAACCGCCGGTCAGGTCGGACCGGACGCCTGCCCTCGCTCCGGTGATGGTCCCGGAATCCGCGGACCCGGTCGCGTGGAGGCTGCCGACCAGGACGAACGCGCCCGCGACCGGGCCCCGGAGAACGCGCGGGAAACCCCGGGCCGGTCCTTCCATCGAGTCTTCGATCCCGCTCGCGTCTGCCCGGAACCGCCGTTTCGACTCGTCCGCCCGACCCGACCCCCGGGGGGGGCCGGCCCGCGCGGCCCGACCAGACCGTCGCTCGGTACTGTAAGCGCGCACCGCGCCTCGATGCCCCGCCTCCCGATCCCGCCGCGGCTCCTCGCCGGCGCCGCCCTCGTCCTCCACTGGGCGTCGCTCGCCGCCGCCGGAACCCGCTTCGAGGCGCTTCCGGCGGCGGCGCACTGGGTCGTCCTCGGGATCGCCGCCGTCGTTCTCGCGCTCTCCCTCCGCCGTGGCGCCTCGGGCGCCCGGAGTCTCCGGGGGGCGACGGTCGCCCTCGCCGGCGCGTCGCTGCTCGCGGCCGGCCTCCGCATCTCGCTCGCCCGGGCACTCCCGCCGCCGCTCCAGGCGCCCGCGCGGGCCGCCGACCGCGCCGACGGGTTCCTCGCCGACCTGACCCGCGAGATCGGGGACGCCGCCTACCTCCTCGCGCGGATTCCCGCCCTCGCCGCCGCCGTCGAGGGCTCGGACGCGAGCGACACCCGGGCGCGGGCCTTCCGGGCGCTCTCCGAGTGGACGCTCCCCGGAACCGGGATCGCCCGGGCGAGCGCCACGCTGTACGACGCGGGGCTTCGTCCCGTCGCCTGGTCGGGAGCGGGCCCCGACCTCTCGGCGGCGCTCGCCGGGGCCTTCCCGAACGGGGTCCGGGACGAGGACTGCCCCGATCCGGCGTTTCCGCTGTTCCTCTACGCCGAGGACGGCCGGCGCGGAACCCTGGTCGCCGCCGAATGCACCCGGAACCGGCTCGGCCTGGTCACCGTCGAGGCGGCGCTCGCCGAGTCCCCGCCGCCCGCATCGGGAGCGGCGCCCGCTTCCGCCCTCGAACTCGCCGCCGGCCGCGGCCTCGAAGCGCGGTTCCTCGAGGAGGCGGGGAGCGACGAGGCGCTCGCGCAGCTCTTCGAGCGCGAGGGAGACCGTTTCGTCAGCGGCCCCGCCGGGGCGCGCCACTACTCCCTGGCGCTGCGCGCCTACGACGGCCAGCTGCTCGGTTCGGCGAACACCGCGCTCGCGCCGGAGGCAGCCCGGCGGGCGGAACGGAGGACCCGAGCCGCCTTCTTCGCGAGCCTGCTGCTTCTCGGGGGCGCCCTCGCCGCGCTTCCCGGACTCCTCGGCATCGGCGTCGCCGGCGCCGGTGCCGCGATCTGGACCGTGGGCTTCGGCCTGCTCGCTTCGCTCGCGGCGTTCGGGGGTGACTCCGGTTCGCTGTCCGGCGGCGCCGGCGCGCCGTTCGGCTCCGGCTGCTTCGAATCGCCGCTCGCGGCGGTGGTGCTCATGGCGGCCGGCTTCGGATCGGTCCGGATCGTCGGTCCGCCGCTGCGCCGCGCTCTCGCCCGCGGCGCGCCGACGGCCGCCCTCGGCTCCGGTCGGGGAGCGGGCGCGGGGGCCGCCGCTCTCGCCGCCACCGCCCTCGTGGTGCTGGTCGGGCAGTCCGGGGCCTCGCCGCTCGCTTCGGCCTCGACCGCGGGCGCCGGCTTCCCCGAGGTCCTCGCCTGGGCCGCGCTGCTGCTCGGGTTCTCGGGCCTGCTCCAGCTCGCGGCGATCCTGATCCGCCCCCGGATCCCGGTCCTCCTCGGCGCCCTGGCGACGGTCGCCGCGTGCGCGCTCCTCCTCTGGCGGTGGTGGCCCCTGTTCGCCCTGATCCCGCTCGTCGGCCTCGCGCTCGCCGCCGGCTCGCGTTTCGGCCGGCTCGCGCTCCGCGCGGTTCGGCAGCCCCTCTCCGCTCACGACCCCGCTTTCGCCTTCGTGGTCGCCTTCCTCGCCTTCGTGGTCCCGACGGTGGTCCTCTATCCGGCGATGGCCTGGATCGAGGAGGACGCCCGCTGGCGTTACGCGACCGACGCGGCGCCCGTCCAGGTGGTGCGGCACCGGTTCGCGGTCTGCCACGCCCTCGAGGAGGCCGCGCGTCGGATCGACGCCGAAGCTCCGCGCTACGCCGCCTTCGACGGGGAGATCGCCTACCGGCTCTGGCTCGAGACCGGACTGCCCCGGCTCACCGCGGCGAGCGCGCTCGAAGTGCTCGGACCCGCCGGGCGGCGCTCCCGGTTCGGGGTCGGATTTCCCCGCCGTCCCGACCCCCGGCCCTCGGACCCGGCCCCCACGGACTGGAGCGAGGCCGCCGGGTGCGAAGCCGGCGCCGACGAGAACCGCGCGACCGAGACCGGCCCCGCGAGCGAGACGGTGCTCGAAATCCGCCGCCGCCTTCCCTCGGGGCTGGCGGTGACGCTGCGAGCGGCGGTCCGGGAGACCGAGATCCCGTTCCTGCCGCGAGCGGCAGGGATCGCCGACCACTTCCTGGCGCGCTCGGAGGCCGCCCCGGCGGTCTTCCGGGGCCGGGATCTCCGGCTCGAACCCGATCCCGGCGGCGAACCCCGACCGGGGGCGAGCGAACGCGCCGGGGTCCGGATCGCCGGAACCGACCCCCCGCTCCGGGTCTCCTGGAACCGGAGCGGTTCGGGAACCCACCTGGCGGCGCTCCTCGGTTTCGTCTTCCTCGCGGCGCTCGCGGCGCTGCTCGTCGCCCTCGCGGCGCGCCTCGGCCGCCTCTTCCCCGGGGCCTCGGGACGCCTTCGCCGCCGAAGCTTCCAGATGCAGCTCACCGAGGCGCTGGCCGCCGCGGTCCTCGCGGCGATCATCGCGGTCGCGCTCCTGGCCCGAACCGGACTCGGGGCCCTGCTCGAGGCCGAGGCCGAGCGCGAGACGCTCGCCTTGTCTCGCTCCGTCGAGCGGGTGGCCCGGGAACTGGGCGCGCTCGACCCCGATCTCCCGGCGGCGGAGCTCGTCTCCCGCCTGGCCCACGCCGCCGACCAGCTCGACACCGACGCCGCGCTCTACCAGGGCGGGCGGCTGCTCGGGGTGAGCCGCCCGGAGCTGGCGCGCACCGGGCTGCTGCCGCCGCGCCCGCCGCGAGCCGCGACCCTGGCTGCCACCGACCCCGCCTCGGCCGCCGAGTCGCTCGCCGGCGGGGCTCCGGTGTTCCACTTCGAGGCCGTCGGGAGATTCCGTTACCGGACCGTGTGGACCCGGCTCGTCGCCCCGCCCCGACCCGGAAGCCCGTTGCTCCTCGCCGTGCCGCTGCCGGCGCGCGAAGCCGAGCGCATCGGGAGCGTGCGGGTGATGCAGCACACGCTGCTGCTCGGAAGCGGATCCGTGGCGCTCGTGCTGGTGGTCCTCCTGCCGCCGCTTCTCGCCAGGAGGCTCGCGGCGCCGGTCCGGGCGCTGGCCCGCGCCACCGGGCGGATCGCCGACGGCGACCTCGAGGCGCCGGTGCCCACGCATCGCACGCTGACCGAGCTGCGCCTCCTGGCGGCGAGCGTGGAGCGGCTCGTCCGCCGTATTCCGGGCGTCCGGCGGCGGATGCGCGAGGAGGCGGCCGCCGACCTCGCCCGGCGCGTCGCCCACGACATCAAGAACGCGCTCGCCCCGATCGGTCTCGCCGCGGACTACATCCGCCGGGTGCTCCGCGACCCGCGCGGCCGAAACCCGACGGACGCGGTGGAGGAGAGCGTCACCGATATCCTCGACCAGGTCGAGCGGCTGCGCCGGATCTCCTCGGAGTTCTCCGCCCTCGGCGCGCCGCTCGCCCTGGAGACGGTGGATCTGGCGGCGCTCGTCCGCGCCACCTCCGCCCCCTACCGGCGCTCGGAAGCGTTCCGGGTCACGGTCGAGGCGAGGGGCCGACTCCTCCTCCGCGCCGATCCGGAGATCATCGCGCGGGTCGTCGAGAACCTGCTCCAGAACGCGGTCGAGGCCACTGCAGACCGCCCGGGGAGCGGGGACATCCGGGTCCGCGCCCACGCGGTCCCGGACTCCTCGTCGCTGCGGATCGAGGTCGAGGACGACGGCCCGGGCGTGCCGGAGCCGCTCCGCGAACGGATCTTCGACGCCGCGTTCTCGACGCGGACCCGCGGCTCGGGGCTCGGCCTCGCGAACGCCCGTCGCTTCGTCGAGGCCCACGGCGGCCGGGTCCGGGCCGGGGCTCGCGCCGACGGCCGGCCGGGACTCCTCCTGACCGTCGAGCTTCCCGTCGGCGGGCCCCGCTCCCCGTCGTGATCGGCCCGCCCGGGGTGAGCGCCCGCCGGATCCTCGCCGCGGCCGCGACGGTCGTCCTTTGCGCCGGAGCCGCCGCCGGCTGCGGCGGATCGCCGCCGGCGCCGGCAACCCTCGACGAGGCGCTCGGGCGGTTTCGGCTCGCCTTCGAGGAGGCCGACGCGAGCCGTCTCGACGGCCTCTACCCGACCGGCTGGTCGCTGGTCTCGTTCTCCGGCGAACCGCGCCGCAGCGCGACCGGGGCGGAACTCCGGCAGGGCCTCGCCCGCCTGTTCCGGGAGCGGATCCCGCTCGCCTGGGAGGAACGGGCGGGCTCGATCCGCCGCTCGCCGGACGGCGACTACGCGCTGTTCGTCCCCGAATGGACGAGCATCGCGATCGGAGCCGACCGGCGGGTCGTCGAGTTCTTCCGCATCGGCCTCGAGCGCGCCCGCCCGGACGGCGCGGAGGACGGATCCGCCCCGCGCTGGCAGATCCGCGAATTCACCGCCTGGACGAGGTGAGCGCGCCCGGATTCGGCGGCGCCCGCCGACTAGACTCCGCGCCGATGCACCGCGTGCTCGAGGGGGTCGTCCGGGAGGCGGCGGCCGCTGCCGGCGCACCGGATTCCACCGTCGTCTCGGAGACTCCCCCGACACCCGAACGCGGCGACCTCGCGTTTCCGACCGCCTTCGGACTCGCCCGCCGCCTGCGGCGGCCTCCGCTCGAGATCGCGAAGACGCTCGCCGCAGCGCTCGAGCGGCGGCCCGAGGTGCGCCGGGTGGAGGTCGCCCGGCCGGGTTATGTGAACGTGTTCCTCCACCGGGAGGACTGGCTCACCCGCGCCGCGCGCCCGGAGGAGCCGGCAGCGGACGCCGGGGCGCCGAACGGGGTGCACATCGTCGAGCACACCTGCATCAACCCGAACAAGGCGGCGCACATCGGCCACCTGCGGAACGCCGCCCTCGGCGACGCCTTCGTCCGCATCCTCCGCTACCTGGGCCGCCGGGTCGAGGTCCAGAACTACATCGACGACACCGGAGTCCAGGTCGCCGATGTCGTGGTGGGGTTCGTGCGGCTCCGGGGAGTCGGTCTCGAGGAGGTGCGGCGACTCGCCGCCGAGCCGCGCTTCGACCACCGGTGCTGGGACATCTACACCGAGGTGTCCCGGTGGATCGAGAGCGACCCCGCTGGCGCCGAAGCCCGCAGCGAGGCGCTCCTCGGGCTCGAGCGCGGCGAGGCGCCCTGGGCCGACATCGGGGAAGTCGTCGCCGAGGCGATCGCCCGGCGCCACCTCGAGACGATGGACCGCATCGGGGCCCGCTACGACCTCCTTCCCTGTGAGGGGACGGTCCTTCGCCTCCGCTTCTGGGAGCGCGCCTTCGGGCTGCTGAAGGCCGCCGGCGCGATCCGGCTGAGCGACTCCGGAAAGACCCGGGGCTGCTGGGTGATGGACACCGGGCTCGCCCAGGACGGAGAGAAGGTGATCGTGCGCTCGAACGGCGCCGTGACCTATGTCGGGAAGGACATCCCCTACCAGCTCTGGCAGATCGGTCGCCTCGATCGCGACTTCCGCTACCGGAGGTTCTTCGAGTATCCGGACGGCCACACCGCCTGGATCACCACGGACCGGAGGAGCGACGAGGAGGCGCCGGCCTTCGGCTCCGGGGCGCTCGTCCACCATGTGATCGACGCCCGGCAGTCCTACGCGCAGCAGGTGGTCCGGGAAGCCGTCGCCCGGCTGACCTCGGACGCCGAGAGCGCCCGCACCCGCCACTTCGCCTACGAGATGGTCGCGCTGACCCCCCGGACGCTCCGGGCGCTCGGCTTCGACCGGCCGGAGCGCGACGGGGCGGTCGAGGTCTCGGGGCGGAAGGGGATCGGGGTCAAGGCGGACGACTTCCTCGACGCGCTGATCGAACGCGCCCGGGTCGAGGTGGAGAAGCGCAACCCCGGGCTGCCGTCGGACCGGCAGGCGGAGCTCGCCCGCGCCATCGGGGTGGGCGCGCTCCGCTACCTGATGGTCCGGGTGACGAAGAACCAGCTGATCGTCTTCGACCTCGAGGAGGCGCTCAGCTTCGACGGCGCCACCGGTCCCTACTTGCAATACGCCGCGGTGCGCGCCCGGAACATCCTCGCGAAGCTCGGGCGTCCGGTACCGGAGAGCTGCCCGCCGCCCCCGGCGGGGTTCGACGAGCGCCTCGCGCAGCTCGACCCCGGAGAGGCTTCCGATCTCTGGGTGCTCGTCCGGGAGGCGCACGGCCTCCGGGAGGCCGCCGGACGCGCCGCCGCCGAAGAGGATCCCCAGATCCTCGCCCGCTGGGCCCACGACGGGGCGCAGCGGTTCAACGCCTTCTACCACCGGTACCGAATCGCCGGAGAACCGCGCGAAGAGGCCCGCCGGCTCCGGACCTGGGCGGTCGAGGTCTTCCTCGCCCGGCACGCGGTCGGGCTCGAGCTGCTCGGAATCCCCGTTCCCGAACGGATGTAACAGGCTGTGGAGAAAGTCCCTCGCGCCCCGAGGCGGCGCGAAGCGCCGCCGGGGAGGGGTGCGGGGGGGGTCCGCCCGCCCCGCGAA
>CAYGAO010000151.1:0-6927 GCA_964347715.1 uncultured Acidobacteriota bacterium
GCCCGGATCGCTGGCGCGACCCGTTCCGCCGGCTTTCGCGGGGAGGGAGGACCCTCTCCCCGCACCCCTCCCCGGCGGCGCTTCGCGCCGCGTCTGCGCGCGAGGGACTTTGTCCACAGCCTGCTGAGCCGGTCCCCGGCCAACCGACTCCCCACGGCCAACCGAACTCTCCCGGCCAACCGAACTCTCCCGGCCCCAACGAGCACGCGGCCTCGGAGAGTCCCCCGAGCGTCTTCGCTCTCGCCGCCGCCTCTCGATCCGGACGCCGTCGGTTTGCCGGCGGCGGTCAGCGAAACAGCCGGGAGATCCGGAGGTCCGGACCGCCCGGTCGGGAGATCCGGGTTCTCTCCCGTCGGCGCCGGCCCCCGGGCCCGGCGCACGTGCCGGTCGAAGCCACGACCGGCTCTGCGACTTGGCTGCCACCGGTGGTTCCGATCTCGTTCCCGCACCCGAGCGGCCCGATCGGACCCTCGGGCGGGCCGCCGCCGAGGTCCGGGAGCCCAGCGCCCCGGGATGGAGGCCGCCACGCCGGAACGGTCCGGGTTCCGGCGCGACCGCGCGGGGCCTCGCCGTCAGCGGGTCGAATCGGGGGTTTCGCCGGCGAGGATATGGGGGAAGACGCCGAGCTCGATGTTCCCTCCCGAGACGACGGCGACGGGCTTCCGCCCTCCCCCCGCGCGGGCTCCCGGCGTCCGGCCCCGGAGCGCGACGGCGACCGGGCAGGCGCCGGCGCGCTCGGCGACGATCCGGGCGCGCTCGGCGAGGAAGCGCACCGCGGCGGCGATCTCGTCGGGCGAGGCCACGAGCGACTCGGCGAGCAGCTCCCGGACGAACGGCCACATCGGTTCGAGCACCGTGTTGCCGCCGATCCGGTCCACGAAGCCGGGAGCTGTTTCGATCCACCGCGGCTCGACCGGATGGACGGGAGCGTCCGAGCCCGACTGCCGGAGAGCGCTCGCGATGCCGCAGCCGAGCCGGCCACCCCCGAACGGAACGAGAACGGCGGCCACCTCCGGCAGGTCCTCGAGGATCTCGAGCCCGATGGAGCCGTTTCCCGCCATGACCGGGTCCGCCTCGACCGGGTGGAGGAAGCGCGCGGAGACACCCGGGTACTCGTGGCTCACGGCCGGACGCCCGGCCCCGACGATCGCGGCCCGAGGCGCGCGGCGTCCCCGGACGAGGGCGTGGCGCGAGGGAGGGCTCTGGCGCCCGGCCTGCCGGCGCAGCGACCGGCGAGCGACGATGAGCGGAGCGATGCGACCGCGGATGGGTGGGCGCCCGAACCCGGTCAGATGAGCGTCCCCAGGAAGCGCAACGCGGGCATCACCCGAACGCCGTCGGGCGTCAGGTGATCGCGGACGCCGTCGAGCGCGATCTGCACGGCCTCGGTCTCGGGAAAGCGTTTCTTGAGATAACGCAGGCCCCGATCCGTCTGCCGGTCGGCGAGCTTGCACTCGACGAACAGGACGGGTTGGCGGCGGTCGGTGACCACGAAGTCCACCTCGCGCCGATCCACATCCCGGAAGTAGCGCAGTTCCAGGTCGAGACCCAATGTCTCCTGTCGGAAGTTCACCCACTTCAGCAGGTGGCAGGCGACGAGGTTCTCGAACCGGGCGCCCGCGTTCGGCACGATGGACCAGTCGAAGTGGTAGTGCTTGCGTTGGTGCCTGACCGCGCGAATGCGCGGGGCGCCGAACGGCGCGACGCGGAAAAGGCCGAACAGACGCTCGAACGCGTCGAGCCAGTTGGCCGCCGTCTGGTGGGCAACCTGCAGGTCTTCGCGCAGCGCGTTGATGGACAGCGGAGCGCCGACCAGATCCGGCAGGCGGAGCACCATCTCCTCGAGCCGGCCGATATCCCGGATCCGGGTCAGCGACGCCACTTCCTCTTCGAGCAGCCGCGTGCGGTACTCGCGGGACCAGCGGCGCGCCGCCGTCTCGCTGCCGCCGAGGAACGGCTCCGGGAACCCCCCCAGGACGAGCAGGTCCCGGAGTCCGGCGGGCGAAGCGATGCCGAGTTCGGCAGCGGAGAACGGATGCAGGTGCAGGAGGTGATAGCGGCCCTGCAGCGAATCGCCGCCGTAGCCGAACCATTCGAGCCGCCCGCTGCCGGTGACGAGGATGCGCTGCCCGGGCCGCCGCTCGTCGTACAGCCCCTTCAGGAAACCCCGCCAGCGGGCGTACTTGTGGATCTCGTCGAATACCCACAGGTCGGTGGCCGGCAGCTCGCGCCGCAGGATGCGCTCCCGGTGGTGATCCGCGTCCCAATTCAGATATCCCGCACTTCCTCCCGGCAGGTCGAGCGCCAGCGTCGTCTTGCCGACCTGCCGAGGCCCGACGACGAACACCATCTTGTGGCGGAGATCCTCGGCGACCTGTGGCGCCAGGTAGCGTTTCGAGATTCGCATGCCCGCGAAGACGCGACCAATTTATACCATGGTCGAAATCACTCGCGTGCAATTTGGACCATCGCGACGGTGGCGCCAGGGCATCGTGGGGGTCGCTCGTCGGCGCCCCGCCACGGAGTGGCTGCCGGTGAACACTCGGGTGCGAGAGATGCCGGTGAGCAGCTCGCAGCTCGCCGTCCACCACCGCAGCGTCGCGACTCTGCCCCCGGTATCTGGCCCCATCAGACTGTGGAAAAGTCCCTCGTGCGCCGACGCGGCGCGAAGCGCCGCCGGGGAGGGTTCTCCCTCCCCGCGAAAGCGGGCGGAACGGATCGCGCCAGCGATTCGGGCCGCCACCCGGTGGGGAAAGCGCCCCGCATCCGCGCGGACGACGGGGTTCCCCATCTCTTCGAGGACGGATTCCCATGCGGGGCGCCTTGTCCACAGGCTGCCATTCCTCTCACGACAGAACACTCACCGATCCAGGGAACCGACACCGGACCGCGACGCCGGCGCGCCGTCACCGCCGGGAGCCGCTCGAGGCGCCATCCCGTCACTCTCGCCGTTCCGGAGCCACGGTCCAGCGCGGGCCCTCGCCGTCAGCGGGCCGAATCGGGGGTTTCGCCGGCGAGGATGCGGCGGAAGACGCCGAGCTCGATGTTCCCGCCCGAGACGACGGCGACGACCTTCCGCCCGCCCCCGGCGCGGGCTCCCGGCATCCGGCCCCGGAGCGCGACGGCGACCGGGCAGGCGCCGGCGCCCTCGGCGACGATCCGGGCGCGCTCGGCGAGGAGCCGCACCGCGGCGGCGATCTCGTCGGGCGAGGCCACGAGCGGCTCGGCGAGCAGTTCCCGGACCAGCGGCCACATCGGTTCGAGCACCGTGTTGCCGCCGATCCCGTCCACGAAGCTGGGAGCCGTCTCGATCCACCGCGGCTCCCCCTCGGCGAACGCCGCCGCGACCTTCGCCGAGGTCGAGACCTCGACCGGATGGACGGGAGCGTCCGAGCCCGACTGCCGGAGGGCGCTCGCGATGCCGCAGCTGAGCCCGCCACCCCCGAACGGAACGAGAACGGCCGCCACCTCCGGCAGGTCCTCGAGGATCTCGAGCCCGATGGAGCCGTTCCCCGCCATGACCGGCTCGGCCTCGACCGGGTGGAGGAAGCGCGCGGAAACGCCCGGGTGCTCGTGGTTCACGATCGCCTCCCACCACTTCTCGAACGGCGCCACCACGATCTCGGCGCCGAGGGCGGCGATCGCCCGGCGCTTGTTCTCGGGAGAGGTCTCCGGCACCACGACGGTGCAGCGGACCCCGCGTTCCCGGGCGAGGAACGCGACCGCCTGCGCCCAGTTCCCCGCGCTCGCGGTCATGACTCCGCGCCGGAGTTCCGACTCCTCGACCGAGGCGAAGAGCGCCGCCGCCGCGCGGATCTTGAAGGACGAGAACGGCTGGAGGTTCTCGAGCTTCAGCCAGATCTCGTCGGGGCCCGCGTGGGGAAGCCGGACGAGCGGCGTGCGGAGCGCGAACGGCGCGAGCGCCGCCCGCGCCGCCCGAATAGCCGCGAGCGGAACCATGGGCCGCGGAGTCTATGGGCGCGCGAGGCGCCGGCGCCCGCGCGGCGGGATCGGTTTCGAGGCTTGGCAGCCCGTGGAAAAGTCCCCCGCACCCGCACCGCTCCGGGAAGGGAACCGGAATCCACCCCGATTCGGGGATGCGGGGCACTCTTCCCACGGGCAGGTGCGTCGAATCGCTTCCGCGATTCGCCCCACCGTCTTTCGCGGGGAGGGGGAACCCTCCCCGGCGGCGCTCGGCGCCGCGTCTGTACCCGGGAGACTTTCACCACGGCCTATTAGCATTGCCGCCGCCGTGCTCCTCGTCTTCGACATCGGGAACTCGCGGACCGCCATCGGCCTCCACGACGGGGAGCGCTTCGTGCGCGACTGGCGCGTCTCCACGCACCCGGAGCGCCTTCCCGACGAGATGGCGGCGCTCCTCGATGTCCTGCTGCAGGGGGCCGGCGTCAGGGCGGAAGCGATCGGCGGGCTCGCTTCGGCGAGCGTCGTCCCGGCGGCGACCGGGATGCTGCGGTCGCTCGCCGAACGCCATTTCGGGCAGGAGCTCTTCGTCCTGGACCACCGGACCGCGCCCGGGATCCGGCTCGCGGTGGACACCCCGGAGGAGACCGGCGCCGACCGGATCGCGAACACGGTCGCGGTCCACTGGCTCTACGGGACTTCGGCGATCGTCCTCGACGCGGGAACCGCGCTCACCTTCGATGTCATCTCGGCGAACGGCGAGTACCGGGGCGGCGCGATCGCTCCGGGGCTCGGGGTTTCCGCCGAGGCGCTCGTCCGCCGGACCGCCCGCCTGCCCCGCGTCGAACTCAGCCCGCCGCCCCGGGTCGTCGGCACCCACACCGTGGCGGCGCTCCGGTCCGGGCTCGTCCACGGCTGGGCCGGCATGGTCCGGGAGATGGTGCGCCTCCTCCAGGAAGAGCTCGGCGAGGAACACACGGTGATCGCGACCGGGGGGCAGGCGCAGCAGGTGGCCGACTGGACCGGCGTGGTCGAGATCGTGAACGAACACCTCACCCTCGAGGGCGTCCGGATCGCCTGGTCGCACCGCCGCGCGAAGCCGCCGACTTGACATTACCTTGCAGCGCCATGTATAGTGCTTCCAGGTTTCCCCGGAAGCATGGACATCGGCAAGGACCTGGTCGCCGCCTCGGCGACGCCCCTCGTCCTCTCGATCCTGAACGGCGGGGAGAGCTACGGCTACGCGATCCTGAAGCGGGTCGCCGATCTCTCGGGGGGCGAGCTGCGCTGGACCGACGGGATGCTCTACCCGGTCCTCCACCGACTCGAGCGCCTCGGGGACATCGAGGGACGCTGGGGTACATCCGAGACCGGACGCCGGCGCAAGTACTACCGGATCACCGAGAACGGCGCCGCCCGGCTCGCCGCCCAGCGCCGCCAGTGGCAGGTGGTGGACCGGACGCTCCGTTCCACCTGGCTCGCGCTCTCCGAAGCGGGCGCGCCGGCGTGAGGAGCAGATGACCGAAGAACCCGGAACGACCCCGGACGAGATCGAGGCCCGGATCTCCGCCTGGCGCGGCTACCTGCTCCGCCGGAAAGCGGTGCATCGCGCCGATGTGGACGAGCTCGAGGACCACCTGCGGGGGCAGATCGGGACGCTGACCGAAGCGGGGCTGAACGCCGACGAGGCGTTCCTCGTCGCCGTGAAGCGGATCGGCGAACTCGACGCGCTGACCCGCGAATTCGCCCGCGAACACTCGGAGCGGCTCTGGAAGCAGCTCGTCGGGACCGAGGGCGCCCGGGGCGCGCAGGCGCGGGCGTCGCGGAAGGAGGCCTTGGTGGCGATCGGGCTCGCGGTGCTCGCGGCCCTCTCGATCAAGGTCCCGGTCCTCTTCGGCTTCGCCTGGGACGACGGTTCCGAGGCGTTCTACGCGCGGAACCTGAGCCTCTTCGGCCTCCCCTTCGTCGCGGCCTACTTCGCCTGGAAGCGACGGCTCGACCGGAGGCTCTCGGTGATGCTCGGAGCGGCCTTCGTCGCCGCCGCCCTGGTCATCAACCTGATCCCGTTCGTCGAGGGCGGCTCGACCGCCGTCCTCGCGGTGATCCACCTGCCGATCGCGCTCTGGCTCGCGGTCGGGGTGGCCTATGCCGGCGGGCGCTGGCGGGATCCCCGCGAGCGGATGAACTTCGTCCGCTTCTCCGGCGAGCTGTTCATCTACTTCGTCCTGATCGCGCTCGGCGGCGGCGTCACGATCGGGATCACGCTGATGGTGTTCGCGGCGATCGGCCTCCAGATCGAGTGGATCGCCCAGCAGTGGCTCCTCCCCTGCGGCGCGCTCGGGGCCCTCGTGATCGGCTCCTTTCTCGTCGAGGCGAAGCAGAGCGTGATCGAGAACATGGCGCCGGTGCTGACCCGGATCTTCACCCCGCTCTTCACCCTGGTGCTGCTGGTCTTCCTCGGGGCGATGGCCTGGACGGGCGCCGGGATCGCGGCCGAGCGCGAGGTCCTGATCGCGTTCGACCTGCTCCTCGCGCTCGTGCTCGGCCTCCTCCTCTACGCGGTCTCCGCGCGGGATCCCGAAGCCCCGCCGGGCTTCTTCGACGGCCTCCTCCTGGTGCTCGTCGCCTCCGCGCTCCTCGTGGATGTGATCGCGCTCACCGCGATCGCGGCGCGGATCTCCGACTTCGGTTTCAGCGCGAACAAGACCGCGGCGCTCGGCGAGAACCTGATCCTGCTCGCGAACCTCTCCTGGTCGGCGTGGCTGCTGTTCCGGTTCCTGCGCGGCCGGGCGCCGATCTCGGCGCTCGAGCGCTGGCAGACCGCGTACCTGCCGGTCTATTCCGGCTGGGCGCTCGCCGTGGTGGTCGTCCTGCCGCCGCTCTTCCACCATGCCTAGCAGGCTGTGGAGAAAGCGCCCCGAGTACAGACGCGGCGCGCAGCGCCGCCGGGGAGGGGTGCGGGGAGGGGCCTCCCTCCCCGCGAAAGACGGTGGGGCGAATCGGGGA
>CAYGAO010000152.1:0-6896 GCA_964347715.1 uncultured Acidobacteriota bacterium
CGGCCCGAATCGATGGCGCCAGGCGTTCCGCCGTCTCTCGCGGGGCGGGCGCCCCCTCCCCGCACCCCTCCCCGGCGGCGCTTCGCACCGCGTCGACTTTCTCCACAGCCTGTCGAGGGCGCTCTCCCCGTCGAGGCGGAGCTCCAGCGCGGGGCGGGCGCGGACCAGCCCGGACAGCCGCTCGAGCAGATCGCCGGTCATCGCCCGCTGGAGCGCGGCGGCGCCCGCCGGCGAGAGCGGCGGGATCAGCCGGGTCTTCGTCCGGCCGGGAACCGGAACCCGCGCGAAGACGGTGAGCCGGGAACCGCCCGCGGGACGACCGGCGCCCGGTTCAGCGGCCGATCGGGGCCTCCCGGGCGACCCAGTTGCCGAGATCGTCCTCGACCCGGACCACGACCGAGCGCGCGTTCTCCGGCAGGTCCCCGAGTCCGGCGTCGTAGTCCTCGGTCCGCGAGTCCGCGATCCCGTCCACCGGGCGGATCACCCGCGCCGTCTCGCCGTTCACCGAGACCGAAGCCCGGCGAATCGGGCTCGCCGCGTCACTCGCGGTGAACCGCACCCGGCCGTCGGCGGCGGCCTCGAGGCCGGCGATCTCGGGCGGGGTGTTGTCCACGGCGAACGGCCGGCTCGTCCGCGACCCGGTGAGCGCCTCGCCGGGGGGGTTGTCCGGCTCGTCCCCGGCCTCGACCCGGAGCTCGTAACGGCCGTCGGGCAGCTGCGAGGTGTCCCAGGCGACGATCGGTTCGCGGAGCCCGGCGCGGAGCGGCCGCCACGCGACCTCGCCGGCGCGCCGGTAGGAGATCCGGTAGCGGAGCCGGTCGCCGTTCGGATCGCTCGCCGCGAAGGTCGCGGTGCGGACCCCGTGGCGGTAGAGCTGCCGGCCGCTCCCGGCGGGCAGTCCGCCCGGGTTCTGCCCCGCGCGGGCGGCGGCGGTGGTCTCCGGCTGGTGCTCCATGCCCTGGAGCCGGGGCGCCTGCGTGTTCAGGAGCTCCTCGAACGCGATTCCGGGGGGATGCAGCGTGATCCCGGTCACGCGGGGAGCGAGGTTCGTCCGCCGGTAGGCGGCTTCGAGCGAGACCAGCTCGGGCGAGGCGCTCCCGTCGGAGCGGAGGATCGCGCGCCACTGCAGGAAGCGCGCGGCCGGGCTCCCGACCGGGCCGTCCGCCGCCGCCGGGCGCCAGTCGCTCCAGGTGTCGTTCGGTTCCCCGGAGTTGCCGCTGCGCGTCTCGATCGTCACCGCGGTTCCCGGGGGCGTGCGGCTCTCCCAGGAGATCCGGCCGAAGCTCGCCGCCCCGCCGGCGTCGAGGACCCGCGAGAGATACCGGCCTTCGGTCCGGGGCGCCGCGGTGAGTTCCGCCACCCGGCCCGGATTCGAGGCTCCGAGGAGCGTGCTCCCCCCGGAGGCGAGCGCGGCGGTCACCTGCTCCGAGTCCATCCGCAGCAGCAGGGTGAGATCTCCCTCGCGGGTGATCCGGTACACCCGCCCCCGGTCCCCGGTGCCGAGCAGCAGGCGCTCGTCCCGGAGCAGCGCCAGCGCGAGCGGGCGGTCCGTCGCGGATTCCCAGATCGCTTCGGCGGCCCCGCTCGGCGCGATCCGCCAGAGCGCGTGCCCGGCCCCGTTCCCGGCGCGGGGCGGCGGGGGCGGACTCCCGGCGAGGGCGCGGAAGGTGGTCGCCGTCGAGACGCCCGCAGCGGAGACGCCCGCGGTCGGAAACGGCCCGTCGGGCGGCGCCGGGAGGTCTCCCGCGGGGCCCGGCTCGTCCCCGCCTCCGGCCACCGCGGCGGCGAAGACCTCGCCCCGGGCGTTCACCGCCAGCGCCCGGATCTCGTCCTGCGGGCTGTCGTGGAGCGCCATCGCGGCGCCGTCGGGCGCGATCCGGAAGACGATTCCCGAGGGTTCCGTCCCGAGGTGGATCGTTCCGTCGGGCGAGCGGTGCAGCGCGGTGATGTTCTCGTCGCGGGTCGTGAAGATCGTCTCGGCGTCCCCCGCGGGGCCGATCCGGAGCAGCGTTCCGGGCATCCCGGTGGCGACCAGGACGCTCCCGCCCGGCTCCGGGGCGAGCGCCCAGAGGTAGCGCGCCTCCGGGTCGTGGAGGACGGCCCGCTCGCCGCCCGGCAGGATCCGCTGCACGCTTCCGTTCGGGGAGGTCCCGAAGAGGATCGTCCCGTCCGCCGCCACCCCGAGTGCATGGATGCTGACCCCGCCGGTCTCGGCGAGCACCTCCGCCGCCCCGTCGCGGATCCGGATCAGCCGGCCCTCGGCGCCGCCGCCGGCGACCGCGCCGCCCCCGCCGCCGCGGGCGACCGCCCACACGAACGGCTGTTCTGACTCGTGCAGCGTCCGGAGCGCCGGGGCGAGGCGCAGCTGACCCTCGGGCCCGATGCTCACCCCGTCGGTCTCGCCGGCCAGGAGGTCCGCCGCGGTCTCGAAGCGCCAGAACTCGCGGGCGCCGGCGGATGCGGAGATCGCGGCGCTGGCGAGCGCGGCGACGGCGAGCCGCCTCATCGGGGTTCCACCTCGAGGGCGAGCCGGCGCGAGCCCCGCACGCTCGCGTCGAAGTCGAGGCGCCCTTCCCAGAGGACCGAGGTCGAAAGCGTCCTCGTGAACCCTCCCGAGGCGTCCCGGGAGACCACCGACCGGACGCTCGGCGGCAGCGAGGGCAGGTACTCGCTCCCCACGACCGCCGCCGACCGGCCGGCGCCGACGAGCCGCACATGGAGGGCGCTCTGCCGCCGGCGCCGGGCGATCGCCCGGAACACCTGCTCCACCCGCGTGGGCGTCCCGGAGACGCCCTGGGCGCGGTCCGCAACGGTCGCGGCCAGCGCGTCCTCGATCCGCAGCTGCAGGAGCTCGCCGGCGGCGCTCGCCGGCACCGGGATCTCGAGCTCGCGGACCCGCTCGGCGCCGCGATAGTCGCGCACCGCGATCCGGAGCACCGCGGCCTCGCCGGGGCGAACCCGCGACGACATCAGCCAGGCGCGGCTCAGGGTGGCGGTGCGCGCCTCTTCGGTCGCCGAGACCTCGACCTCGATGTTCCGCACCGGGATCCGCGCGACCGGGTTCCCGAGCAGCAGCGCCACCGGGGCGGCGACGAGCGCGGCCGCCGGGCCGATGGCTCCGGCCGGGACCCCGGGTCCGCCGGTCGAGAAGATGTCCTCGACGCGCAGCGCGCGTCCCTCGGCGAGATCGAACCGCGCCTCCACCCGGATCGTCTGCGGGCCTGCCGGGCGCTCCTCCTGCCCCAGCACCGCGACGAGCCCGGTGAAGGAAAGCGTGGGGGTCAGGAGGTCGTGTTCGACGAGTTCGAGCGCGTAGTCGCGCCGTCCGCCGCGGCTCGTGTCCATCCGGATGTTCATCGGGATCGTGCGGGCGCGCGCCCCGAGCCGGCCCCGGATGCCGGTGGCCCGATCCTGTCGCCAGACGCCGATCGCCGCGCCCGCGCTCGAGAGGCGGAAGGAGTTCATCAGCGAGGCGACGGACACCTCGGCGCGCGCCTCCTGCATCGGCAGCGAGACCGGCCCGAGTCCGAGGAAGGGGTGGCCGAAGGCGAAGACCTCGCCGGTCGCTTCCTCGACATGGGTCACGGTGCCGCCCGCCATGAGCACCAGGTCGCCGCCGATCAGGGTGGCTCCCACCGGGCTTCCGGGAGCCAGCGGAGCCGACCCGGACGCCTGCCCCCCGGCCCGGGAGACATTTGCGAACCCGCCCGGAGCGAGCTCCATCCCGAGCTCCCGGAAGAGCGGGGCGGCGAGCGCCCGCCCGGCGGCGCTCATCCCGCTCGCCGCGACCGGGGTGCGGATCGGCGCGAGCTGTCCGTTCGCCGTTTCGACGCCGAGCGCCGGCCGCGGCTCGAGCGACGGGATCCCCGCTTCGGAGAAGCGGAGCGCGCCCGGCGCGGCGCCGGCCTCGGTGAACCGGATCATCTCCCCGAACGGGGTGATCCCGCAGATCGCGTCGCGCGAGAAGGGAAACGCGTAGGCCACGGCGCCGAGCAGCCGCCCCTCGAGGTACACCGGACTCCCGCTCATCCCCTGGATGACGCCGGTGTGGGCGAGCGGGCCGCCCGAGAGGTTCGCCAGCACGATGCGGCGTCCCGGAAAGGCGCCCTCGACGACGCCGATGATCTCGACCCCGAAGGTCTCGATCCGGTCGCCCTGGAAGACCGTCCGCCCCTCGCCGACCATCCCCGGCCGCACCTCCTCGACCGGGAAGATCGCCGGCTGGGCGGCGGGGAGGACGGGCGCTGCGAGGGTGGCGAGGAGAGCTGCCACCGGCCGGAAACCGAGAGTTCGCAAGGGGGGCAGCGCGAATGCTACCCGGCGCGTCGCGTCTTCCGGTCTTCCCCGGGGCGGCGCGGCTGCTTCTACACTGCCCCGGCATTTCTCCCGTGGCCGACGACCGCTACTCCCGCCAGACGCTCTTCTCCGGGATCGGTGCGGACGGCCAGCGCCGCCTCGGGGAGCGCCGGGTGCTCGTCGTCGGCGCCGGAGCGCTCGGCGCCGCCTCGCTCGACATGCTCGTCCGGGCGGGGGTCGGCGCGGTGCGCTTCGTGGACCGGGACACCGTCGAGCTCTCGAACCTCCAGCGGCAGTGCCTCTACGACGAGAGCGACGCGAGCGAGGGGGTCCCGAAGGCGGAGGGCGCCCGCCGCCGGCTCGCCCGGGTGAACGGGGAGGTCGCGCTCGAACCGCTCGCGCTCGACCTCCACGCCGGGAACATCCGCGAGGTGTTCGCCGGGGTGGACCTCGCCCTCGACGCGACCGACAACTTCGAGACCCGCTACCTCCTGAACGACGCCGCCGTCGCGCTCGGGATCCCGTGGATCTACGCCGCCTGCGTCGGCAGCTACGGGATGACGCTCACGATCCGCCCGGGACGCACCGGCTGCCTTCGCTGCGTGATCCCCGAGGCGCCGCCGCCGGGCGCCTCGCCCACCTGCGACACCGCCGGAGTGATCGCCCCCGCGGTCCACGCGGTCGCGGCCTACGCGGTGGCCGAGGCGCTCAAGCTGCTCGCCGGCCGGGAGGAAGCGCTCGCCACCGGCATCTGGCACCTCGATGTCTGGGAGCGCACCGCCTACCGGATGGAGATCGGCGGCCCGGACCCGGACTGCCCCGCCTGCGGGCGGCGCGAGTTCGAGTTCCTCGACGGCGATGCGGGCCCCTCGCAGATCACCTTCTGCGGTCGGGACGCGGTCCAGGTGCGCCCGCCGGCCGGGAGCGACGGGTCCGCCGAGGTGGATCTTCTCGACCGTCTCCGGGACCGGCTCGAGCAGCTGCCGCGGGTGCGTCCCACCCTGCGCCACAGCGCTCTGCTGCTCCAGTTCGAGGTCGAGGATCGTCGCCTCGTGGTCTTCCCCGACGGGCGCGCGATCGTCCACGGGAGCGGCGACCCGGCGGAGGCGCGGACGCTCGTCTCGCGCTACATCGGGAGCTGACCGCCGGTGGAAAAGGTCCCCCGCATCCGCACCGCTGCGGAATCCACCCCGATTCGGGGAAGCGGGGCACTCTTCCCACGGGCAGGTGGATCGAATCGCTTCCGCGATTCGCCCCACCGTCTTTCGCGGGGAGGGGGTGCCCTCCCCGGCGGCGCTGCGCGCCGCGTCTGTACGCGGGGGACTTTCGCCACCGGCCGCCAGGCGGTGATGCGGGTCGACGGCGGATCGTGAACCGGACCGACTCGCTCCTCCGGGCGCCCCCCGGCGCGGCGGCCCAGGTGGGTTCGCGGGTGCGCCTCCTCCGGCATGTCGAGGAGACCGCGGCCCGGGCCTTCCTCGGCTGGGGCTACGAGGAGATCCTGCTTCCGCTCTTCGAGAGCGCCGAGGTGTTCGCACGGGCCGGCGGGCGCTGGTCGGAGCGGTCGAGCTACCGGTTCACCGAAGGCGGAGAACTCCTCGCGCTCCGCGCCGACTTCACCGCGCTGGTGGCGCGGACGGCGGCGACGCGCCTCCCGCCGGAGGCGAATCGCCTCTTCTACCGGGGCGAGGGGGTGCGCCGGCCGGGACCCGGCCTCGCCCCCTCGCAGTTCCGCGAGATCGGGGGAGAACTCTTCGGCGCCGGCCGCGCCGCCGACCTCGAGATCCTGATGGTCGCGCTCGAGGCGCTCGAACGGCTCGGCGTCGAGGGGTTCGTCGTGACCCTGGGGCACGCCGGGTTCCCGCTCGGCGTCCTCGACGCGGCGCTCGCCGGGAGGGCAGACCGCGCCGCCCGCCGCGCCGAGGCGCTCGCCGGCCTCTATCGCCGCGACCGTTCCCGGATCGCCGCCGCGCTCGGCGCGGGCGCGGACCCCCTGATCCGGGCCCTCGACCGGACCGGCGGTCCCGAAGCGCTCGCGCGGGCGGGGGAGGATCCGCTCCCCGAGCGGGCGGCGGCCGCGGTTTCCGAGCTCGGCGAAGTCGCCGCGGTACTCGAGGCGCTCGGCCTCGGGGAGCGGTTCGGCTTCGATCTCGCCGAGCTCCGCGGTTTCGACTACTACACCGGCCTGATCTTCGAGATCCACGCTCCGGGCGCCGGGCGGGAGATCGGCGGCGGCGGCCGCTACGACGACCTCCTCGCCGGGTTCGGCGACCCCCGCCCCGCGGTCGGGTTCTCGCTCTCGGTGGATCGGATCGCGTCGGTGCTGTCCGGGCCGCCCGGCGAGGCGCCGGCCCCGGCGAGGGAGCCCGCGCCCGACCTGGTCGTCCGCTTCCGCGAGGCCCGCGCTGCCCGCGCCGCGGGGTCCGGCGTCCGCCTGGCGGTCTGACCGTGGACACCCCGCTCGTTGCCGCGCTCCCGACCGGTCGACTCCTCGCCGAAGTGCGGGGGGTGCTCGGGCGCGCGGGGAAGCCGCTGCCGGCGGCCGGTCAATCGCACTGATCGCACTCGTGGTCACCGGGCCACCGGACCACGTCACGCGC
>CAYGAO010000153.1:0-6874 GCA_964347715.1 uncultured Acidobacteriota bacterium
GGACCCTCCCCGCACCCCTCCCCGGCGGCGCTTCGCGCCGCCTCGGCGCGCGAGGGACTTTCTCCACGGCCCGTCAGGAGGGCGCGAGCCCGACGATCCGGATCGGGCCGAAGTTCGCTTCCTGGCCGATGGTGATCCGGCGGCGCCGAGCCAGTTCGAGAACCGCGAGGAACGCGGCGACGAGCGCGGAACGGCTCACCCGGCCCTCGAGGATCTCGTAGAGCAGCTCCTCGAAGTCCTGCCCGCTCCCCGGCGGGACCGCCGCCTCGATCCGCTCGATCACCGTCTCCATCGAGATGCGGGGCTTCGGCAGCGCAACCTCCGGACGGGCGCGGGCGCGGGCCATGACCCGGCGGAAGGCCTCCACGACGGCGAAGAGGTCCACCGCGAGCAGTTCGGCAGGGGGGTGCTCCGCGTCGCCCGCCTCCGCGCCCGCGACCTTCTCGGTGAACGCGGGCGCGCGCACCCAGACCGCGTTCCGCGCCTCGAGGCTGCGGCGCAGCTGCTGCGCCGCCTCGCGGTAGCGCGCGTAGTCGGCGAGCCGCGCCGCGAGCGCGAGCTCCGGATCGGATTCCGGGGTGTCCGGAGGCTGCGGCGCCGGCAGCAGCCGGCGCGCCTTGAGCCGGAGCAGCGCGGTGGCGACCTTCAGGAACTCGGAACCCACCCGGAGATCGAGGATCTCGAGCACCTCCAGAGTCTCCAGGAATTGCCGGGTGATCGAGGAGATCTCGAGGCGGAGCAGGTCGGGGCGCCCACCCCGCACCGTCCGCAGCAACAGTTCGAGCGGGCCGTCGAAGCCGTCGAAGCCTCCGGCGTCCTCGCCCCCCGGGTCGCTCTCGAAGCGGACATGGAAGCGGGCGCCCTCGGGGGCGACCTCCTCGGTGTGCTCGGGCAGGTAGAGGGTCGCTCTCATCCGGCCGACGATCGGGTCGGAGACCCGGAGGGGAGCCGCACCGCCTCGCGTACCCGCTCCATCGTGGCCGCCGCCGCCTCCGCCGCCTCGGCGCGTCCGGCGGCGAGCACTTCGCGAACCTCGTCCGGGCGGCCTTCGTAGTCGCGGCGCCGCTCGGCGATCGGCGCGAGTTCGGCGACGAGATGGTCGGCGAGCGCGCCCTTGCACTCGATGCACCCGATCCCGGCGGTGCGGCAGCCCTCCCTCGCCCACGCTCGCGTCGGCTCGTCGGAGAAGATCCGGTGCAGGTCGAAGACCGGGCACTTCGCCGGGTCGCCGGGGTCGGACCGGCGCTTCCGGGCCGGATCGGTCTGCATCGTCTTCAGCTTCCCGCGCACCGACTCCTCGTCCTCGGCGATTCCGATCGCGTTTCCGTAGGATTTCGACATCTTCCGCCCGTCGGTTCCCGGGAGCCGGGGCGACGGGGTGAGCCGGACCTCGGGCTCGGTGAGCACCTCGCCGAAGATGCCGTTGAACCGTCGCGCGACCTCGCGGGACAGCTCGACATGCGGCTGCTGGTCCTCGCCGACGGGAACCGCAGCGGCGTCGTAGAGGAGGATGTCCGCCGCCTGGAGCACCGGATACCCGAGAAAGCCGTAGGTCCGGAGGTCGCGTTCGCGCAGCTCCCGGAGCTGCTGCTTGTAGGTCGGGACGCGCTCGAGCCAGCCGAGCGGGGTCACCATCGAGAGGAGCAGGTGCAGCTCCGCATGTTCGGGCACCTGCGACTGCACGAAGAGCGTCGAGCGCGCCGGGTCGAGCCCCACCGCGAGCCAGTCGGTGGCGATCTCCAGCGTGCTCCCGGGCAACTCGCTCGTGTCCCGGTAGTCCGTGGTGAGCGCGTGGAAGTCCACGATGCAGTAGAAGGCGTCGAACTCGTCCTGCATCGCGACCCAGTTCCGGTAGGCCCCGACGAGGTGGCCGAGGTGCGAGGAACCGGTGGGACGCATCCCGGAGAAGAGGCGCGGGCGCCCGGAGCGGCCCCTGGCGGCGAGAGTCGTCATGGTCGGTCGGCGATTCTACGGGCGCGGAGCGGATTCCGTCGCCGGGCCGCGCGCCGGCCGGATCGCGCGCGCGACGAACCGCCTGGTGATCCTGCCGGGCGAAGCCCGCGCCCTCGAGCCCCCGGCCGCGCCCGCTTCCAGGGCGCCGGAGGCGACCACCGGAACCCACCCCTTCCGGTTGCTCCCGATTCGGGAGGCTCGGAGCCACCCGGAACGAACGGGCGCCCCGCCCGCGCCGAAACGGCCCCTGGCAGGCTGTGGAGAAAGTCCCTCGCGCGCCGACGCGACGCGAAGCGCCGCCGGGGAGGGGTGCGGGAGGGTCCGCCCTCCCCGCGAAAGACGGCGGGACGGATCGCGCCAGCGATTCGGGCCGCCATCCGGCGGGGAAAGCGCCCCGCATCCGCCCGGACGATGGGGTTCTCCATCTCTTCGAGGACGGATTCCCGTGCGGGGCGTTCTATCCACAGGCTGCTGGCGGCCCCGGAGATCACGATGGAGGCGCCCCGCGCGGGAATCGCCGCGGCCCGGTCCGCGCCGGAGACCCGCGGTTCCGAACGGCTCCCCGAGGCGCGCGGACGGGACTTCCACCGGGCGCTCCGGCTCCTGGCGACGCGGTTCCCGGGGCGAGGCGCCGAAGGGAGGCTCCCGCGAGCGGGCGAGGCGACCCGGCGCGGCGCGGCGAGAGGCTCCCGCGAGCGGGCGAGGCGAGGCGAAACCGGGGAGCATCCGGGGGAGGCGGAGGCGGCGGACCGCGAGCCGGGAATCCCGGGCTTCGCCGAACACTTCCGGTGGCGGCGCCCGCGGAACGCCCGATCACCTCCCGACGCGGCCGGCCCACGCCCTTCGCGGCCGCCGGGAAACGCCCGGCGCCTCCGGGGAGCGGGGCCGCGATTCGGCGACGCCCGGGACGATCCCGCCGCCAGTCGCGGTTCAGCCCGTGGCGGACTCCGGCGAGCCGGCGCTCGGGCGAGGGTTCAGCCGGCGGTGGAGGCGGGTGGCGAGCGCCGGCCCGACGGTCTCGGCGAGCTCGGACTCGCTCGCCCGGGCGACGCCGCGCACGCTCCCGAAGCGGCTCAGGAGCGCCTTCCGCCGGCGCGGGCCGATGCCCGGAACCGCATCGAGCGCCGAGCGGAGCGTCTCGCTCGACCGCGTCCGCCGATGGAAGGTGACCGCGAAGCGGTGCGCCTCGTCGCGGGCCCGCGCGAGCAGGTGGAGCGCCGGAGAATTGGACGGCAGCCGGAGCGGGTCGGGAGCCCCCGGCAGAAAGATCTCCTCCTCGCGCTTCGCCAGGCCGGCGTGGGGGAGGTGGCTGAGCCCCAGGTCGTGGAGGGCCGCCGCCGCCGCGCCGAGCTGCCCCTTCCCCCCGTCCACGAGGATCAGGTCCGGGAGTTCCTGGCCCTCGGTGAGCACGCGGCGATAGCGCCGGAGGACCACCTCGCGCATCGAGGCGTAGTCGTCGGGCCTTCCGGCCACGCTGCGGATCCGGAACTTCCGGTAGGCCGAGGGCAGCGGCTCGCCGCGCTCGAAGACGACGAGCGAGCCCACGACCTGCCGGCCGCCGAGGTTCGAGATGTCGAACGCCTCGATCCGCCGGGGCTCGGCGGGGAGCCGGAGCGCCTTCTCGAGCGCCCGCACCCGGGCCTTCCCGCGCCGCCCCGCCTCCCGAAAGTCCAGATCGAACGCGAGCCGGGCGTTTCGGCAGACGAGACGCACCATCCGGTGGCGGGCGCCCTTCACCGGAACCTGGATCTCGACCCGCCCGCCCCGCTTCTCGCCGAGCCACTCGGCCACCAGCTCGCGCTCGGGGAAGTCGAGGGGCGTTTCGATGCGCGGCGGGGGCATCCGCCCGAGTTCGTAGAACTGCTTCATCGCCGCCTCGAGGAGGCCGGCGTCGTCGGTCGGCGGCAGGTCCGCGAAGGAGAAGGCGTCGCGGTCCACGACCCTCCCGTCCCGGATCAGGAACACTTGCAATTGGGCGCGGTCGCCCTCGCGGTGGAGGCCGAACACATCGCGCGCCGTCCCGTCGGCCCCCGCCATCTTCTGGCGGTCGTTCAGCTCGGCGAGCAGCCGGAGGCTGTCGCGCAGCCGCGCCGCCTCCTCGAAGCGCTCCGCCTCGGCCTCCTCCTTCATCCTCCGGGTGAGCGAAGCGGAGAGCTCGGCGGTGCGCCCGAGGAGGAAGAGTTTCGCCGCCTCGGCGGCGTTGCGATACTCCCCGGGCGAGCAGACCGAGTCCACGCAGGGGGCGATGCAGCGGCGGATCTGGTGCTGCAGGCAGGGCCGGGGGCGCTTCCCGTCGAGCTGCTCGCGGCAGTTCCGGATGCCGAACAGCCGGTGCACCAGGCTCGCGCTGCGCCGGGCGAGGCTCGCCGGAAAGTAGGGGCCGGCGTACACCGCCCCGTCGGCGCCGGCGCCGCGAACGATGTGGACGCGCGGATAGGTCTCGTTCATCGTGAGGCGCACCAGCGGCGGGTTCTTGTCGTCCCGGAGGAGGATGTTGTAGCGGGGGCGCCTGGTCTTGATCAGGTTGTTCTCGAGCAGGAGCGCCTCCCGGACCGAGTCGGTGACCACGACCTCGACATCGGCGATCCGGGAGAGCAGGTTGTCCCGGCGCGCGCCCGGGCCTCCCCCCGGCGGGGCGCGGAAGTACGAGGTGACGCGCGCCCGCAACGAGGCCGCCTTGCCCACATAGAGCGTCTTCCCCTCCGCCGAACGGAAGAGATAGACGCCGGCGCTCTCGGGCAGCCGGGCGATCTTGCTCTCGAGACCGGCAGGGATACCCGCCGTCATCAGACTGGGGAGAAGGTCCCTCGCGCGCCGACGCGGCGCGAAGCGCCGCCGGGGAGGGGCCTCCCTCCCCGCGAAAGCGGGCGGAACGGATCGCGCAAGCGATTCGGGTTCCGTGGGGAACACGCCCCGCATCCGCCCGGACGACGGGGTTCCCCATCTCTTCGAGGACGGATTCCCCTGCGGGGCGCTCTATCCACAGGCTGTCAGGACCCGGCAATTGTAGGATGGCGCCCCTCCCGTGCCCCGCGCGATCCGAATCCACCGCCACGGCGGCCCCGAAGTCCTGACCTTCGGCGAAGTCCCGGCCGCCGCGCCCGGACCCGGTGAAGCCGTGGTCCGGATCGAGGCCGCCGGGGTGAACTTCATCGACACCTACCACCGCTCCGGCCTCTACCCGGCCGAGACCCCGTTCACCCCGGGGGTCGAGGGCGCCGGGGTCGTCGAGGCCGTCGGCGCGGGCGTTTCCCCGGTCGCTCCGGGGGACCGGGTGGGTTTCGTGATGGCGCTCGGCGCCTATGCCGAGGAGATCCGGATCGCCGCCGAGAAGCTCGTGCGGCTCCCCGAGGAGGTCTCGACGACCGCCGCCGCCGCCGCGCTCCTCCAGGGGATGACCGCGCACTACCTCGTCCGTTCGACCTTCCGGGTGCAGTCCGGGATGCCGGTGCTCGTCCATGCCGCCGCCGGCGGGATGGGGCTCCTGCTCTGCCAGATGTGCCGGGCGCGGGGGGCGCGCGTGTTCGGCACCGTCTCGACCGAGGCGAAGGCCGAGGCGGCGCGAGCGGCCGGCGCCGACCGGGTGATCCGCTACACGGAGGAGGACTTCGGCGAGGCGGTCCGGGCGGAGCTCGGGAACGAGGGGCTCGCGGTCGTTTACGACTCGGTGGGCCGGACGACCTGGGAGCGGAGCCTCGAACTCCTCCGGCCGCGCGGGATGCTCGTCCTCTTCGGCCAGTCCTCGGGCCCGGTCCCCCCGATCGACCCGCTGCTGCTCTCGCGCGCGGGCTCGGTGTTCCTGACCCGCCCGACCCTCGCCGACTACCTCCGCGACGCCGACGAACTCCGCTGGCGCGCCGGCGAGGTGCTCGCCGGCGTGGCCGGCGGGACGCTCCGGCTCACGATCGACCGCGAACTCCCGCTCGCGGAAGCCGCCGAGGCCCACCGGCTCCTCGAGTCCCGCGCCACCACGGGAAAGCTGATCCTCCGCCCGCGGTAGCGGGGCCTCGGGGATCGTCTCTGCGGGAAGCCCCGAGCCAACCGACCCGGCATGTGCGGCATCGTGGCCTCGGCCTCGCCGGGGAACATCGTCCGCGACCTCGTCGTCGGCCTCGGGCGGCTCGAGTACCGGGGGTACGACTCCGCGGGCATCTCGATCGCCACCGGGTCCGGGGTCAGGACGATCAAGGACACCGGCCGCGTCGGGCGGCTCGTCGGGCGCCTCCCGCCGGACCTCCACGCGCGCCTCGGAATCGCGCACACCCGCTGGGCCACCCAGGGCCGGGTCACGCGGGCGAACGCCCACCCCCACGACCGGGGCCGGGTCTCGCTGGTCCACAACGGCATCGTCGAGAACTTCGACGCGCTGCGGCGCGAGTCGGGCGACCTGGCCCGCGAATACCGGTCGGAGACCGATTCGGAGCTGCTGGCGATCCTCCTCCAGGATGGTCTGGACCGCGGCCTGAGCGCCGGGGAGGCGGCCCTCGCGGTCTTCGCCCGGATCCGGGGGCAGAACGCGATCGCGGCGCTCGTCGGCGACGCCGGGCGCCCCGAGATCGTGGCGATCTCCTCGAACCCGCTCGTCGTCGGCCGGAACCGGGCGCCCGACCGGTTCCTCGTCGCCTCGGACCAGTACTCGCTCGAATCGCTCGCCACCGAAACCGCGACCGTGGAGCCCGGAATCCTCGTCGCGCTCACCCCCGAGGGGATCGAGACGCGGGGGGAAGGGGCGGCGGCGCTCGAATTCCGCAAGGTCCCGCAGGCGGAGGACGAAGCCGGCGAGCCGGCCCCCGGCGAGAGCCACCTGCGGCGCGAGATCCTCTCGCAGCCGGCGATGGCCCGGCGGCTCATCGCCGGGATGGGCGGCGAATCGGGCCCGGAACCGCGGGACGGCGGCGCCCTGAACCGGATCCTGGGCGAG
>CAYGAO010000154.1:0-6839 GCA_964347715.1 uncultured Acidobacteriota bacterium
GCCGCGGGGGGCAGGGGGGGCGCTTCCCCCCCGGCCGGGCGCCCCTCCGCGCGGGGCCCCCCCGTCCCCCCCCCCGGGGGGGGCCGCGCGCCCCCCCCCCCCACCCCTCCCCGGCGGCGCTTCGCGCCGCGTCGGCGCCCGAGGGACTCTTTCCACAGCCTGTCAGTGGTTCAGGCGGTTCACGACCCGGAACACTCCCGGAGTGCTCCGCGCGATGGACTCGAGGATCCGCGCCTCCAGGGCGCTGCGGACCACCCCGGCGAGCACGACCACCCCGCGGGACACGACGATGTGGATCGGCGGGTTCATCTGGTTCGCGCGGTCGGAGAAGCGCGGGTCGTGGTAGATGCGGCGATAGAGCGCCCGGCGCAGATCCTGGTCGTTCGGGGAGAGCGGCAGCACCTCGATCCGGCTGTCCACGCTCCGGACGCCGAACACCCGGGCGACCCGCTTCTCGATCTCGGTCTTCTTGAAGGGCTCGGTGACCGCGCCCAGCAGCACGATCCCGTAGGGCTCCTCCACCCCGAAGTCGATGTCGTCGAAGACCGTGTAGTAGGAGTAGCGGAGGATCGCCCGGCGCACCTCCTCGACGAGGTCGTCCATGCTCTCCGGCTCGGCGACTTCCAGATCCGGATCCACCGCGCCGACGCCCGGGACCTCCCGCGACCGGCGCAGCACCTCCGCGAGTTCCCAGGCGTTCGCCACCTGCCCGGTGAGCCGGACCGTGCCCTGCTCCACGGTGACCGCCGGATCGCCGGCCTCGAGGTCGGCGTCTCCGATCGCGGCCACGACATCGGCGCGGACCGCTTCGTCGGGCCGCGTGATCGCCGCCGGCATCGGCTCGGCGGCGGGCCCTGCGGGCGCTGCCGGCTCGGGTTCTCCGGCTTCCTCCGGGTCCCCCTCGAAGTCGGATTCGAGCACCGTGAGGTCCGTCTCGACCGCCGAAACCCCTTCGACGAAGAGCGCGATCTCGACGACGCGCGCCCGGGTCGCCTCGTTCAGGACCTCGCCCGAGAGAAGCGCGACCCCGTCCCGAACCTCGACCTCGAAGAGCCCGATCGGGAGGTCGGCCGCTTCGATCGCCGCCACGATGTCCTCGGTCAGGGCGGTGTCGGAACGGGGCTGCGCCCCGAGGGCGGAGGCGACGAGGAGCAACGGCTGCAGGCGGCGCACGGGATCTCCGGGTTCCATTCTTCCCGGGACCCTCGAAAAAGCAACCGACATGCCCTTCGCGGCAGGGCCGGCTCGCGGGACCGGGCCGGGGGGCTGGTAGGCTCCGGCGGCGTGAGCGACCGACCCCGACGCCACTGGCTCATGAAGAGCGAGCCGGGCGACTACAGCATCGAGGACCTCGAACGCGACGGCCGGACCCACTGGGACGGCGTGCGGAACTTCAAGGCGCGCAACCTGATGCGCTCGATGGAGATCGGCGACGGAGTCCTCTTCCACCATTCGAACGCGAAGCCCCCGGGCATCGCCGGCGTGGCCCGGGTCTGCCGGACCGCCTACCCCGACTTCACCCAGTTCGATTCCGGATCGAAGTACCACGATCCTCGCGCCACGGAGGCGAAGCCCTGGTGGTACATGGTGGACATCGAGTTCGTGTCGCGCTTCCCCGAACTGATCCCGCTGCCGCTGCTGCGGACGCTCCCCGAACTCGAGGGGATGGCGCTCCTGAAGCGGGGGCAGCGCCTCTCGGTCCAGCCGGTGACCGGGGAAGAGTGGGCCTTCCTCCTCGATCTCGGCAGCCGGCCCCTTCCGGCTGCCGCCCGCAGGTAACAGCCTGTGGATAAAGCGCCCCGCATGGGAATCCGTCCTCGAAGAGATGGGGAACCCCGTCGTCCGGGCGGAGGCGGGGCGCTTTCCCCACCGGATGGCGGCCCGTTTCGCTGGCGCGATCCGTTCCGCCCTCTTTCGCGGGGAGGGAGGACTCTCCCCGCCCCCCTCCCCGGCGGCGCTTCGCGTCGCGCCGGCGCGCGAGGGACTTTCTCCACAGCCTGATAACCGCACCGCCCTCCGGAGACCACCATGTTCCCCGTCGTCGCCGTCGCTCTCCTCTTCGCCGCCCCGGTCGCCGCCCGGGAAGTCGCCGCCCCGGGAGTCGCCGCCCCGGGAGTCGCCGTTCAGGGACTCGCCGACCAGGAAGTCGCCGTGTGGGACGACCGCATCCGGGAGGCGGTCGAACGGCACGAAACGGCGACCGTCGCCTTCCGCCGACATGTCCACCAGTACCCCGAACTCGGCAACCGCGAGTTCGAGACCGCGCGCCTGGTCGCCGAGCATCTCCGCGAACTCGGCTTCGACGAGGTGCGCGAGCAGGTCGCCCACACCGGGGTCGTCGGGGTGCTCCGGGGAGGCCGAACCGGCCCGGTGGTCGCCGTGCGCGCCGACATGGACGCGCTCCCGGTCACCGAGGACACGGATCTCGAGTTCGCCTCGACGGTGCGGACGACTTACGCCGGACAGGAAGTGGGGGTCATGCACGCCTGCGGTCACGACATCCACACCGCCGTCCAGCACGGGGTCGCTTCGGTGCTCGCCGAAATGCGGGCGGACCTCCCCGGAACCGTCCTCTTCATCTTCCAGCCGGCCGAGGAGGGCCCGCCGCCCGGCGAAGAGGGCGGAGCCGAGCTCATGCTGCGCGAGGGAGCGTTCGCCGACCCGCGCCCGCAGGCGATCTTCGGCCTCCACGCCCTCTCGGGCCTTCCGCTCGGGGTGATCGGCTTCACTCCGGGGCCGGCGCTCGCCGCCGTGGACCACTTCCGGGCGACGATCACCGGGGTCCAGACCCACGGCGCCCAGCCGCAGGCGGGGGTGGATCCGGTGGTGATGGCGGCGCAGGCGATCCTCGGGCTCCAGACGATCGCCTCGCGGAATGTCCACCCGCTCCAGCCGGTGGTGGTTACCGTGGGGATGGTCCACGGCGGCCAGCGCTTCAACATCATCCCCGAGTCCGTCGAGATCGAGGGCACGGTGCGGACCTACGACCCCGAGGTGCGCGACCTGGTCGAGGAGCGGATGCGCGAGGTGCTCGGCGGGATCACCAGCTCGGGGGGTGGCTCCTTCGCGCTCGACTACGACCGGGGCTACCCGGCGACGCTCAACGACCGGGAGCTCACCGCCGAGAGCGTCCGCACCGTCCGCGCGCTCGTCGGAGACGCGAACACCCGGGAACTCGATCCGACGATGGGTGGCGAGGACTTCTCCTACTTCGCCAACGAGGTTCCCGGCTTCTTCTACCGCCTCGGGGTCCACCGGGAGGGCACCCGGACCGGCCCGCACCACTCGCCCTTCTTCCGCGCCGACGACGCCTCGGTGGCGATCGGGATGCGGGTGATGTCCAACCTGCTCGTGGACTACCTGGTCCAGAACGCTCCCTGACCGGCCCCGTGGTCCCCGGCCGCCGGCGCCGCGCACCCGGCGGGCCGCTGGCGCTGCTCCTCGCCGGAGCGCTGTTCCCCGGCTGCGCCGCCGACCCGCCGCCACCCCGCCCGAACTTTCTGATCCTCGTCGCCGACGACCTGGGGTACACGGATCTCGGCGCCTTCGGCGGGGAGATCCGGACTCCGCAGCTGGACTCGCTCGCCGCCTCCGGGCTCCGGTTCACGAGCTTCTATACCGCCGCCACCTGCTCGCCGACGCGCGCGATGCTGCTCTCCGGGGTGGACCACCACCGGGCGGGGCTCGGCGGCATGGCGGGTCTGATGGGCGGCGACCTCGAAGGCCGGATCGGTTACGAGGGCTACCTGAACGACCATGTGTTCCACCTGCCGGAACTCCTCCGGGAGGCCGGCTACCACACCTCGATCGCCGGGAAGTGGCACCTCGGCATGGGCCCGGAGCACAGCCCCCGGGCGCGCGGGTTCGACCGCTCCTTCGTCCTGCTGACCGGCGCGGCGAGCCACTTCGAGGACGCGGCGCCGGTGGACACCATCGATCCGATCGTCTACCGGAGGGACGGGGAGATCGTGGACGCGCTGCCCGCCGGGTTCTACTCGACCCGGAACTACACGGACGAGCTGATCCGGAACCTCGGCGAGGCGCGCGCCGCCGGCAGACCCTTCTTCGCGCTCGCCACCTACACCGCGCCCCACTGGCCGCTCCAGGTTCCGGACGAGTACCTCGATCTCTACGCCGGGGCCTACGACGACGGCTGGGAGGCGCTCGCCCGGGCCCGGATCGAGGGGGCGAAGCGCACCGGGGTGATCCCGGCGACGGTGGAGGCCCCGCCGCTCCCGGACTACGCCCGCGCCTGGACGGAACTCACCGACGACGAGCGGCGGATCGAGGCGCGCAAGATGGAGCTCTATGCGGCGATGGTGGAACGGCTCGATCACCACCTCGGCCGGCTCGTCGAAGCGCTCCGCGATCTGGAACAGCTCGAGAACACCTGGATCTTCTTCTTCTCGGACAACGGCGCCGCCGGCGAGGAGGTGAGCGGCCTCGCCGACAACCGCACCTTCCTGCCCGAGCGCTTCGATCTCTCGGAGGAGCGGATGGGCCGGATGGACTCGTTCGTGTACTACGGCCCCGAGTGGGCGAGCGCGGCGAGCGGCCCCTGGCGTTACTTCAAGCAGTTCGTCCACGAGGGCGGCATCCGCGTGCCCGCCTTCGTGGTGGTTCCCGAGCGGCTCGCCACGCGGCTGCCGGGGGAGACGACCGACGCCTTCGTCCAGGTGACCGACCTCTTCCCGACGCTCCTCGAACTCGCCGGAGCGTCGCTCCCCGAGGAGAGCGGGAAGATCGCGCCGACCGGAAAGTCCATCCTGCCGCTGCTCCTCGGCGAGAGCGAGACCGTGCACGACGAACCGGCCGCCGGCTGGGAGGTCTTCGGACGCCGGGCGATCCGCCGGGGCCCGTGGAAGGCCACCTGGCTCGCCCCGCCGCTCGGGACCGGCGCCTGGACGCTCGCGAACCTCGACGAGGACCCGGGGGAACTCCGGGACCTGGCCGCCGAACGCCCGGGGGTGCTCCGGGAACTCCTCGAGGACTGGGAGGAGTATGTGGAGGCGAACGGAGTGATCGTCGTCGAGGAGGACCGGGCGTTCGGCCCGCCCCGCCGCCAGCGTTAGCAGCCCGTGGAGAAAGTCCCTCGGGCATAGACGCGGCGCGCAGCGCCGCCGGGGAGGGTCCTCCCTCCCCGCGAAAGACGGCGGAACGGATCGCGCCAGCGATTCGGGCCGCCATCCTGGGGGGAAAGCGCCCCGCATCCGCCCGGACGACCGGGTTCCCCATCTCTTCGAAGACGGATTCCCATGCGGGGCGCCTTGTCCACAGGCTGGCAGCGACTACTCGAGAAACCCGGTCGCGCCGAAGCGCCGCGCGAGCGCGACCGACCACGACGGCCGGCCGAGAGGCGTTGCCGACTCCGGCCGGGCGCGCCGGAGGAAGCGCCCGCTTCCGGGGGCCGCGAGCGGAACGCCCTCGCGCACCACCACCTCGCCGCGCCGGAGCACGGTCTCCGGGAAGCCACGGATCACCTGGCCCTCCCAGGGCGTGTAGCCGACCCGGTCGTGGAGATCGGCCCAGCGAACCGTGACCCGGCGGTCCGGGTCCCACAGCGAGAGGTCGGCGTCGCTCCCCGGAGCGATCGTCCCCTTCTGCGGCCAGAGTCCGAACAGGCGGGCCGGCGCCTCGCAGCACACCGAGACGAAACGCTCGAGCCCGATCCTCCCCTTCCCGACGCCCTCGGAGTAGAGGAGCGGCATCCGCAGCTCGACCCCGGGAACCCCGTTGCAGATCTTGGTGAACGGCGGTTCGGGGCCGGCGGCGAGCTTGCCCCGCTCGTCGAAGCTGTAGGGCGCGTGGTCCGAGCTCACGACCTCGAACACTCCGGCGGCGATCCCTTCCCAGAGCGCCTCCTGGCACTCCTCGTCCCGGGGCGCGGGGCTGCAGCAGTACTTCGCGCCCTCCATCCCGGGCCGGTCGAGATCCTCGGCGGTGAGGAGGAGGTACTGCGGGCAGGTCTCGGCGAAGACCCGGAGCCCCCGGCGGCGGGCGGCGGCGATCGCCGCCGCCGCCTCCTTCGACGAGACATGGACGATGTAGAGCGGCGCGTCCACGAGCTCGGCGAGATCGATCGCGCGCGCCGTCGCCTCGCTCTCGGCGAGTTTCGGGTGGCCGGCGGCGTGGAACTTCGGCGCCTCGTGCCCGGCCCCGACGAGCCGGTCCGACATCCAGCCGATCATGTCGTGGTTCTCGGCGTGGACCATCGTGAGCGCGCCGAGGCGGCGCGCGTGGGCGAGCACCTCGAGGAACTGGCGGTCGTCGAGGCGCACGAGGTCGTAGGTCATGTAGATCTTGAACGAGGTGACCCCCTCCTCCACGAGCTGCGGGATCTCGTTCTCGAGCGCTTGCGGCGTCGGATCGGCGACGATCAGGTGGAAACCGTAGTCGCTGACCGCCTTCGGCCCCGCGGCCCGGTGATACGCCTCGACGACGCTCCGGGGCGACTCTCCCCGTCCCTGGACGGCGAACGAGATCACCGTGGTGGTCCCGCCGCAGAGCGCGGAGACGGTCCCCGACTCGAAGTCGTCGGCGCACCAGAGACCCATCGAGGACCGCTGCTCGATGTGGGTGTGCGCGTCCACGCCGCCGGGAAGCACGAGCCGGCCGGCGGCGGAGATCTCCTCGCGCCCCGGCCCGAGATCCGGTGCGACCGCGCGAACCACGCCGTCCGAGATCCCGACCTCGGCGGCGCGGGATCCGGAGGCGGTCACCACGGTCCCGCCGCGCACCACGAGGTCGAAGTCGGCCATCCCGAACCGGCGCCGATTCTACGGGAAGTTCCGGTTCAGCGGGGGGGGGGGGGGGGGGGGGCCGGGGGGCGGCGCCCCCCC
>CAYGAO010000155.1:0-6836 GCA_964347715.1 uncultured Acidobacteriota bacterium
TTCCCCATCGCTTCGAGGACGGATTCCCCTGCGGGGCGCTTTATCCACAGGCTGTGAAGCCTCGATTCCGCTGGTCAGACCGGCGGTCGCCACCTCGCCCCGGGCCGAGCCGCGAAGACAACGGTAGTCACACCCGAATCGGGGTTGGAGGTGGTCCCGGAAGGGCAGGTCGTCGGGCGAGCTGTTGGCCGGATGTGCTGGGGATCACCTCGGCGGGAGGGGGTCGTCCTCACACCGTGGCCGATCGAGCTGAGCCAGGTCCTCGTGGTTGCGGACCGCGGAGGCGGATGGCGATCGGATCGGTGCGGACCTGGCCGGGTGGCCGATTGCAGCGGAGATGTCCCTGCGCCACCGGCGGAACCCTGAGGATGCTCGCGCGCCTGGTCCTGTTCCTCGACCCGAACCCGTCGCCCTTCATCGGCATCGGGAAACCGAGAACTCTGGCCACCACCGTACTCGCCGAAAGACGGCCAACGGCTCGCCGCAGGAGGGCAGGACTCGGTCCTCGGCTTCGGCAGGCGGGGCGGCCGACCGGTCTCCTGCCGGTGGCGCAAGGGTTCGGCCCCGGCGCCCGGGCGCCGGGCCGGCTGCCCGGCGCACCTCCGCTACGGCCAGGGGTTCGGCCCCGGCGCCAAGGGGCGGGCGGCCCGACCTTCGCCCCATCTACCAGCCGTTCTGGTTCCGCCCCGGGCGCCGGGCGTATCCGCGGGGCCTTTCCCGGTCAGTCCGCGTTCGCCGCGTTCCGGCGGGCGATCCGGTCCAGTCGCGGCTGGATCGCGGACATCACGGCGGCGAAGACCACGACCGCCCAGCTTACCGAGAGGACCAGGCGCGCCCCCACCAGCAGCCGGGCAGGGAGGGAGTTCGGGGTGATCGCGGTGTAGGCGTCGGCGACCGCGGAGTAGAACGAGAACGAGATCCAGTCGAACACCGAGGCTCCCGAAGCGCCGGCGAACGAACCGGGAACGAACCGCTCCAGCATTCCGAAGAATCCCGCGAACACGAGGATGATCGCCAGGTACCCGACCGAGAACCCGCCGACGGGCACCCACATCACCCGCAGGTAGTCGGCGAGCATCAGGTACACGCGGAGGCGCGGCCGCAGCCAGCCGGCGAAGGCGCGCGCCGAGAGGAACACCGCGACGGGTGCGCCCACGGCGAGGATCGCGGCGGAAGCGAGCGCGTCCGGGACGGAAGGCCGACCGCTCTGCTCCGACATGGTGATGACGACGATCAGCGCGAACACCGCCAGGGCGGGGAGCAGCAGCCAGAGCGGCGGGCGCGCGTAACGCCTTCCCTCGCGGTTCTGGCCGAAGAAGCCCGCCATGAGCGCGGTCTGCGGCGCGAGGCAGAGAGACCCGACCAGGGGGACGACCCCTTCCCGCCAGAACAGGACCCCGAAGCCGAGGCCGATCAACAGGGAGAGCGTCGCGGCCTCGGCGGCGGCTTCCCGATAACCGGTGAGCGGCGCCGCGCCGAGCCGGTCCACCAGGGCGATGGCGAGGGCCAGGAGCGGGGCCAGGAGGAAACCCCAGGGATCGCCCGGAACGAGACCGGCGATCAGCGCGGTGGCGACCCCTACCGTCGAACCGATGAGGATTCCGACGGACCGACCGCTCCGCACGCCGACGCGCAGGTGGAGCCCGACGCCCACCATGAGGCCGGCGATGGCGCCCATCGCCACATCGTGGTGGTGCCCGGTGATCGCGTAGCCGAAGGGAACGACGATGACGGCGACCACGACCGCGACCTGCGCCGACCGCCAGAACACGCGGGCGAGCGCCGCAGGCTGGAAGGCGGACATCACCCCGTGGTTCCCCACGCGCGCGGCTGGTGCTCCCGATATCGGGCGCCACGCTCTTTCGTCTGCTGCGCCACGACTCCGCCGAGGAAGGGACGCCCGATCCGGTCGGGGGAAGCCATGGAGGGGCAGCGTACCCACATCCGGGCGTTTCGCTGATCCACCGGGCGACGCGCTTTCCGGGGAGCGCCGCCGCTCAGCCGGTCGGGTCGATCGCCTGGTAGAGCAGCGCCCGGAACCTCGCGTGGTCGTCCAGGTCCCCGGCGGGGATCAGCTGCGCCAGGTACACGACGACGAGCTCCTCCTCGGGGTCCACCCAGTAGCTCGAGTGGTAGGCCCCGCCCCACCCGTACTCGCCGACCGAGCCGAGCGCGCCGCGCGCGCCCAGGTCCTCCACCACCCGGAAGCCGAGCCCGAATCCGACGCCCCGCTCCTCGCCGAACAGCGCGCCGGCGTCGTCCACGTTCCTGACCAGCATCCCGCCGAGGTGATCCACGGTCATGAGCTCGACGCTCTTCGGCGAAAGGATGCGCGCTCCGTCGAGCTCGCCGCCGCACAGCATCATCTGGAGGAACCGCGCGTAGTCGGAGGCGGTGGACAGGAGGCCGGCGCCCCCCGAGAAGCTCACCCGCGGCCCGTCCAGGTACGCCCCCTGTCCCACCATGCCGCCGGGATCGGGGGCGCGGGTGAGGCCGCCCTCGCCCGCCGAATACACGACGGTCAGGCGGTCGCGCTTCTCGGGCGGCAGGTAGAAGTGCGTGTCCGCCATCCCGAGCGGCTCGAAGATGCGGGTCCGGAGGAACTCGTCGAGCGGCATTTCCGAGGCGACCTCGACGACCGCCCCCAGGATGTCGGTCGCGTAGCCGTAAACCCAACGCTCGCCGGGATGGGCGTCGAAGGGAAGCGAAGCCATGCGCCGCACGGTTTCCCGGATCGGCTCCTCGCGGTCGGCGAAGTACCAGCCGGTGATTCCCGCTTCCGCCCACTCCCGGGCCGCCGGCCCCTGGCCGTAGCCGATCCCCGCGGTGTGGGTGAGCAGGCGCCGGATGGTGATCGGGCGCTCCGCCGGCACGACCTCCCAGGTCCCGTCCGGCGCGGGGACGGCGACCGTGGTCTCCCGGTACTCCGGGAGATGGCGGCCGAGCGGATCCGAGATCAGCAGCCGTCCCTCCTCCTGCAGCATCATGATGGCCACGCTCACGATCGCCTTGGTCTGGGAAGCGATCCGAAAGATGTCGTCCACTTCGAGCGGGTCCGCGGCCTCCCGGTCGCGGTATCCGAAGGCCTCCAGATACACGGTCTCGCCGCCACGGGCCACGAGCGCCACCACGCCGGGAAGGCTCCCCGACTCGACCTGGCCCGCGAGCGCGGCGTCGAGCCGGTCCAGCCGGTCCGGGTCCAGTCCGGACGAGTCGCCCCGGGGCTCGGCGACCCCGCACGCGCCCGCGAGGGCCGCGATGATCCCGCCGATCGCGAGAGCGGACGGGGCTCCGGCGAGCCGCTTCGAGGGGTTGTCTCTGGTGCTTCTCATTGGTCTGCTCCCGAGTCGCACCCGAGCGGGTCGGGGGCGACAGCACCCGCCGGTGACCCGAGGTCCTTCGGCCACGGGCGCCTTTTCTGTCGTAACGGATTCCGCGCCGGTCGGGTTTTCGAGGGCGGCGGGGCGGGAATGGCGGCGCGACCCTACCCGATCGTCGCTCCGGACATCCCGTGGCGTTCCGGGCCCCGACCCGGCGGTCTGTCCGCGATGGACCCCCGGATTCGCCAGCCGCACAAGAAGATCGGGTGGGCAGCGCCAGCGAAGCCCGGCAAACCGGATCCATTCGCATCCTCGCTCGATCGCCAGCGCCGCCAGGAACGCGTCGGGTACGAAATTCCCCTGCACGCCGGTCTCGTGGCAAAGCCTCCGGAAGATGCGCCAGTGCTCGGGACCCGGACTCACGGCGACCCGATTGGAACACCCGCGAAGCGCTTCGGCGAACTCCATCGCCTCCAAAAGCGGACCCGGCCGCGCGGATGGACAACGACGCGCCGGAAGCCGACGACGACGAGGTCGCGCGAACCGAAGGCCGACTCCCCGTCGATCGTCGTTTCGAGCCACTCGCGGCAGGCGCGATGGCCGGGCGCATCTTCGCAAACCGGCGCATGGACATCATGGCGTCTCGTGCATCAGGTCGAGCAGCGCAGCAGAGTCATCGAGGTCCACTCCCGCACCGGGTCCCGGGCCCCCGACCGTCTTCGACCTGACGCGCGCGGGTTCCGCGACGCGCGCGGTACGCGCCAGCCGCTCACGCAGCGCCTCCTCGATGAACGCGGTCAGCGTCCTGCCGGAGCGCGCCGCCTCCTCCCTGGCCTGCCGAAGGAGCGGCTCCTCCAGGCGGATCGTCGTCCGCATGGCGTCAGAGCCTATCCGCAAACGATGCGGGGCCGGGCCGACATCGCGCCGGGACATCGGCGAGGACATCCGCAATGACGAAGCGGGATCACCGGGATCCGGGGAAGGTTCGGCGCGGGACCCGTCTCGCGCCGCTCAGTATCCGAGCAGGCCGGGCAGGAACAGCACCATTCCCGGCAGGAGCGCCACGAGCAGGGTGAGCGCCAGCATCAGCGCCAGGTACGGCCAGAGCGGGCGGGCGACCTCCGCCGGCTCGACTCCTCCGACCGAGCACGCGACGAGCAGGCTCACTCCCACCGGCGGCAGGAACACCGAGATCCCCTGGGTCGCCACGATGACGACGCCGTAGTGCACCGGGTCGATCCCGAGCTGGCCCGCGATGGGCAGGAGGATCGGCGTCAGCATGACCACCGCCGGCACGCCCTCGAGAATCGCGCCGAGCGGCAGGAAGACGAGAACCGTCAGGAGCAGGAAGCCGATCTGGCCGCCTCCCATCCCCGCCACCGAGGAGGCGAGCGCCTGGGGCGTTTCCATGACGGCGAGGACCCAGCCCAGGAGGCGCGCGGCGCCCACCACGAACAGCACCATCCCCGACACCACGGCGGTCTGGACGAGCCGGCGCCACAGTTCCGTCGCGGACAGGGACCGGTAAACCGGCCCGGCGAGGAGCAGGGCGTAGGCGACGGCGACCGCGGCGGCCTCGGTGGGCGTGAAGAGACCGAAGCGGATGCCCCCCAGGACGACCACGATCATGAAGAGCGGGAGCGCGGCGGAGGCCGCGGCGCGCCGGACTTCCGCGAACGAGGCGCGCTCCCCCGCCGGCCATCCTTCCCTCCGCGCCTGCCATCCGATCTGCGTCATCAGCCCGGCGGCGAGGAGCAGCGCCGGGACGATCGCCGCGACGAACAGGGCCCCGATGGAGACGTTGCCGATGACGCCGTAAACGACCATCACGATGGCGGGCGGGACGAGGATCCCCATCCCGCACGCGGCCGAGACGATCGCGGTGGCGCGCGCCCGGCCGTATCCGCTCGCGGTCAGCTGGGGCGTCATGATGCCCCCGATGGCCGCCGCGTCCGCGGAAGTGGAGCCCGAAACTCCCGAGAAGAACAGCTCGGCCACGACGACCACCTGCCCGAGCCCGCCGGGGAGGTGTCCCACGACCGAGCGCGCCAGCGTCACCAGGCGGCGGCTGATCCCCCCGGCGTCCATGAGGAAGCCGGCCAGGATGAAGAGCGGTACCGCGAGCATCGGGAAGGAGTCCATCCCGGCGACGATCTGCTGCGGGACGATGACGAGCGGGAGACCTGCCGCCACGATGGCGAGGACCGCCGCGGTCGCGAGCGCGAAGCCGATGGGGACCGCCGCGACCACCAGGGCGCCGAAGGCGCCGACGAGAAGACCGCCCATCAGCAGCCTGTGGACAAGACGCCCCGCACGGGAATCCGTCCCCGAAGAGATGGGGAACCCCGTCGTCCGGGCGGATGCGGGGCGCTTTCCCCAGCGGACAATCGTCGGCGCGATCCGTTCCGCCCGCTTTCGCGGAGAGGGAGGACCCTCCCCGGCGGCGCTTTGCGCCGCGTCGGCGCCCGAGGGACTTTCTCCACCGCCTGTCAGGCGGTCTCGCCGCTCCGCCCCGCCAGCAGGTGGATCGCCATCAGCACGCCGGACACCGGCGCCGCGGCATGGACGAGACCCATCGGCAGGTCCAGGGCCGGGGACCGTTGTCCCATCGTCAGGTCCACGAGGGCGATGCCGGTGGCGACGAGGAGGAGCGAGAACGCCAGCACGACCGTCCCGGCGAGAGTCTCCACGGCTTTCCTCGCGCGCGGGGGCAACTTCCGGGTTACCTGATCGAACCCGAAGTGGGTCCGATGCTCCACCGCCAGCGAGGCCCCGAGCAGCGACAGCCAGATGAAGCAGAAGCGCGAGACCTCCTCGCTCCAGGGATTCGGCTGGGCGAAGAGGTAACGCATCAGCACCTGGAGGAGGACCACGACCGAGATCGTGATCACGAGGCCACCGGCGGCGCAGGTCTCGAGCGCCACCAGGATCCGGTTGAGCGCCCGGAGCCGCCGGGTCATTCGTTCGCCGTCCCGGCTCCGTTCGTCGGTTCGGACGCCGCGCGCTCGACTTCCGCCACCAGTCTGGCGATCAGGGCCTCGCCGTCCGGCAGCCGGTCGGCCAGCTCGTCCCGGATGCGCGGTCTGACCGCCGGAGCGAACGGCGCGAGGTCCGGACGGGAGATGACCACGCCGCTCGCGCGCATCTCGGCGAGGGCGTCCGCCTCCATCCGGCGCGCGACCTCGCTCTGGTACGCCAGCGCATCGGCCACCGAGCGGTCGAAGGTCTCGCGGATGCGCCCCGGAAGCGCCTCGTGGAACGGCTCGTTCACCAGCAGCGTGATCGGGTTGTAGGTGATCGAGGTGAAGCTGTAGAACCCGGCCACCTCGTGGAGCCGGCTGCTCACGAATCCGATGGCGTTCGCCTCCCCGCCGTCGATCACGCCCTGCTGGAGCGCGGAATAGACCTCGCCGTAGTTCATCGGGGTCGCCTGGACGCCCAGGGCGGAATAGGCCGCCAGGTAGCAGCCCGTGGACGAAGGGGTGTTCAGGGTGAGCGCCAGCGGTTAGCGGGGGA
>CAYGAO010000156.1:0-6831 GCA_964347715.1 uncultured Acidobacteriota bacterium
CTTTCGACGAGCCACCTCCCGAATTCGCCGAAATACTGTCGAACTTGAGCCCGACGACGCCGGCTGGCGGCCACCTCCGACATCGCCGCGTTGCGGCGCCGGGCTCGTCCTCGATCAGCGCCAGCACCGCCGAGGCGTCGAGGACCCGGCGGGCCAATTCACTCCTCCGCCGCTTCCGCGCGCCGCTCGGCGATGAAGGCATCCACGGCGCCGCCCGTCCCCCCGCCGTACTTCCGGGCGGTCGCCTGGGCCGCGACGATGGCCGCGTCCAGGGCCGCCTCGGCAGTCGCCACCCGGACGCTGTCGTCCTCGAGTCGCAGGACGACCGGCTGGCGCTCCCGAAACGCCAGCGCCGCGCCGAACCGGGCAGGGAGCACCAGCCGACCGGCCGAATCAACGACCGCCGACGCGGTGTCCCGTCCGGCGCTCCGGGCGGATGCGCCACAGCGAGTGGTCTCTGGCATTGCGGGGAGAGTTTGCCACCCGTTCTTCGGATGGCAGGTCCGGCTGTGGCGCCTCGCCGACCCGAGCTGTCCCGAAGGGGAGCCGATTCACGGCGACCCGCCCGTTGCTGACCACGACGACCACATCCTGGATCGCGGAGATGTCATCGAGCGGGTTCTCGGCGACGACGATCAGGTCCGCCTCGAGGCCGGGTTCGAGCGCCCCGGTCGTGTCGGCGACGCCGAGCAGTTCCGCGGCGTGGACCGTCGCGCTCCGGATCGCCTCGATCGGCGAGAAGCCGAGCTTCACGAAGTTCGCCACCTCGACCCCGATCCGGCTCACGCTCTCGGGCCCGTAGCTGGTGTCGCTCCCGGCGACGACGCGGACGCCGATCTCGCGCGCCATCCGGACGGTCTTCTCGAGCCGGGGGACCATGAAGTCGGCGCGCAGCGTCAGCACCGGGTGGTCGTAGTCGCCGCCCGGCTCGTCGAGGTCCACGAGCGTCGTGTAGGTGGGGACGAGCACCGTGCCGCGCTCGGCCATCAGTTCGAGCGTCTCGCGGGTCAGGCCGGGCGGACCACCCTTCGGCGCTCTTCCTCCCGGTCGCGAACCCCGAACCGCCTCGCTGACCCCGGCTGCCCGGCGGCGCCGTCAGCGGATCGCCCGGACTTCGACCCGCGGTATCCGGAGTCCGAGCCACGCGCGGTCGGCAGTCAGCGCCGGGATGCCGAGAGCTGCGGCCGTGGCGAGGCACGCCCGGTCCCCGAGTCCGAGCCCGAGTCGAGCGGTTGCAGCCCGAAGCGCGCCGCTCCGCAGCGCGGTCTGCTCGTCGAACGGCAGGAACTCGATCCCGAGCGAGAGGATCCGGGTGCGCACCTCGTCGTCACTCCACCCTCGCTGACGCAGGCTGGCGGCCACCTCCGCGAGGTTCACCGTGGACATCGCCGACCCGTGGTGCAGGGCGTCGCGGACGAGCGTCGCCCCGGGCTCGTCCTCGATCAGCGCCAGCACCGCCGAGGCGTCGAGGACCCGGCGGGCCAATTCACTCCTCCGCCGCTTCCGCGCGCCGCTCGGCGATGAAGGCATCCACGGCGCCGCCCGTCCCCCCGCCGTACTTCCGGGCGGTCGCCTGGGCCGCGACGATGGCCGCGTCCAGGGCCGCCTCGGCAGTCGCCACCCGGACGCTGTCGTCCTCGAGTCGCAGGACGACCGGCTGGCGCTCCCGAAACGCCAGCGCCGCGCCGAACCGGGCAGGGAGCACCAGCCGACCGGCCGAATCAACGACCGCCGACGCGGTGTCCCGTCCGGCGCTCCGGGCGGATGCGCCACAGCGAGTGGTCTCTGGCATTGCGGGGAGAGTTTGCCACCCGTTCTTCGGATGGCAGGTCCGGCTGTGGCGCCTCGCCGACCCGAGCTGTCCCGAAGGGGAGCCGATTCACGGCGACCCGCCCGTTGCTGACCACGACGACCACATCCTGGATCGCGGAGATGTCATCGAGCGGGTTCTCGGCGACGACGATCAGGTCCGCCTCGAGGCCGGGTTCGAGCGCCCCGGTCGTGTCGGCGACGCCGAGCAGTTCCGCGGCGTGGACCGTCGCGCTCCGGATCGCCTCGATCGGCGAGAAGCCGAGCTTCACGAAGTTCGCCACCTCGACCCCGATCCGGCTCACGCTCTCGGGCCCGTAGCTGGTGTCGCTCCCGGCGACGACGCGGACGCCGATCTCGCGCGCCATCCGGACGGTCTTCTCGAGCCGGGGGACCATGAAGTCGGCGCGCAGCGTCAGCACCGGGTGGTCGTAGTCGCCGCCCGGCTCGTCGAGGTCCACGAGCGTCGTGTAGGTGGGGACGAGCACCGTGCCGCGCTCGGCCATCAGTTCGAGCGTCTCGCGGGTCAGGAAGGTGCCGTGCTCGATGCTCGCGACCCCGGCGAGCACCGCGGCGCGAGCGCCCTCGTCGCCGTGGGCGTGGCAGAGCACCGGGAGGCCGAGCGCGGCGGCCTCCTCGACGATCACCCGGAGCTGCGCCTCGGAATACACCTGCTTCCTCGGGTCCGTGTCCGGGAGTCCGGCGCGCTCGGTGGCCCGGGTCTTGATCGCGCGCACGCCGTTCTCGGCGTTCACCCGCACGAGCAGCCGCAGTTCGTCGTCGCTCCGGATGTCGTCCGAGACCCTGTGGAGGCTCTCGGCGGCGAGCCGCGCTTCCCCGAGGTTCGGGGTCACGAACACCCCGGCGCCGAGATAGTCCGGCCCGGCGAGGTGGCCGGCGGCCACCAACCGCCCGATCGCCACATCGCGGTAGGTGCCGACGCTCGCGCTCCGGAGCGTCGTGACGCCCGATTCGAGCGCCCGGCGCACCTCGGACAGCTCGTCGGCGTGGGTGTGGGCGTCGAGGAAGCCGGGCAGGACGAACTTCCCCCGAGCGTCCACGACTTCGGCGCCGGGGGGCGGCGCCTCGGGGCCGACCGAAAGGATGTGGCCGTCCGCCATCAGCACATTCGCCCGCGAGAGGGCGCCGGTGCGGACATCGAGGACGGAACCACCGACGATGGCGAGTTCGGCTTCCTGGGCTGGCGCCGACGCGGCGAGACCGAGGAGGAGAAGAGATCCATGGCGAAACAAGACGGGGAACCTCCGCAGGGAAGAACCGCAAGTATCCCCGAACCGCCCGGGTAGAATCCGCCGCCTTGACCGAACCAGCCCTGCCGATCCGGGACACGGAGACCCAGACCGAGATCCGTCGCGCGGTCCGCGATTTCGCGGCGTCCGAAATCCTCCCGCACGCCTCGCGCTGGGACGAGGAGGAGAGATTCCCTGCCGAGGCGGTCGGGAAGCTGGGCGAACTCGGGTTCCTCGGGCCCGTGTTCCCCGCGGAATACGGGGGCGCCGGGTTCTCCTACGCCGACTACGCGGTGCTGATCGAGGAGCTCGCCGCCGCCGACGCTTCCGTGGCGATCACGGTCGCCGCCCATGTCTCGCTCGCCGCGAACCACATCTGGGAGCAGGGGACGGGGGAGCAGAAGGCGAAGTACCTCGCCCCGCTCGCTTCGGGGAAGGCGCTCGGCGCGTGGAGTCTCACCGAGCCGAGCGCCGGGAGCGACGCCGGCGGCACCCGGACGACCGCCGTGCGCGACGGCGGCGACTGGATCCTGAACGGCAGCAAGACCTTCACCACGAACGGCTCGGTCGCGGACATCGCGATCTGCATGGCCTCGACGGATCCCGACCTCCGCACCCACGGGATCTCGGCGTTCATCGTCGAGCGCGGCACGCCCGGCTTCCGTTCCGGGAGGAAGGAGAAGAAGCTCGGGCACCGCGCTTCGGATACATCGGAGATGGTCTTCGAGGATTGCCGGGTCCCCGCGGGGAACCTGCTCGGCGACGCCGGGGCCGGGTTCCGGGGTGCGATGCGCGTGCTCGACGGCGGGCGGATCAGCATCGCCGCGCTCTCCCTCGGGATCGCGCGCGCCGCCTTCGAGTGCGCGGTCGCCTGGGCGAAGCAGCGCCGGCAGTTCGACCGGCCGATCGGCGACTTCCAGGGGGTCCGCTTTCCGCTCGCCGATTCGAGCGTCGAGATCGAGGCCTCGCGCCTGCTGATCCAGCGCGCGGCGGCGCTCAAGGACGCGGGGCGCCCGACGACCGCCGAGTCGGCGATGGCGAAGCTCCACGCCAGCGAGACCGCAGTCCGGGTGACGAACCGCGCCGTCCAGGTGCTCGGCGGCTACGGCTACACCCGCGCCTACCCGGTCGAGCGCTATCTGCGCGACGCGAAGCTCATGACGATCGGCGAGGGGACCTCCGAGGTGCAGCGGATGATCATCGCCCGTCCGCTTCTCGGGCGCGTCGGCGCCTGAGGGGGCGGCCCCTGGCGCTCGCCGCTCTCTTCGCGGCGCTCGCCGCCGGGGATCGCCGGGCGCTCGCGCGGGCGATCACCGCGGTCGAATCCGGCGACGCCGAGGCGGTCCGTCGCGCCGCCGCCCTCGACTGGCCCGCGGCGGCGCGGGTCATCGCGCTCACCGGGCCTCCGGGCGCGGGCAAGAGTTCGCTCGCGAACCGGCTCGCCGCGGAACTCGCGGGCGGCGGGCGCGGGGTCGCGGTCCTCGCGGTGGACCCGACGAGCCCCCGGACCGGCGGGGCGTTGCTCGGCGACCGCGTCCGCTTCGAGCGCGACGACGGCGGCGTGTTCTTCCGCAGCATGGCGGCGCGCGACGGCGAGAGCGGGCTCGCCCCCCGGGCGCCGGCCGTCCTGCGGCTCCTCGCGGCGTCCGGCTTCCGGCGCATCCTGCTCGAGACGGCGGGCGTGGGGCAGGGCGATCACGCGGTGGTCCGCCTCGCCGACCTCACGCTCGCGGTGATCGCCCCCGGGCTCGGCGACGAGGTGCAGGCGGCGAAGGCGGGGCTCTTCGAGGTCGCCGACATCGTGGTCGTGAACCAGGCGGATCGCCCCGAGGCGGAGGCGCTCGCCGAGGCGTTCCGCTGGGCCCGGAGCGGCCCGGTGCTCCGGACCTCGGCGAAGGACGGAACGGGGGTCCGGGAACTGGCCGCGGAGTCCGACCGGCTGCTCGCCGACCGCCCCGCGCGGGGTCCCGGCCCGCGTCCGGATGCCGTCCGGCTGCATCATGTCGGGATCGCCGTTCGCGACGCGGACGCCCAGGCTTCCCGCTGGACCGATCTCCTCGGGCTCACCGAGCGGGCGCGCTACCGGGTCGGGGAGTTCGGGGTGCTCGCGGCGTTCCTCGGCCCAGCCGGCGCCGGGTCCGGCCTGCTGGAGCTCGTCGAGCCGCTGGTCGGGGACGGCCCGGTCGGGCGCTTCCTCGAACGCCGGGGCGAAGGACTCCATCATGTGTGCTTCGAGGTCGAGGATCTCGTGGGAACGCTCGCCACGCTGGAGAGTCGCGGGGTGCGGCTCGTGGACCGCGAGCCCCGCGTCGGCGCCGGCGGACACTTGGTGGCGTTCATCCATCCGGAGAGCGCCGGCGGCGTGCTCCTCGAGCTGAAGCAGGCGGAGGGGCGCCCGTGAGACCCCGGCGCGACTTTCCGGTCCTGGCCCTCGGGGTCCCGGTCGCCTACGCCGCCGGGCTCGGTCTCGGGGGCGCCGGGGTCGGCTTCGCCCGCTGGCTCCTCCCGGTGCTGCTCGCGCTTCCGGCGGTCTTCGTCCTCTGGGGCGCGCTCGCCGCCGGCGACCGCGGCGGGGCGCTCCGGGCGATGTTCCTCTGGGCGCTCGCGCTCGCCGCCCTCGGCCCGCTCGCGATGGCGCTCGCGCCGGAAGCCGCCGCCACGGCGATCCTCCGGGGCGAGGCCTACCGGGACGAGATGTTCGCCTGGCTCGCGACCGGCGAAGGTGCGGAGGGGGACTGGCGCCGCTTCCTCCCGGTCCATCTGCAGCGGCTGCTCGTCTTCCTGCCGCTCTCGCTCCTGAGCGGCGGCGCGCTCGGCCTCCTCATGGGCGCGGTGATGATGAACTTCATGGACTTCTTCGTCGCGTCCTATGCCGCCGCTTCCAGTGGCGTGCCGGCGGTGCTCGCCTGGTTTCCGTGGTCGCTCTGCCGGGTCGCGGCGTTCGTGATCCTCGGCGTCGTGACCGCGGAACCGCTCGTCCGCCGCCTCGCCCGCACGAAGGTTCCGCTCCCGCCGGGCCGCCGCCGGCTCCTCGGGATCGCCGCGGTCCTCCTCCTCGCCGATGTCGCCTTGAAGGTGACGCTCGCTCCGGTGTGGGGACGGTTCCTCGCCGGCTTCGTCGGCTGACCGGGCCCCGGATGGTGGGCGATGCTGGATTCGAACCAGCGACTTCTACCGTGTGAAGGTAGCACTCTCCCGCTGAGTTAATCGCCCGGGCTCCGGCGCCTGCCGCACCCGCCGGGCGGCGGGGACGCTAGCAATCCCGCCCGAACCCGTCAACCCGACCGGCCGACCGGTCGGCGCGGCGCGGTGCGGGAAAAAGCCGATCCGCCCGCCAGTGCCCGGCCATCCGGGTCCGGGGAGTCGTTCGGAACCCGGACCGGAGACCCGGCGGGCCGCCGGGAGAATGGTAATCTCCCGGGTGCCGGAGGAACCGACCCGTGGCGAGCATGGAGATCCCGGAAGTCGATGACGAGCTGAGAGAGCGTCTGGGTGAGCGGGCCGCAGCGAACGGCCGCTCTCTCGAGGAAGAGGCCCGTTCGATCCTGGTGGAGGCCGTGCGACCGAACCGGGATCCCGAGCATCCGGTAAACGTGATTCGATCTCTGATCGAGCCGTTTGGCGGAGTGGATCTGGAGTTGCCACCCCGGGAGCCCGTGCGAGAGCCGCCGACTTTCGACTGAGCCCATGCCGGCGCGGGTGTTTCTGGACACCTATCAGGCTGTGGAGAAAGTCCCTCGCGCCGACGCGGCGCGAAGCGCCGCCGGGGAGG
>CAYGAO010000157.1:0-6822 GCA_964347715.1 uncultured Acidobacteriota bacterium
CGCCACCCGGTGGGGAAAGCGCCCCGCATCCGCCCGGACGACGGGGTTCCCCATCTCTTCGAGGACGGATTCCCTTGCAGGGCGTTTTATCCACCGGCTGCGAGGGCGCCGGCTACCCGGAGAGGCGGTCGAGGCGCAGCCGGTGGCGGTCGTCGAAGAGGCGGCGGGAGACCACCCGGACCGCCGCGAGCACTCCGAACCCGGTGCCGGCGGCGATCAGCAGGATGATCAGTATCTGGTAGCGGACCGCTTCCCCGACCGGGGCGCCGGCGAGGATCTGTCCGGTCATCATCCCCGGCAGGCTCACGACGCCGGCGGCCGCCATCGCGTTGAAGATCGGGATCAACCCGGCGCGGACGCTCTCGCGGGCGATCCCGGTGATCGCCTCCTCGCGCGTCTCGCCGAGGGCGAGGCGCTGCTCGATCACTTCCCGCTCGCGAGCGACGGACTCGGTGAGCCGTTCCGTGGACAGCGCGACCCCGTTCATCGTGTTCCCGAGCAGCATCCCGAGGAGCGGGATCGAGAACCGGGGCGCCCACCAGGGATCGGGCCCCAGCACCACCGCGAGCGCGAACGCGGTGCAGAGGAACGACGACAGGAACATCGCCAGCGCGCCGGCGAGGTAGCCCCAGCGCCCCGCCAGCGGGCGCGCCTGGCGCCGCTGGACCTCACGCGCCGCGACCGCGAGCATCACGAGCGCCATTCCCGCGACGATCCGGGGATCCGTCGCCCGGAGCACGAAGCGCAGCACCAGCCCGAGCAGCAGCAGCTGCGCGGTGGCGCGGGCCGCGAGCCACAGCAGCGGCCGCGACACCGCGAACCCGGCGAGCCGGTTCGCCACGGCGAGGGCCACCACCAGGCCCGCGGCGGCGGCCAGGTCGCCGTAGTCGAGCGGAATCACGGGCGGGCGCGATCCCGCAGCGCGCCCTCGGGCAGCAGCAGGACGCGCTCCGCCGCCACTTCTCCGGGGTCGTGGGAGACCCAGAGCACCGGTGCCCGACGCTCGGCGCGGTAGCGCTCGACGCGCCGGATCACGAGGTCCCGGTTCGCGCGGTCGAGGTTCGCGGCCGGCTCGTCGAGGAGCAGCACCTCGGGGAACCGGCTCAGGAGGCGGAGCACGGCGAGGCGGGCGCGCTCGCCGGTCGAGAGGCGCGCCGGGTCGGCGTCCCGAACCCTCGCCGGCAGCCGGAGTGAAGCGAGCTCCTCGTCGCCGGGGCCACGCCCGCCGGGGAAGTGTCCGGCCACCGTCGGATGCCAGAAGCGCGGCTCGGCCGGGAGGAGCCCGACCCGCCGCCGCCACTCGGGGGCGGGCAGCGAACCGGCGCTCCTTCCCGCCCAGGACACCTCGCCGCCGTGCGGATCGAGGTCGGCGAGGGCCCGCAGCAGGCGCGTCTTTCCCGAGCCCGAGCGCCCCGACACCCGGAGCATTCTCCCGGGCGCGACCTCGAAGGAGACCGGCGGGAGCCCCGGAACCGTCAGTCCCCGAACGACGAACACCCGGACATTGTGGAGCGTCGCCCGGCGACGCCGCGCGGGAACCCGTCGCGCGAAGCGAGGACGCCGCGCCGTGCGACAATGGGGCGCGCGAGTCGGATCCGGATCGTCGGCGCCTGCCCGAGCCGCTTCCGCTCGCTGCCCGACACCGGGTGGCTCGCCCGGTCCGGACTCCACCGGGCGACCTGCTCCGCCCCATCTCCGGAACCGGCTGGCGGGGAGCAACGAATTCGGGAGGCATCGAATGGATAGGGACCAGAAACAGCAGCCACGGGTCGTTCCGGCCGGCGACATGGCCAGAAAGGCGCTGAAGCTGGACGAGGACATCCCGAAGTTCTTCCCTCCGGTCTCGCCGATCTCGTACGGATTTCCCACACCGTGGATCGCCGGCCAGCCGAAGTCCGACCGGAAACCGTCGCCCGGTCCACGCCCGATACCCGCCACCTTCCTCTGAAGCGCGCGCAGTCGGGGCGTCACCTTCCCCGGCCCGCCGAACTGAAACCTGCTCGTCGTCGGAGACCCGAGGCAGCGTGACCGCATCGTCGGCAGGCCGGCTCGGGACGCTCGTCCGCTGCGCGGCGGCGGGCGTTCTCGCCGGGCTCGCGAGCCTCGTTCCGGGGGTGAGCGGCGGCACCATGATCCTCGCCGCCGGGGTCTATCCGCAGCTCGTCGCCGCGGTCGCCGACATCGCCTCGGGGCGCCTCTCCCGGGCCGCGATCTCCCGGCTCGGGATCACGCTGCTCTTCGCGGGCGCCGCGATCTTCGGCGCCGCCGGAGCGGTGCGCGACGGCTTCACCGCCCGGCCGGTCCTCTTCCTCGCGGCCTTCCTGGGCCTGACGCTCGGGGGCGCGCCGCTGCTCTTCCGGATGGCGGGGCGGCGGGGCTTCGTCTTCTGGTTCGCCGCCGTCGCCGGGGCCGCGGCGGTGGCGATCCCGGTGCTCCTCGCCGGCGGGCCGGCCGCGGCAGCGCCGGTCTCGGGGACTTCCGCGGCCGCGCTCTTCGGGGCCGGGGCGGTCGCCGCCTTCGCGATGGTGCTGCCCGGGATCAGCGGCAGCACCCTCCTCCTGCTCATGGGCATGTACCTGCCCTTCCTGGACGCGGTGGACCGGGTGACCGACGCGCTCGCGCGGCGGCCGCTCGATTCCGGGGCTCTGGCCGGGTCCGCGCTCGACCTGCTGCCGTTCGCCGGCGGCATCCTGCTCGGCGTGGCCGTCGCCGCCAGGCTCGTGCGATACTTCCTCGGCGCGCACCGTCGGGCGACGCTCGGCGCGCTCTTCGGCCTCCTGCTCGGCGCGGCCGCGGGTCTTTCGCCGTTCCAGACCGTGAGCGGGGTCCGCTTCCTGCCGACCGGCGCCCAGCTGGCCACCGCGGCCGCGGCGCTGGCCGCCGGCTTTCTCTGCACCCTGCTTCTCGGCGGCCGCCGCCGCGAGGGATCCTGACTTGCCCGAAGCCCCGACCGCGACCCGAACCTTCCTCGACACCGGACTGCCGCTGTTCAGCGGCCTGCCCTGGCGGGTGGCCGACCTCTCGCCGGCGACGGTCGCTTTCGGCCGCCGCGAGATCGAGCTCGCCGAGCACGAGATGCCGGGGCTGATGGCGCTCCGCGAGCGCCACGCCGCCTCCCGCCCCCTCGCCGGCGCCCGGATCACCGGATCGCTCCACATGACGATCCAGACCGCGGTGCTGATCGAGACGCTGCTCGACCTCGGGGCCGAGGTCCGCTGGGCGAGCTGCAACATCTACTCGACGCAGGACCACGCCGCCGCCGCGGTGGTCGCCGGGCGGAACGGCGGCGCCGTCGATCCGCGAGGGCCGGCGGTCTTCGCCTGGAAGGGCGAGACCCTCGCCGAGTACTGGTGGTGCCTCGCCGAGGCGTTCGCCTGGCCCGACGGGCGCGGGCCGAACCTGATCCTCGACGACGGCGGCGACGCGACCCTCCTCGTCCATCTCGGGGTGGAGTTCGAGCGCGGGGGAAACGCGCCGGCGCCCGAGAACGAGGAGATCGCCGTCGTCGGCTCGCTCCTCGCCGCCGCCGGCGCCGAGCGGCCTGGCTGGTTCGGCGAGCTGGCGGCGGGGATCACCGGGGTCACCGAGGAAACGACCACCGGGGCCCACCGGCTGATCCGGCGGGAGCGCGAGGGCGCGCTGCTCTTCCCCGCGATCAACGTGAACGACTCGGTGACGAAGTCGAAGTTCGACAACGTGTACGGGATCCGCCACTCGCTGGTGGACGGGATCATGCGCGGCACCGATGTGATGCTGAGCGGGAAGCTCGCGGTCGTCCTCGGTTACGGCGAGGTCGGCAAGGGCGCGGCGCAGTCGCTCGCGGGCCAGAAGTGCCGGGTGGTGGTCACCGAGGTGGACCCGATCTGCGCGCTCCAGGCGCTCATGGACGGGTACCGGGTGGTCCGGCTCGAGGATGTCGTCGAGGAGGCCGACCTGTTCATCACCGCGACCGGGAACCGGCGGGTGATCGGGGTCGAGCACCTCCGCCGCATGAAGCGGAACGCGATCGTCGGCAATGTGGGCCACTTCGACAACGAGATCGACATGGCCGGGCTCACCCGGGAGCCGGGGATCCGCCGCCGGAACATCAAGCCGCAGGTGGACGCCTGGGTCTTCGGCGACGGCCGGCAGATCCTGGTCCTCTCCGGGGGCCGCCTGCTGAACCTCGGGAACGCCACCGGGCACCCGAGCTTCGTGATGAGCTCGAGCTTCGCGAACCAGGTGCTCGCGCAGCTGGAACTGCACTGCCGGCCGGAGTGCTACCCGCTCGGGGTCCATGTCCTGCCGAAGCGCCTCGACGAGGAGGTGGCCCGCCTCCACCTCGACAAGCTGGGCGCCCGGCTGACCCGGCTGACGCCGGAGCAGTGCGACTACCTCGGCGTCCCGGCGGACGGGCCCTACAAGCCGGACGACTACCGCTACTGATGGACGCCCCCGAGGGCGGCAGGGCGGGCGACCCCCGCGCCGCGGCGCTCTCGGTCCTCTCGGCGACGGTCCTCGTCGGCGCCGCGCTCGGCGTCGGCTGGCTGCTCTACCGGTTCCTGGCCGCGTTCTCCCATGTCCTGCTGCCGCTCGCGGTGGGCGGGCTCGCCGCCCTCGTCCTGAAACCCTGGTTCCACGCCTTCCGCGCGCGGCTCCGCCTGCCCGTCTGGGCGGCGCTCGCCGCGGTGTACCTGTCCATCGCCGCCGGGCTCGCCGGCTTCGCGCTGGTCTTCGGGCGGCTCGTCGCCACTCAGCTCGGCGACCTCGCCGAGCACGCCCCGAACCTGGTCGGGAGCGCGTACGGCTGGGTCGTCGCCGAGACCCCGGCCTTCGTGGACTTCTTCGAGAACCACCCGGTCGGGCGCGAGCTCCGCGACTTCCTCGCGAGCCAGCAGGCGGCGCTGTTCCGGGGGCTCGCCCGGATCGGCGAGCAGGCGGTGGCGGGGGTCGCCGGGATCGTCCGGGGCGCGGCGGCGCTGCTCTCGTGGGTGGTGCTCCCGCTCTACTTCGGGTTCTTCCTGGTGTGGGAGCCGCCCCCCGCCGACCACGCCCGCCTGCTCCCGTTCCTGAAGCCCCGCACCCGCGACAGCGTCGTCCGGCTCGCCGGCGAGTTCGCCCGCATCCTGATCGTCTTCTTCCGCGCCCAGCTCGTGGTGGCGCTGCTCCAGGGGCTGCTGGTGGCCCTCGGGTTCACGCTGATCGGGCTCGACTACGGGTTCGTGATCGGCCTCGCGCTCGGCCTGCTCACCATCATCCCGTATCTCGGGACCACGGTCGGGTTCGTGGTCGCGACCCCGCTCGCGTGGATGCAGGCCGACGGCGGCCCCGGGCTCGCGGCGCTCGCGGCCGGGGTGCTGATCGCCAGCCAGGTGATCGAGAGCTGGTTCCTGACGCCGCGGATCATGGGCGGGCAGACCGGACTCCACTGGATGGCGATCATCGTCGCGGTGCTCTTCTGGGTCAGCGCCCTCGGGGGGCTCGCCGGGGCGCTGCTGGCGATCCCGCTCCCCGCCTTCGCCGCGTCCGCCTGGCGCCTGATCCGCGAGCGCTACATCGTCGAGGTCGTGTAGCAGGCTGTGGCGAAAGTCCCCCGGGTACAGACGCGGCGCGCAGCGCCGCCGGGGAGGGGTGCGGGGGGGGTCCGCCCGCCCCGCGCAAGACGGCGGAACGGATCGCGCCAGCGATTCGGGCCGCCACCCTGTGGGGAAAGCGCCCCGCATCCGCCCGGACGATGGGGTTCCCGATCTCTTCGAGGACGGATTCCCATGTGGGGCGCTTTATCCACAGGCTGTCAGCCCCGACGCGGCAGGTCGAGCGTCAGCGCCATCTCGGCGGCGGTGTGGGTCATGATCCGCACCGCGACCCGACCGGTCCGGGGGCGCGGGAACGGCGCGCTCCGGAGGCTCAGCATGGCGTCGCGGGCGCTCGGGTCGAGACCGGCTCCCAGACGCTTCACGAACCGCGCGATCTGCCGGTCGCGCCCCGCGCCGGGGAAGTGGATGCGACGCGCGAAGAAGGCCTCGCCGTCGTGGTCGGTGTCGAGCATCCAGCAGGCGATCTCCTCGGGACGGCCGGCCCGCAGGTTGCCGGAGGCGGGATCGAAGACATCGTAGCCGAGCACCTCGCAGGTGAAGTGGTCGGGCGGCTTCCCCACGCGCGCCACCCGGACATCGGGCTCGCCGACGAGCACGAAGGCCCGGTCCAGCCGGTCGTCCTTCAGGTCGCCGATCTGGAGGTCGCGGTTCGCCTGCGCCTTCAGCACCCGCAGCCGGCCGCGCTGCTCCGGCCCGGTGTGCGCGCCGGCCTCGAAGTGGAACCCCACCACGAGCAGCGTCGCAACGCCCTCGATGCGGACCGCCTCGTTCGCGGCGCGGGTGACGAGCGCGGCAGATGCGGTCAGGTCGTCGGGGAGGATCGCCACCGCCACCCGGCCGGACTCGCCCGGGGAGCGGGCGAGGTGGGTCACGAGTCGGGACTTCCCGGGGTCCGTCCCCGCCCAGGGTTCGAGGTCTTCCAGCCGGAGGCGGCCGGCACCGTCCGGCAAGGCGACGCCGGCGGTTTCGAGCGCCGCGCGGACGGCCGCCACGGTGTCGGCGTCGCCGCGCTGATCGCCCGCGGCCTCTGCGACCGGGAGATAGCGCCAGGGCGACTCGCTCTCCACGGTGAAGGGCGAAGCGACCCGCACCACCCCCCGCTTCGCGTACGGACGGTCCACGAGGAGGGTCGGCTCACGCTGCTCGCCGTAGGCCAGCGTCGCCGCGCTGACATGGGGAACCCGCTCGTACACGAATCCCCGCGCCGGGTCCTCCCGGAATTCTCGGGTGGGGGGGGGGGGGGGGG
>CAYGAO010000158.1:0-6808 GCA_964347715.1 uncultured Acidobacteriota bacterium
TGCCGGCGCAGCAGCTCCCAGGTGGAGGTAGCGCTCGGGCTCCGGGTCGGAGGCGATCAGCGGAGCACCCCCAGCAGGTTCGAGTAGTCGTCGGTCCAGCGGAACCGACCGGCCGGGTCGGTCGCCTCGTCGCCCCACGGTTCGGCCCGGCCGAGAACGCCGGGGTCGGTCACGAAGTCCGCGTTCCGGCTGAGCAGGACCCAGGTGGAGGTGTAGCGGTAGCGCTCGGGCTCCGGGTCGGAGGCGGTCAGCAGCGCGAGGAATTCGAGCCGCTCGGCCTGGCTTCGGACGACCGGGGCGAGGTCCACATGCCGGTTCGAGATGTGGACGGCGAGGACTCCGCCGGGCGCGAGGCGGCTCGCGTAGAGATCGAACGCCTCGGAGGTGAGGAGGTGCACCGGGATCGCGTCCCCGGCGAAGGCGTCGAGGACGAGGACATCGAATCCCGGCTCGCCGGCGGCCGCCTCCCGCGCGAGGCCGAGCCGGCCGTCGCCGAGCACCACCTCGACGCTCGCCGGGGAGTCCTCGAGGAAGGTGAACCAGTCCTCCGCCACCGACACCACCTGCGGGTCGATCTCGTGGAAGCGGAAGAGGTCTCCGGGTTCGGCGTGGACGAGGACCGACCCGGCGCCGAGGCCGACCACGCCCACCCGCAGGGGCGCCCCGAGATCGCGTTTCGGGTGACGGGTCAGCGCCGCCCAGATCCCGGTCCCCTCGTAGTAGTAGAGCGTCGGCTCCCGGCGCCGCGCCGGGTCGAACCACTGCGAGCCGTGGGCGATGCCGCCGTGCCAGAGATCGCGCCGCCACTCGGGGTCGCCCGGAAACGCCTCCATGACCCGCACGACGCCGAAGAAGTTGCGGCCGCCGGCGAGCGGACGCCGGTGCTCGAGCGCGGCGAGCGCCACCGCGAACCCGAGCGTCCCGGCGACCACCAGGTTCCGCGCCAGCCGGAGCCGCGCCCCGCGCGGCCGGGCCGCGAATCCCGCGACCGCGACCGCGAGCACGAGCGCGAGCGGGTATTCCCACACGTTCGGGAACACGAGCGGGCTCCCGAGCGAGGCCGCGAGCCCCCCGAGCGCGCCGCCGGCGGTGAGCGAGAGATAGAAGCCGGTGAGGCGAGCCGGAGCGGGCTTTCGCCGCGCGATCTCGCCGTGGATGATCCAGCAGGCGAGGAAGAGGAACGCCAGCGCCGCCGCCGCGTGGGCCACGAGCGCCCGGTCGAGTCCGGAGGTGATGTCCCGGAACCAGACCCAGAGACACGCCGCCACCGAGAGCGTCAGCAGCGGCGCCAGCACGGACCGCGGGTACGGCGTCCCGCCGCGGAAGGCGAGGATGAAGCCGAGCAGGTAGAGGCCGAGCGGGGCGGCCCAGAGGAACGGGACCGCGGCCACATCGCGGGTCAGGTGGGTGGTCACGGCGACGAGCGTCAGCGACCCCGCGGCCGCCAGCCCGAACGCCGGGAAGTGGAACGAGAAGCTTCGTTCGGGTGGGTGCGGCTCCTCCCGCTCGCCCCGAAGCGAGAGCAGTCCGGTCGCCGCGGTGAGCAGGGCGAGGCCGACGAAACCGAACGACCACCAGCGGGCGTGGGCGATCAGCCCGGAGAAGGGCTCGAGCACCAGCGGATAGAGCGCGAGCCCGAGGAGCGAGCCGGCGTTCGAGACCGCATAGAGGCGATAGACCCGGGAGTCGCCGCCGATCCAGGCGGAAACGAGCGGGGTGGTCGCGGCGAGCGCGGCGAAGGGGAGCCCGAGCGTCGCGAGCAGAGTCAACAGGATCCACACCGGCGGCGCCTCGCCGCCCGCCGGGGCCCAGCCGGCGTCCGGAACCGGGGGAAGGCTCGCGACGGCGGCGACGGCCAGCAGCGCGAGGTGGACGAAGACCTGGACCCGGGGACGGGTCCGGGTCGCCAGCAGGTGGGCGTAGAGGTAGCCGGCGAGGAGCGCCGACTGGAAGAAGAAGAGCGCGACCGCCCACACCATGGGCGCCCCGCCGTACCAGGCGAGGAGAGCCTTCGCGACCATCGGCTGGACGGCGAAGAGCAGCAGCGCGGCGACGAAGATCGCCGCGCCGGCGAACCGGATCCTGCCCACGGGACCGTTAGGATAGGGACTCGGTCATGACACGACGCCGCAATCGCCCCGCGAGAGGAACGCCCCGCCGGCAGGCGGGAACTCCGGCAGCGAGCGAGGGGGCGAAGGGATGACCGGCCAGAAGAACCGGTTTACGAAGTGGCGCTCGGCTGCGCCGGGGTCCCGGTGATCGGCTGCCTGGTCCTGCTGATCGTCGGGGTCATCGCCGCGTTCGTGAAGACCAACTGCTGATGCCCCGGTTCCGCCTCGGCGCCGGGCCGATCGTCGCGGTCGGCCCGGTTCCCGGTCGGCGCCGCCGCACCCCCGGGCGCGGTGGCGAGCCGGATCCTGCCCACGGGACCGTTACGCCATGGAGGAACCCGTAATGACGAAACGCCGCAACCGATCCCCGAAGGGAACCCCCCGCCGGCCGGCGGAAACACCGGCGGCGACGGAGAGGGCGAAGTCCCGCCTGGGCCCCGTGCCGATCGTCGCGGTCGGCCTGTTCCTGGTCGGCGCCGCCGTGTTCTTCGTGACCGCCTTCGAGGATTCCACGGTGGAGACAGCCGCGTCGGTCACCGGGCAGGCGGCGGCGAAGCCGGCCCCGTACCACGACTCCGCCGAGGCGGGGCGTCCCTTTCCGGTGACGCTGCCGCCGGAGAACTTCACGAACGAGACCTTGCGGACGGCGTACGGCATCGCGCGGGAGATCCCCGAAGTGCTCGTCCAGTTGCCCTGCCTCTGCGGTTGCGACGGCCAGTCGGAGGACCACGGCAGCCTGCTCGACTGCTTCGTCGACAACCACGCCGCCACTTGAAGCACCTGTCTCCAGGAGGTCCTCCTGGCCAGGCGGATGCACGACGAGGGGGCGACCCCGGAGAAGATCCGGGAAGCGATCCTCGACCACGAGTTCACGAACATCCCGCTGCAGTAGGGAGAATCGCGCCGCCGGCCATCGGTCCCCCGGCCGAGCGCGGCCTGACGGTGCTCCCTGACGGTGCTCCCTGACGGCGCTTCCTGACGGCGCTTCCGGAAGACCGGTGGCGCCGTCGGGAAGACCGGCGCCACGACCGAAACCGGCGTCAGTGAAACCGGCGGCGTGCCCCGTCTGACGGGGGCTCGACCGCTCCCGCCACCTCGCCCACCGTCGCGGGCGCCCCCGAACGCCGAATCCGGCGGCCCGTTCAGGGCTGCTTCCCGTCGAGCGGATTCGGCCGGTAGCGCGGCGTCGCCCACGGCAGCTCCGGCGCTTCCGCTGCCGCTGCTCCCGAGAAGAACCGGCGGCGGCTCGCCGCCGGCGTCCCCCGTCTGTCGGGTGCTCGACCGGTCCCGCCACCTCGCCCACCGTCGCGAGCGCCCCCGAACGGCGAATCGGGCCCGCCGTTCAGGGCTTCTTCCAGTCGAGCGGATTCGGCGGGTAGCGCGGGGTCGCCCAGGGCAGGTCCGGCGCTTCCGCTTCCGCAGCGACTGATCCCGATCCGTCTCCCGGTTCGTCGGGGCCGTATTCGGTCGAGAGGTAGTCGAGGAGCTGGTCCCGGATCTCGGGGGCGAGCGGGGGCATCCCCATGCCCAGCATCAGGTCGAGGACTCCGTCCCAGTGTTCGCGGGAGAGCTTCGACGAGACGATGTACGAGTCGTCGTGGCAGGCGAGGCAGTTCTCTTCGAGGAGCGCCTGCCCGTCCACTTCCTCGCCGGCGCTCTCGGGAGCCTCGGCGGGCTCCTGCTGCGCTCCGAAACCCGCGACCGGAAGCAGCGCGAGCAGCGCCGCCGATTTCCAGACCATCTCAGACCACCGTGACCGCGATGCGGTGCATCGCGTTGTTCAGATAGCCGCGCGGGTTCCAGCCCGGCACGACCATGGGTTGCTCGCGGCCCCGCCCATCGGTGGCCCGCGCCCAGATCTCGTAGTGACCCGGCATGTCGAACGCCACCGATCCCTCGAAGCGCTGCCAGGCGAACCGGTTCTCGGGTTCTTCGAGGCGGCACTCCAGCCAGGTGGCGCCGAAGTCGGCGCTGAGGTGCATCGCCGCGACCGCTCCGTCGCCGGCCCAGGCCCACCCCCGGAGCGCCAGCGGACTCGCGGCCGCGTGCTGCACCCCGGTCGCCGGGCGGGTGATCACGGATTTCACCGGCATCGCGCCGATGATCTCCATGTCCTCCTCGGGGACCTCCGCCCCCGGAGCCACCGGATAGCGGGGAACGCGGTAGGAGTAGCCGGTCATCTTGGGGCCGTCGTGCACCCGGTCCCGGACCCAGAGTTCGCGGAGCCACTTGCCGCTCGCGGAGGCGGGGAGTCCGGGAGCCACGAGCCGGAGCGGGAACCCGTGGAGCGGCGGCAGCGGCTCGCCGTTCATCTCCCACGCGAGGATCGTGGAGTCGTCGAGCGCTTTCGAGAGCGGGACGCCGCGCGAGATCGGAACCTCGGCGGGGTCTCCGAGCGCCGGGTCCTCGCCGTACCAGGCGACATAGACGGCGGTGCTGCGCACCTCGGCCGCCCGGAGCACCTCGGCGAGCCGCACCCCGGTATAGCGGGCGCAGCCCACGGCGCCGAGCCACCACTGGTTGCCGGTCGTCCCGGGGCGAAAGCCGGCGCGTCCGTTCCCGGCGCACTCGAGCACGAGCGACCGGGTGATGTTCTCGAAACCGGCGATGAGGTCCTCGAGCGAGAGATCGAGTTCCCGGCCGACCTCGCCGCGAACGCGGAGCGACCAACCCTCGAGGCTCCCCGAGAGCGCCCGCGCGGGCACCTCGCCGTTGTTCCGGACAAAATGCTTGTCGTTCGGGGTGTGGCGCGGGTCGAGATCCGTGACCCAGGTCTCGGCGTTCAACGGGCGCTCGCTCAGCACCCGGAGATCGCTCTTCCCCAGGGCGGCCCCTCCGGCCTGGGCGCCGCCCGCGGCGAGCGGCGCCGCGAGCTTCGCGCCCGTGAAGGCGGGAAGGGATCCGAGGAACCGCCGCCTCGAGACCGGATCCATGGCCGCCCGGAACTGTACCCGAACGGGTCGTCCCGGAAACCCGCAGGGTGAGCCCGCGGCCCCGGCCCGGTTCGGCTTCGGTGCTACACTCCATCCGCGTTCGCGCCGAGCGGGGTTTCTCCCGCGCCGGAGCGTTCGCTTCCAGAGCCTGCCTCGACCGCCCGCTCTCGGGCCCCGAGGCAGCGGGCCGGGCGAGGATCGCCCGATCCCGAGACAGGAAATGACCGCGCCCGTTTCGGGGCGCCGCGCGGAGGGGTCGGAAAGGCCCTTCGCCTCTCCCGACGACCCGCCCGCGGGCCTGTTCGCCGTCGGCAAACCCGGACCTCTCGAGCGGGGTCCTCCTTCGCCCCATGACCGAATCGCTCTTGGGCCTCGCCCGGCCGGGACGAGTCGTCTCCCGCGCGACACGCGTTCGACGACCCCGGGCGGCCCGCCCGTTCTCCGCGCTCGGGCTCGCCGCCCTCGTGGGGCTCGCCACCGGCTGCGCCAGCGCCCGCCGGTCCCCGGTGACGCCGTCCGACATCACCCAGGTCGGCCAGGCGTCCTGGTACGGGATCGAGGAGCGGGGACGGATGACCGCGAACGGCGAGACGATGGACCCGACCCGACTCACCGCGGCCCATCGCCAGCTTCCCTTCGGCACGCTCGTCTCGGTGACCGATCTGGACACCGGAAGGCGGGTCGAGGTGCGGATCAACGACCGCGGCCCCTTCGCCCGCGGTCGGATCATCGACCTCTCTCACGAAGCGGCCCGGCGGCTCGGGATGGTCCAGCGCGGCGTCGCGCGGGTGGCGCTCCAGGTGATCGGCCACGACCCCGGCGAGCCGTTCACGGTCCAGGTGGCCGCGTTCCAGGGCCGACCCGCCGCGGAGCACTTCTCCCGCGAACTCCGCCAACGCGGCTATTCGGGCGTGGAGATCACCCGGGGGGACGGGGTGCACCGGGTGCGGATCGGACGGTTCCCGAGGCGCGCCGACGCCGCCGAGACGGCCCGCTCGCTCGAGCGCCTCGGCTACGAGGCCTTCATCACCCGCGTCCGGCTCTGACGCGCGGCCAGGGCCCTCGCCGGATCAGACGGCGGGAGCCATCAGGACTTCGATCTCCTCCTCGGTGACGCCGAGGGAGGCGATTTCGAGGCGGGCCCGCACGAGGCACCGGATCCGCCCGGCGAAGGACCGGTAGCTGAACGGGGCGTCCTCCGGAACCGGGAGCTCCGCGGCCAGTTCCACCGCCTCTCCCGCTTCGAGGCGGACGTTCCCGAGCAGCTGCCGGTCCACCTCGAAGAGCTGCTCGGCGGCGGCGCCGGGCGCGGACTTCTCTGCGGTGCAGACGACCCTCAGGTCCTCGATCTCGACCGGGCGCCGGGGGCGGATCCGGATCACGCAGCGGACCGCGCCGCCCGGCGCGGCGGCCTCGGTGAGGCCGAGATCGCAGACCCCGAGCGGATGGCGGGCGAGGAACCACCCCGCCGCGCCCACCGCGCGGACGACGACGCCGCCGAGGAGGATCGCCGCGACGATCCAGGGGAAGGTCCAGCCGTAGAAGCCCGCGAGGTGGACGAAGAAGAGCGCGCCCAGCGCGAATCCCGAGATCGAGAGCCACGCCCGCCGCTTCTCGCGGGTGATCAGGGAGGTCCAGACGAGCAACGGCGATGCGCCGCCCCGGGCCGGGAGCCGGGTAGTCTCGGGGGGCGCAGGCGATTCTAGAGCCAGCAGGCTGTGGAGAAAGTCCCTCGCGCGCCGACGCGGCGCGAAGCGCCGCCGG
>CAYGAO010000159.1:0-5196 GCA_964347715.1 uncultured Acidobacteriota bacterium
GCCCCTCCCCGGCGGCGCTTCGCGCCGCGTCGGCGCGCGAGGGACTTTCTCCACGGCCTGTCAAGCGGCGCTGGCCCTCCCCCCGCGGCCCTGCCGCCGGCTCCGCGCCGCCTCGAGGGCCGCGAGGCCGGCCCCGAGCGAGTCGAGCGCCTCGGCGGGCCCGGCGCCCGGCGCGAGCGGGAAGCGGACTCCGGTCTTCCCGGCCCCGGGCTCGGTCTCGAACGAGAGCGCCCCGCCCTCGCGGGTGATCGCGATGTAGCCGAGCGCCTCGGCGCGCACCCGCAGGCGCGAGTGCTCGAGGAGCATCTCGACCTCGGGCGGAGGCGGTCCGAAGCGGTCGCGCACCTCGGCGGCGAGGCGCGCCAGCGCGGCGAGGTCGCCCGCCGCCGAACAGCGCTTGTAGAGCCACATCCGGGTCCGGACATCGGGCAGGTAGCTCTCGGGGATGCGCACCGAGAAGCGCAGCTTCAGCGCGCAGCGCCTCCCCGGCGCCTCGCCGCGAGCTTCGGCGACGGCTTCCTCGAGGAGCCGGCAGTAGAGGTCGAACCCGACCGCCTCCAGGTGGCCGTGCTGCGCCCGCCCGAGCAGGTCGCCGGCGCCGCGAAGCTCCATGTCGAGCGCCGCCACCCGGAACCCGGCCCCCAGCTCGCTGAACTCGCGCAGCGCCGCGAGCCGCGGCTCGGCGGCGGGCGAGAGCGGCGCCCCCGTCGGAACGAGCAGGTAGGCCCAGGCGCGCCGGGACGACCGGCCCACCCGTCCCCGAATCTGGTAGAGCTGCGCGAGTCCGAAGGCGTCGGCCCGGTTCACCAGGATGGTGTTCACTCGCGGCAGGTCGAGCCCGTTCTCGATGATCGTCGTGCTCAGCAGGATATCGGCTTCACCGTCCTGGAAGCGGATCAGGGTCTTCTCGAGCGCGCTCTCGCGCATCTGGCCGTGGGTGATCAGGACGCGGGCCTCGGGGACCAGCCGCCGCAGCAGCGCCGCCATCCCCTCCATGGAACGCACCCGGTTGTGGACGAAATAGACCTGCCCGTCGCGGGCGAGCTCGCGCCGGATCGCCTCGGTGATGCGCCCGGTGTCGAAGGGGACCACCTCGGTCTGGATCGCCATCCGGTCGCGCGGCGCGGTCTCGATCACCGACATGTCCCGGATCCCCGAGAGCGACATGTGCAGCGTACGCGGGATCGGGGTCGCGGTCATCGCGAGGTGATCCACCCGCGTCTCCATCCGCTTCAGCCGCTCCTTGAAGGCGACGCCGAAGCGCTGCTCCTCGTCCACGATCAGGAGGCCGAGGTCGTGGAACCGGACATCCTTCGAGAGGAGGCGCGAGGTCCCGATCACGATGTCCACGGCGCCGTTTCCGATCCCGGCGACGACCTCGCGCTGCTGTTTCGGGGTCCGCAGCCGGGAGAGCATCTCGACCCGGAGCGGGAACGGCTCGAAGCGCCGCTCGAAGAGCCGCGCGTGCTGGGCTGCGAGGACCGTCGTCGGGACGAGCACCGCGACCTGCTTCCCGTCCATCGCCGCCTTGAAGCAGGCGCGGAGGGCCACCTCGGTCTTGCCGAAACCCACATCGCCCGCGAGCAGCCGGTCCATCGGCGCGCTCCGTTCCATGTCGGCGAAGATCTCGCGGATCGCGCGGGTCTGGTCCTCGGTCTCGGTCCACTCGAAGCCGTCCTCGAACTCGTCCATTCCCGGCGTCTCCGACGGGAAGGCATGCCCCTCGATCTGCCGCCGGGTGGCGTAGAGACGGATCAGGTCTCCGGCGATGTCGCGCATCGCGCGGCGAACCCGCCGCCGCCGGGTCGCCCAGCTCGTCCCGCCGAGGCGGTCGAGCGGCGGCGCCCCGCCGGCCGATCCGGCGGTGTACTTCTCGAGCAGGTCGAGACGGTCCACCGGCAGGAAGAGCCTGGCTCCCCGGGCGTAACCGATCTCGACGAGCTCGGGCGCGTCCTCCTCGTCGCCGATCCGGGTCATCCGGACGAAACGGCCGACGCCGTGGTCGGCGTGGACCACCGGGTCGCCGGGCTTCAGGTCGCGGAAGTCGGACAGGAAGCTCCGCGCGCCAGGCGCCCGCCCCGGCTTCCGGGGAGGGGCGGCGACCATCGCGGCGCCGCTGATCACGAAGAGGCCCAGCGCGGGCATCTCGAATCCGGCGCTCAGCCGTCCCCGATGGACGAAGACCCGCGGCGCGCCCGGTCCCCCGGAGCCGGCCGCAGCCCGCACCCGCGCCTCGAACCGCCGGGCGGCGCCGGCGCCCGGGACGAAGATGTGGACCTTGCGGCGGGGATCCCCCGGAGCCTTCACCAGCTCGAGGAACGCGGGGAGACGGTTCTCGAAGGACGGTGCCGGGCGGGCGGCGAGCGGTTCGTTCCGGCGCCCCGGCGTCTCGAGTTCGAAGAGCCCGACAGCGTCCTCGGGAAGGATCTCTTCGAGCGGGACGAGCAGGTCGTCCGGGAGGGTGGCCCGCGCCTCCTCCGGGCGGGCGTCCCGGATCCGGGCGGCTTCGCCCGCGGCTGCTTCCCGGAACCGCTCGGGCTCCTCGACGAACACGGCGGCGCTCCCCAGGTAGTCGGCGAGGCTCGACTCGAAGCCGGGGGAGCCGGGAAGCCGGAACGCGGGGTGCGCCCCCGAGTCGAGCGCGGCGCCGATCCACTCCCAGGCCGGAGGCGCGAGAACCGCCTCCGGATGGGCGAGGTGGTCGCCGCTTCGCTGCGTCTCCACCTCGAACTCGCGGATGTCCTCGATCTCCTCGAACGCGAACTCGACGCGCAGCGGCAGCTCCCGGTCCACCGGATAGAGGTCGAGCGTGCCGCCGCGCCGGGCGAAGTCGCCGCGGGAGGTCACCGGATCCTCGTGGCGGTAGCCCGCCGCCACGAGCTGGTCGGCGATCCGCTTCGGGCTCTCCTCGGCGCCCCGGCGGAGGCGAACGCACCCCGCGCGGATCCGGTCGGGCCGGGCCGTGCGACCGAGAGCCCCGGCGGCCGAGGCGACCACCACCGGCGATCCCCCGGCGGCGTCCGGGTCGGCGAGGGCGGCCAGCGCCCGGGCGCGGAGCGCCGCCACCTCGGCGTGTGGAGCGATCCCGCTCGCGGGGTTCACCCCGAGGCCGGGGAGCCGGAACACCGGCCGCGGATCGCCGAGCGCCCCGGTCAGGGCCTCGAGATCTGCGGCGAGGGTGAGCAGGCGGGAGTCGCGGGCGGTGAACAGGACGAGCGGGCGCCCCGAGACCGAGCTCCAGGCGGCGGCCGCCGCGAGTCGGGCCGGGCCGAAGAGGCGCCCGATCGCGCGGGTCCCCGCCCGCTGGCGCTCGCGCACGGTGTCGAGGAGCGCTTCGAAACCGGTGGCGGCGGGCGCCGGGTCGTTCCGATCCCGCGCGGCCCGCGTCTTCCCGCTCATTCCGAAGCGTCCGCGAGCGCGATCCGGACTGCCGCTTCGGGAGATTCGGCCGGGAGCGCCCGCAGGGGCCCGGCCTCGAAGCGAAGGCCCACGACCCGCTTCCCGAGCGTCCGGGCCATCGCCGCCTCCGAGAGCGTCCCGCTCGCTCCGGGAAGGGCGATCACCGCATCGGCCGCCTGCACCACGAGGAAGTTGCGGAAATGGCCGAGGCCGGTCGGGATCGCGCAGGAGAGCCAGCGGTTCCCCGCGCGCCGGTCGGTACCGGGGAGGATGCCGATCGTGAACCCGCCCGCCCGCGCCGCGCCCCGACAGGCCGCCTCCATGATCCCCGAGAGGCCGCCGCACACCAGGACCGCGCCCCGGCGCGCCAGCTCGCTCCCGACGGCCTCGGCGTCGCGGATCGCCGCTGCGGGCGCGCTCGCCCCTCCGATCACCGCGATCCGGGGGGCGTCCGGGCCGGGAAACCGGCGTTCCGGCTCCCCGGCCGGGCTCGCTGCGGACATGGAACGACTCGATCCTAACCGGCGGCGGGTGTCCGGGAAGCGGCGCTGGCCACCCGGCGGCCGGGGCGTGACTTCGCCCACCGGCTGCTAATCTGCCCCGTTCGCCATGCCGTCTCGCGTCCGTCCGCAGAAGGAGCGCCCGTCGCGGGCGAGGCGCTCCCGCTTCGCGGTCGAGCGAATCTGGCCGCAGCACGCGATTCCCGGCGGCCGGATCGACATCGAGGGCCGGGGTTTCGCGGTGGATCGCGCGGCGCGGCTCCGGGTGTTCTTCGGCGACGAGGAAGCCCATGTGTATCGCGTGTCCTCGACCCGCCTCGGCGTCCGCGTGCCCGAGGGGGCTGGCGATCTCGTCCGGGTGAGCCTGAACGATCGGGAGACCGAACCCTGGCCGGTGGTGATCGGGCGACTCGTCGCCGCGGATCTCCACATCGTCTCGAATCCGGTGTACGACCCGGAGGGCAACCTCTACTCGACCGTGAGTGGCCGCCGCGGCGAGGCCGTTCCGCATCCGATCTACCGGCTGACGAGCGACCTGGAGCCCGAGCCGATGGGAGAGGGGATCATGAATCCGACCGGGCTCGCGTGGGGTCCCGACTCGACCCTCTACGTCTCTTCGCGCGAGAGCGGCAACGTCTATCGGCGCAGCGACGACGGCGCCTTCCATGTCTTCGCCGCCGAGCTCGGCTGCGCGACCGGCATCGGGTTCTCCCCGGGCGGCGAGCTCGTGATCGGAGACCGCGACGGCACGATCTACCGCGTCGAGGCGGACGGCGGAGTGACCGTGTTCTCGCGTCTCCGCCCCTCGATCTCGGCGTTCCATCTCGCGTTCAACTCCGTGGGCTCGCTCTTCGTCTCCGCGCCCACCCTCTCCCCGCGCGACCAGATCGTCGAGTTCCGACCCGACGGGGCGCCGAGCCGCGTCCATTCCGGCTTCGGGCGCCCGCAGGGGCTCGTCTTCGACGGCCAGGACCGTTGCTTCGTGGCCGAGGGGCTCGTGGGCGACGCGGGAATCTTCCTGTTCACCCCTCCCGGGGCGCGGCTGCTCATCAGCGGCCCGCCACTCGTCGGGATCGCGCTCCACGGCGACTATCCCGACGGGACGATGGCGGTGGCGACCTCGGGCAGGATCTACGAGTTCGACTTCGACGCCGGCCTGATCCATCAGTTCGAGGAGCACCCGGCGGAGCCGGAACCCGGCCTCCCCTCCTGATCCGGGGCGCGCGGGTCAGGATTCGGACAGCGGAGCCGGAACCCGGCCTCCCCTCCTGATCCGGGGCGCGCGGGTCAGGATTCG
>CAYGAO010000159.1:5296-6802 GCA_964347715.1 uncultured Acidobacteriota bacterium
GACAGCGGCCGTCCGCTCGGCGGGGGCGGGAGCCGAGGCCCGGCGACCCAGGAGGCGCCACCCCGAACGCCCTGGGTGCGGGCGAGTCCTTCGTCCCGGAGCGCGGTCAGGATCAGGAGAGCCTCGCTGCGAGACAGCCCGGTCAGCCGCCGGATCTCCCGGTTCGTGAGCCGACCTCCGCGCTCGAGGAGCCGCAGGATCTTCTGGCGCGCGTCCGAGTCGTGGGGCCGGTTCCCGGCGCCCGGGGTTCGCCGGAGCCCGGCCAGCCGGGCCGCCAGGCGGTATCTGGTCCCGGCTCCCCGTCCCGAGGGCGCGAGGTATTCGCGGTGGCGGAGGGACACCAGATGACCCGCGGCCTCCTCGGGTGGCAACTGGAGGACCTCGCCGGCGGACCAGCGGTCGAACGAGTCGGTCTCGGTGAGCGAACGCAGCAGCAGGAGATCGTCGAGCGTCAGCTCGCGGCCGGTCCGGGTCTCGCCTTCGACGAACTTCACGAAACCGGGATCGGTCCGGGTGCCGAGCGTCAGCAGAACGTTGTCGATCCCCGCGCGGTAGCGAGGCGGCGGCTTGCCCAGACGGAGCTGTTCTTCGTAGATCCGGTCCACGCCGACCCCGACGCGGTTCACCACCCCGACGGTCTGAAGCGCCCGGGCGAGGAGGGGATTCCGGCGAACCGGTTGATGGCGCAGCACGTTGCCCGGCCCGACACCGCCCGGAAAACCGCCGGGACTCGAGATCTCCACCCGATCCGGATGGAGATCGATGCGCACCGACTGGTTCAGGAAGTAGTCGCGGTGGACCACCGCATTCAGGATCGCTTCCCGGGCGGCCCAGCGACTGATCTCCGGTACTTCCAGATCGCGGAGGCGGTCCACCGCCACGGTGGTGATGCCGGTGTTCGCGCCGAGCAGCTCGAGGGTGTCGTCGAGCGTCGCGATGAGCGGGCCGCGGAAGTCCCGCCGCTGGTCGTAGAGCGTGGTCTCGCGGAAGCGGAGGAAGGTCACCTCGTGGTTCGGCGCGGCCCGAGCGATCGTCACCGGGCTGCCCAGGAGGAGGATCGCGGCCACCGTCACGCGCTGCCCGGAGATCAGTTCGAGCGCCTCCAGGAGACCCAGATCGGGATGCCCGGCCAGCTGCGGGCTCCTGCTCTCCTCCCGGATCGCGCGCCGCAGACGAAGCAGCGCCTCGGGATCGAGATCGTCGAGTCCGATATCCGGAACGAATTCGGCGGTCGGATCCTGCGGCCTTCGGGTCGTCAGGAAGGCGGCCAGCGCCGAGCCCCCGAGGGGCTTCGATTCCTTGCCGACGCGGATCCGGATCACCCCCTGCGCCGTCGTGTGCACCGCGGTCCCCGGGGGGACCCGGAGCGCGAGCACCCGCCCCTCCGGAGCAGGGATTTCTTCGACCGCCACCACGACCGGGGGGTCGGTCCCGTCGTGGATGTCCCGCTGGTAGCAGCCGGTGGACAAAGCGCCCCGCATGGGAATCCGTCCTCGAAGAGATGGG
>CAYGAO010000160.1:0-6799 GCA_964347715.1 uncultured Acidobacteriota bacterium
GATGCGCTGCTGCGCCGGCCAGATGCGGAACCAGACGTTGAAGGCCATGATCGTTCCGAACATCACCCCGGTGTGGATCAGCACCGCTCTCGGCGTGAAGTTCCCCACGGCGACGAAGAGCCAGACCGCGACGCCGAGCAGGACGAAGGAGACGATCGTCGCGGCGCGGACATTCGACTTCAGGCCGCTGCTCCAGAGGGCGTCGTAGAGGAAGACGCCGAGGAAGGCGAGCGCGACCATCACGAGGGCCCCGACGCCCCAGCCCGCGCCGGCATCCGTGGGATCGAACATGAGCCCGCCGTGGTAGAAGACGAGCAGCACGAGCAGCGCGCCGGTGATCCAGGTCCAGGCGGCGCCCCAGCGAAACCAGTAGAGCGCGCGGGGCATGAGCTCGGGGACCACCCTCGCCTTCGTGGGCCCGTCGAGCTTCGCGACCATCTGGGCGTTCACGAAGTTGAAGAAGTAGAGGTGGCCGATCCAGAGGATCCCCACGAAGATGTGGAGCCAGCGGAAGATGAAGGTGAGGCCGTCCATCATGGTGAAGTCCCTCCCGGCCCCGGATTCCCGGGGCGCGGCGATTGTATCCGCCGAGAGGCCGCCGAGGGCGAGGTCCGACCGGTAGCCGGTGAGCTCGGCGAAGCCCCGTCCGCGGGGTTCGAAGGTGGCCGCATCCGCGATGCGGACCGCTCCTTCCCAGTAGGGGATGTCGGGGCCGGGCTGGCCCGCCGGCCGGCGGTTCTCCTGGTCGGGAAGCTCGGGCAGCAGCCGGAGGTCGAGCCCGGTTTCGGGCAGCCGCACCCGCCAGCCCGCCGGATAGGGCCGCTCGCCTCCCGCGGGCGAATCCCGGCTGCCGAGCTCCCGGACCTCGGGAGCGACGAGTCCGCGCGGCTCCCCGCCCGGCCCGCGGATCGTCCCGGAGGCCCAGGAGACGCTCCCGTCGCGCCGCCGGAGCAGGTAGAGCATCAGGTCGCGGCCGTCGGCGAGGTTCAGGGCGAACCAGTCCCAGCCGATCTGGTCCGGGGCGAGCCACGCCGAGCCGAACTCGCGGTCGAGCCAGCCGCCGCCGCGGACCTCCGCCGGTTCGCCCCCGAGGGTGATCCGCCCGGCGACGACGAGCCGCGGCTGGCTGTAGTAGTTGCTGCCGGGGCCGCCGGCGGACTTCTCCGAGAACCCGTTCTCGCCGTGTAAGAGGGGCGGGCGCGTCGGGACGGCCGTGAGTTCGAGCGCGACGCCCCGGTCCCGGTCGCGGGCGCGGAGGGTGAACCGGCCGTCCGCGAACTCGACCGACCAGGGGGTCTTCGTCCCGGGCGGCCCGCGCATCCACACGATCGCGGGATCCGGATGCGTCCCGAAGCGCGCGAGCGCGGGCGACTCCCGGTGCGAGGTCTGCGAAAAGACCCGCTCGGCGCCGTCGAGGTCCGCGACCGCGAGGTGCCCGAGCGCCCCGGAGCGCGCAGCCCACGCCGAGGGAGGCGTCGGGGCGAGCGTGAGTCCGCTCCGGAAGAGCGTGAGCTGCCACGCGAAGCGAGCGCCGCTCGCGCTCTCGGCGAAGCCGATGAAGTGCCACCACTCGGTCCGGTAGCCCTCGTGCGCCCAGTGATCGCGGGGGAACTGCCAGGCGAAGCCCGGCGCCGCCGACTTCCAGCTCGCGGCGGCATTCCCCCCGATCAGCAGGGCCAGCGCGAGGACGGTTCGCCCGCGCCCGGCAGGCGGTGGAGAAAGTCCCTCGCGCGCCGACGCGGCGCGAAGCGCCGCCGGGGAGGGGCCTCCCTCTCCGCGAAAGAGGGCGGAACGGATCGCGCCAGCGATTCGGGCCGCCATCAGATCTCCGGGCGGAGCGCGGCCGCGTCCGTTCCCGCGGCGAGCCGCGCCGGGAGCGCCGCCGCGAGGAGCCCGGAGAGCGCGACGGCCGCTCCCGAGAGCGCGAGCGGGCCGACCGGCCAGTGGAGTTCGAGCGTCCAGCCGAACCAGTTCGGGTTCACCACCTCGACGAGGAGCACCGCGAGCAGGCAGCCCGCGCCGCCGCCGATCCCGAGTCCGAGGCCGGTCACCACGAAGGCCCGGCCGAGGAACCCGGAGACCACCTGGTTCTTCTCCGCTCCGAGCGCCCGCTCGAGGGCGATCTCGGCGACCCGCTCGCGGGCGAGCGTCCAGAGCGCGAGCCCGACCCCGAGCGCCGCGATCAGCAGCGCGAAGGCGCGGAAGAGCCGGGTCACCGTCATCGTCTGGTCGAAGACCTCCAGCGCCCGCGAGCGGAGCGTCCGGTTGTCCACGAAGAAGGCGCTTCCCGCGAGATCCCGCTCCAGCCGATCCGCGACCGCTCCCGGCTCCGCTCCCTCGCGGAGGTAGAGCGCGAGGCCGTGGACCTCGGGAGTCCGGGGTGGCGGCCAGAGGCGGTCCATCAGGCCCCGGTCGAGGAAGAGCGCCCCGCTCTCGTTCCCGTAGTCCCGGTAGATCCCGGCGACCCGCGCCGCGTGGCCGCCGCCCGGGGTCGGCAGGGTCAGCGAGTCGCCGGGAGCGACCCCGAGCCGCCGGGCGAGCGGCTCGGAGATCAGGATCTCGCCGTTGCGGAAGCCCGCGAGCGCGCCGTCGCGACCCGCGAGGAAACGGAAGCGGGCGCTCGCCTCGGGAAGCGCGGCCTCCACGCCGAAGACCGAAGTCGGGCGGCCCCCCAGCCGGACGCGCACCGCGCGGAGGAGGTCCCGGTGGAGGACCTCCGGGTCCGCCGCGGTGATGTCGAGGACCGGAGGCGGCAGCCGGCGCCGTTCGGCCGCGACCCGGCCCGGGCCGCGCGAGCGGGAGACATAGATGTCGGCGGCGAGGGTGGACTCGAGCCAGCCTTCGAGCGTCGCCCGGAAGCTGCCGACGAGCGCGGTCACCCCGACGACCATCGTCACCGCCACCACGAGCGCGGCCGCTGGGGGGGCGGTCGAACGCGCCTCGCGGATCGCCGCCACCACGCCTCGCCCGAAGGCCGACCACTGCGGCGCGGCGGCCGCGAGCGGCGACAGGAGCCCCAGCGCGGCTCCCGGGAGGAGCGCCGCCCCGACGAGCAGCGCGCCCGCGACGACGAAACCGCCGCCGAACCCCGAGAGCCAGCCGCCGGGCGAGAGGAGCGGCCAGCCGGCCAGCGCCAGCAGGCAGACCCCGGCGCCCGCCGCCAGCCAGCGGGCGCCGCCCGAGACGCGGCCGCCGATCTCCCGCCCCGGCGCGAGCAGCCGCGCGAGCGGACGCCGGCTCTCGGCCCAGACCTCGGGCAGCGCGCCGAGGATGCCCGCGGCGAGGCCGACCAGGGCGGAGGTCGCGATCGCCCCCGGCGTGACGCTGACGCTCTCGATCCGCTCGAGCAGGTAGAAGTTCGTGATCGTGGCGCTCACCCGGTCGAGCGCCCCCGAGGCGGCGAGCGCGCCGACCGGAACGCCGAGCAGCACCCCGGCGACCGTCGTCAGGAACACCTCGCCGAGGAGCAGCGCGCCGACGGTCCCGGCGGGAGCGCCGAGCGAGCGGTAGAGGCCGATCTCGCGGCGGCGCGCGGCGAGGGCGGCCCGCACGCTCGCGTACACCAGGAAGGCCCCGACGAGGAGGCTCACCGCCGAGAGGGCGCGGAGGTTCAGGCGGAACGCGGCGAAGAGATCCGCCCCCTGCTCCCGGAGCGCTCCGGCGGTTTCGACCCTCACTCCGGGGACGCCCGCTTCGATCTCCCGGATGACCGCGTCGGGGTCGCGGCCCTCGCCGACCGCGACCTCGAGGCGGTCGAACCCGGGCGAGCCGCGGAGCGCCTGGGCCGCCGCCAGGTCGAGGAAGGCGGCGGCGCCGGAAGAGATCCCGGCGACGACCACTTCGGGTCCCGCCTCGATCCGCACCCGGTCGCCGGTCCCGGCGTCGAGCGCCTCGGCCGCCGGCGCCGGGAGGACGACCCCGCCGGCGAAGAAGGCGGCGGCGGAGAAGACGGCCGCCTCGGCGCCCGGCGCGGCGAAGTCGAACGAACCCGAGAGGAGGTCCACGCCCCAGATCGGAAGCGTGGCCTCGCGCTCGCCCCGGACGAGCGTCCTCCCCGGCAGGCGGAGCACCGGCGAAGCCCCGGCGACCCCGGAGACCCCGAGCACCGCCGGCCAGGCGGCGTCCGGAACGCTCCCGGGTTCCTCCAGGATCCCGGTGACGACGAGCTGCCGCTCGCCCGAGATCACCTCGAGGCTCGCGGAGAGGGTGTCGAGCGCCGCCCGGTTCAGGATCTCGACCGAGAGCACCGCTCCGACTCCGAGCGAGATCGCCGCGAGCTGCAGCGCGAAGAGCGCGGGCGCCGCCCGAATCCGGTCCGGCGCCGCGCCGAGGAGCAGCCGGATCACGCCTCGGCCACGAGGCGCCCGCCGCTGAGGCGGCGCCGGACCGCCGCCCGCGCCGCGAGCTCGGGGTCGTGGGTGGCGACGAGGAGGCTCGCCCCGCGCTCCCGGACCAGCCGGAAGAGCAGGTCCGCGACGGCGGCGGCGGCTTCGGCGTCGAGGTTGCCGGTCGGTTCGTCGGCGAGGATCAGCGCCGGTTCGAGAACGAGCGCCCGGGCGATCGCCGTCCGCTGCATCTCGCCTCCGGACAGGAGGCGCGCCGGCTGCCGGGAGCGGGCGGCGAGTCCAACGGCGGCGAGCAGGCGGTCGGCGGCGACCCCCGCCGCTTCGCCCCCGACTTCCCGGAGCCGGGCGATCCGCGCCGGGAGGAGCACGTTCTCCCGGACGGTCAGGTACGGGACCAGGTGGAAGAACTGGAAGACGAGCCCCACCGAGCGGCCCCGGAGGCGGCTCCGCTCGCGGTCGGGAAGGTCGGCGAGGTCGCGGCCGAGCAGCCGGACCGCGCCCGCGCTAGGAAGCTCGATGCCGGCGGCGAGGTGGAGGAGGGTGCTCTTCCCGCTGCCCGAGCGCCCGGCGACCGAGACCGTCTCGCCGGAAGCGACCCCGAGGCTCACCCCTTCGAGGACGCTCAGGTCCGAACCGTCGGCCTGGGGAAAGCGCCTCCCGACCTCGAGGAACTCGAGGACCGCGCTCATCCGGAAGGGTCGCCGACGCCGTTCCTCCGCGCCACCACCTGGGCCATCACCGAGAGCGCGATCTGTTCCGGCGAGCGCGCGCCGAGCGGGAGTCCGATCGGGGCCGCGATGCGCGCGAGCGCCGCCGCCGGAACCCCGCGCTCCGTGAGCCGGGCGAGCCGGCGCGCGTGCGTCCGGCGGCTGCCGAGCGCGCCCACATAGAACGCCGGGCTTGCGAGCGCCGCGGCGAGGGCCGGGTCGTCGAGCTTCGGGTCGTGGGTCAGCGTCGCCACCGCGGTCCCGGCGTCGAGCCCGACGCGGGCGAAGGCCGGCTCCGGCCAGTCGTTCACGATCTCGACCCCGGGGAACCGGTCCCGGGAGGCGAAGACCGGGCGCGGATCGCAGATCACCGGGCGGAAGCCGACGCGGCGCGCGAGCCCGGCGAGCGTCTGCGCGATGTGGACGCCGCCGACGATCACGAGGACCTCCGCCGGACGGATCACATCGCAGAACCCCGGTCCGCGCCCGGTCTCGACCGGCTGCGGCTCGCCCGCGGCGAGCGCGGCGGCGGCCGGCCCGGTCAGATCCGTCGAGCCGACGCCCGGAGCGTCCTCGGGGAGCGCGAGCGCCTCGCCGAGGTGCGGGCCTCCGGTGACGACCAGGAGGGCGACGCGCACCCGCCGCTCCATCGCCGCGCGCACCGCGCCGAGGATCTCCCGGTCGGCGCGCTCGACGAACACCTCGAGCGAGCCGCCGCAGGCGAGCCCCACTCCCCAGGCGAGCTCGTCGGAGACGGCGAACCGCAGCCGGCGCGGCTCGCCGCTCCCGATCACCGCGCGCGCCGCCTCGACCACCGCCGCCTCGACGCAGCCGCCGCTCACCGAGCCGGCGATCCCGCCCGCCGGGTCCACGGTCATCCGGGCGCCGGGGCGGCGCGGTCCCGAGCCCCAGGTGCGGACCACGGTCGCGAGCGCGAGCGGCCCCTCTCCCCGCAGCCAGGAGTCGAGGACGGGGGCGACATCGCGCATCGGGAGTTCCCGAATTATGGCCTTGCGCGCCGCCGGCGCGGGTCGAGTTCGGCGAGGTGGGCGGCGAGCGAGCGCACGCTGGCGAGGTTGTGCACCGGCAGGAAGTCGTCCACGAAGGGCAGCGCCGCCGTCATCCCCCGCGTCAGGGGTTCGTAGCCGGCGTCGCCGAGCAGCGGGTTCAGCCAGACGATCCGCCAGGCGAGCCCGGCGAGCCGCTCCATCTCCCGCCCGACGAGCGCCGGGTCGCCCCGGTCCCAGCCGTCGCTCACGAGGAGGACGACCGCCGCGGAGGTGGGCAGCCGGCGCGCCCATTCGAGGTTGAAGCGGCGGAGCGCGTCGCCGATGCGGGTTCCGCCCGACCAGTCGCGGACCGCCTCCGAGGCCTCCCGGAGCGCCCGGTCCACCCGCCGGTCGGCGAGCTTGCGGGTGATCCGGGTGAGCCGGGTGGCGAAGACGAACGCCTCGACGCGCCCGGCGGCCCCGTGGGAGAGCCCGTAGAGGAAGTGGAGGAGGACGCGCGCGGTCTGTTCCATCGAGCCGCTGATGTCCGCGAGCGCGATGATCGGGCGCGGCTTCTCGCGGCGCCGGCGGCGTTCGAGCCGCGCCCAGTCGCCGCCCGCGCGAAGGCTCCGCCGCAGCGTCCGGCGGAGGTCGAGGGAGCGCCGGCCGCCCGGCCGGAAGCGGACCACCCGGCGCCGGGCCGCCTCCCCCCCCGCGTCCCCGATCACCGCCCCGCCCTCCCCGCGCGCCTGGGCGG
>CAYGAO010000161.1:0-6798 GCA_964347715.1 uncultured Acidobacteriota bacterium
CCGGCGGCGCTTCGCGCCGCGCCGGCGCACGAGGGACTTTCTCCACAGCCTGTCAACCGGCCTCCGGCCGTACCTGCTCTTCCCGGTATGCCTCGATGATGTCGCCCACCTTCACATCGTTGTAGCCGGCGATCCCGAGGCCGCACTCGAAACCCTCGCGGACTTCGGACACATCGTCCTTGAAGCGTCGCAGGCTGCCGATCCGGCCCTCGTGCACCAGCCGGCCGTCGCGGACCAGCCGCACCCGGGCGCTCCGCGGAATCCTCCCCGAGAGCACATGCGAACCGGCCACGACGCCGACGCGGGGCACCTGGAAGGTCTGCCGCACCTCGATCCGGCCCAGCTCGACGATCTCGGTCTCCGGTTCGAGCAGGCCGGTGAGCGCCTTCTCGATCTCTTCGGTGAGGTGGTAGATCACGGTGTGGGCGCGGATATCGACCCCCTCGCGCTCGGCGAGACGCTCGGCCGAGGGATCGGGACGCACCCCGAAGGCGACGATGATCGCGTCGGTGGCGGCAGCGAGGCTCACATCGCTCTCGGAGACGGCTCCGGCGGCGGCGTGGATCACCCGCACCTTCACCTCGTCGCGCGAAAGGCGGGCGAGCGCGTCGCGGACCGCCTCGACGGTGCCGCCCACATCCGCCTTCAGGACGATCGAGATCTCCTTGAGCCCTCCACTCATCTGCGCGTGCAGGTTCTGGAGGTTCAGCCGCTGGCGCCCCTCGAGCACCTGGAGACGTTCCTCCTCCTGCCTCGCTTCGGCGGTCCGCCGCGCTTCGGCGGGGCTCTCGCTCGCGGCGAACCGGTCGCCGACGACGGGAAGCTCGGCGAGCCCGAGCACCTCGACGGGCGTCGAGGGTGGGGCGGTCTTCATCCGCTGGCCCGATTCGCCGAGAAGCGCCCGCACCTTGCCCCAGGCCGGGCCGGCCGACACGGTGTCGCCCACCGCAAGGGTTCCGGTCTGGACGAGGAACTGGGCGACGAGCCCCCGGCCCTTGTCCTTGCGCGCCTCGAGCACCACGCCCCGCGCGGGGCCCGCCGGATTGGCCATCGGCTCCTCGAGCTCCGCCACATCGAGGACCGACTGGAGCAGATCCGGGAGCCCTTCCCGCGTCTTCGCGGACACGCGGCAGAGGATCGTGTCCCCGCCCCACTCCTCGGGGGTCAGTCCCCGTTCGGCGAGCTGGCGCATCACCTGATCGGGATCGGCGCCGGGCCGGTCCATCTTGTTCACCGCGACGACGATCGGCACCTCCGCCGAGCGGGCGTGGTTGAGCGCCTCGATCGTCTGCTCCTTGACGCCGTCGTCGGCGGCGACCACCAGGATCACGACATCGGTGACGCCCGCGCCCCGGGCGCGCATCTTCGTGAACGCCTCGTGGCCCGGGGTGTCGAGGAAGACGATCCGGTGACCGTTCGTGTCCACGGCATAGGCGCTCATGTGCTGGGTGATCCCGCCCGCCTCGCCCTCGGCGACGCGGGATTCGCGGATCGCATCGAGCAGGCTCGTCTTGCCGTGGTCCACATGGCCCATCACGGTGACGACCGGCGCGCGTTCGACGAGCCCTTCGTCGGTTTCCAGCTCGAGGGGTTCGTCGGTCTTCGGCTCGGGCGACTCCCCCGCCTCGACGACGGAACCGCCGAAGCGCCGGACGAGGAGCGCCGCGGTTCCACTGTCGAGCGAGTGGTTGATCGAGGCGGCGACCCCGTGGTGGACGAGGAGCGCCTTGATCACCTCGACCGTCGGGATGCTCATCGCCTCGGCGAGTTCCTTGACGGGGATCGCCTCCCCGAGCTCGACCCGGGCGCTGGTGCGGAACTCCCGGGTGACCGCCTGGCGGAGCCCGGGGGGGAGCTGGCTGTCGAACCCCTCGATCACCTCCGGGGTCTCGGCGGGGGCCTGGCGGTTCCGCCCCCGGGCCCGCCGTCCGGGGCCGGGCCGGCGCGGCTTCTGGGCGAAGGGCGGGGTCCGGCGGAGCGGCGGCGGCGTGGCGCGGATGCGGGGCGGGGTCGCCCGGCGCACCGGGCGCACGACCGTCGGGACGATCTTCCGGTCGGTCGCGCCCGGACGGAACTCGTTGCCGCGGGCGGGCGAGGTGATGCTCGGGGTCTCGACGCGACGGGGACCCGGAGGCGCGGCTGGGCCCGGAGCAGGGGGCGCGGGCCGGGCGGCGATCCCGGGCGCTGCCGGCGGAGCGGGGGTGCGGGGCTCCGCCCGCGGCTCGGTCCGCGGCTCCGGGCGCGGTTTCGCCCGCGGCTCGGTGCGCGGTTTCGCCCGCGGCTCGGTGCGCGGCTTCGCCCGCGGCTCGGTGCGGGGCTTCGTTCGCGGCTCCGGCCGGGGCTTCGGCCGCGGCTCGGTGCGGGGCTTCGCCCGCGGTTCCCGCGGGAGTCCCGGTTCGGGATCCACCCGCCGGGACCGCTCGGGTTCGACGGCCGCGGGCTTCGCGGCCGGGCGTTCGGCGGCTCTCTTCGCGGCCGCCGCCCTGGCCGCCTGTTCCGCGGCGGCCCGGGCCTTCGCGCGTTCGGCGGCTTCGCGCGCGGCCTGTTCCCGGGCTTCGCGCGCCGCCTGCTCCCGGGCCGCCCGCGCGGCCTGCTCCCGGGCCTTTCGCTCCGCGAGCTCCGCCGCTTCGCGAGCCCGGCGCTCCGCTTCCTCCCTGGCCTTCTTCTCGGCTGCCTCGCGCACCTTCACCGCGGCGGCGGCGCGGGCGCGGGCCTCGGCCGCCTCGCGGAGCCGCTTCTGTTCGGCCGCCCGGCGGATCCGCTCCTCGGCCTTGGCCTTCGGATCGGTTCGCTGGGCGCGGCGCGCCTGGAGCCGCAGCCGGTTCCGGACCTTCCTGGCGTCGCTGTTCGGGATGGATGAAGAGACCGTGCGGACGCGCAGGCCGAAATCCGACCGGAGCAGCGCCAGGAACGCGCGGGGCTCCATCCCGAGTTCGCGGGCGAGGTCGCTGACGCGGGTCGTCGCTGGCATGTTCCTACTCGTCGGACCGCTCGCGGCGAGGACGGCGCTCGCTCGGCCGGGGCCGCCGCGATCGCGCCGGGCCGCGGGCCCCCCGGTCGCGTCGCGGGCCCCGGTCGCGCCCGGGACCTCGGCCGCGCCCGGGACCTCGGCCGCGCCCGGGACCTCGGCCGCGCCCCGGACTCCGATCGCGGCCAGCACTCCGGTCGTGGCCAGCACTCCGGTCGTGGCCGGGACCCCGGTCGCGCCGCGGGGGGCGACCGTCGCTCCGGGGGCGGGGTCGGCGGGACTCGCCTTCGACCACCACCTCGATGGGCAACCCCACGAGTTCCGACGCGAGCCGCACGTTCTGGCCGCGCTTGCCCACCGCGCGCGGCAACTCCACCTCGGACACGGTCGCCAGCAGCCCGGGGCCCTGGCGCTCGACCGCGAGCACTTCCGCCGGGCGGAGCGCGTTCTTCGCGAAGGTCGCGATCTCGGGATGCCAGAGGATCACATCCACGCGCTCACCCCGGAGCTCGCGGCTCACTGCGCGGATGCGCCCGCCGCCGGGCCCGAGGCAGGCGGCGACCGGATCCACGCCGCGCGCCTCGGTCCAGACCGCGACCTTCGCCCGGATCCCCGGGTGGCGCGCCGCGGCGCGGACCTCGACTTCGCCCCGGCGCACTTCCGGGGTCTCGCGCTCGATCACCCCGGCGAGCACCTCGGGCGCGACCCGCGACAGGATCACCGGAGGGGCCTCGGGTCCCACCGCGCGCACCGCCGCCCGGATCGTGTCCTCGGGGTTGAACACCTCGTGCCGGCTCTGCTCCGACGCCGGCAGCCGGCCCTCGACCGGGCCGAGATCCACGATGAGGTCCTCCCCCTCGCGCCGGGCCACGACCCCGGTCTCAAGCTTCCCGATGCGGTCGCGGTAGCGGGCGGCGCGGGCGAGGCGCCGGGCAGCGCCGACGCGCGCCTCGAGCACGTCGCGGGCGGCGCGGGCGGCGCTCCGCCGCGAGACGCCGAGGGGGGCGGGCACCTCGACCAATTCTCCGGGAGTCGTCCCCTCCGGGGCGGCATCCGTCCCGATCTCGGACTCCGGATCGAGCACCTCGGCGGCGACCCGCTTCATCGCGAAACACCGGAGCGCGCCGGTTTCGGAATCGAGGCGGACGCGGAGGGTCTTCCCGGCGGTCCCGGAAGCCGCGAGCCCGGCGGCGTGCTCGACGCTGGCGATGACTTCGGCGCGGTCCATCTCGGTCGCCAGCTCCTCGATCGCCGCCATCAGCTCCGGTCCCTCCCCGCGCTGCCCCGGCTTCCGCCAAACAGGGTTGCGAGATCCGGATCGAGGCGCGCGGCGACCACGGCGCTCCACGGGATCCGCCGGTCGCCGCCGGGGCTGGCGAGGCGCACCGCGGCGTCCTCCACGGCCCGGAGCGTCCCGGTCCCGGTCTTCCGCCGCTTTTCGGTCCGGTAGGTCACCCGGACCCGCCGCCCGCAGAACCGCCGGCAGTCCTCGAGCGAGCGGAGGGGCCGGTCGAGCCCCGGCGTGCTCACCTCGAGCGTCCAGGACCCCGGGATCGGGTCCTCGAGGGCGAGGAGCGCCGAGAACCGCTCGTCCATCCGCTCGCAGTCGGCGATTCCCACCCGGGCGTCGGGCCTTTCGATGAAGACACGCACCCGCCTCCCTCGTCCGGACCCCTCGATCTCGAGCCATGCCAAATGAACCTGAGCGCTCGCCGCCGCCCGCCGCGCCAGCCTGTCGAGGCGCAGGGCGAGATCGCACTCGACCCCGCCGTCACGGAGCGTTCGGGGGTCGTCTTGCGGAATGTGCAGAGCCTCGCGGGTCTCGGAGAACAGGAACAAAAGGCCCGTCACACCCGAGCGCGACGAGCCCTGGAAACGGGAACCGCCCCTCCGCCCCGGGGACGGCGCCCGAACCGGCGAGTATATCCCACAGCCGTCGGGTTCCGGTTCCGACCGCCCGGTGGGTCGAGGGCGCCCGCTGACCGTTCCGCGCCCGAGCCCGGGCGCCGGCCTGTCAGGCTGTGGAGAAAGTCCCTCGCGCGCCGACGCGGCGCGAAGCGCCGCCGGGGAGGGTCCTCCCTCCCCGCGAAAGACGGCGGAACGGATCGCGCAAGCGATTCGGGCCGCCTACGGCGACAGCCGGTAGAGGGTCCGCGGGAACGGAATCGCTTCCCGCAGGTGGGAGAGCCCAGCCATCCACGCCACGAAACGCTCGATCCCGAGCCCGAAGCCCGAGTGGGGCGCGGTTCCGAAGCGGCGCAGGTCGAGATACCACTCGAACGCTCCTTCGGGGAGGTCGTGCTCCCGGATCCGGCGGCGCAGCAGCTCGAGGTCGTGGATCCGCTGCCCGCCGCCGACGATCTCCCCGAAACCCTCGGGGGCGATGAGGTCGAGGCAGAGCACCCGATCCGGACGCTCGGGGTCGGGCTCCATGTAGAACGCCTTGATTTCGGCCGGAAAGTGGGTGACGGCGAGCGGACGATCGAGATCCTCGGTGAGCGCCGTCTCGTCGGCGGCGCCGAAGTCGCTCCCCGGGACGAATCCGGCGCCCTTCGCGGCCAGCCGCGAGGCGGCCTCGTCGTAGGTCATCCGGGGGAACGGCGCCCGGATCTTCTCGAGCACTCCCGGATCTCGTCCCAGGGTCCGGAGCTCCGCCGACCGGTTCTCGAGCACCCTCGAGACCGCGTGGCAGACGAGCCCCTCGGCGAGCCCGATGATCTCGTCCAGCTCGCAGAACGCCACCTCGGGCTCGAGCATCCAGAACTCGATCAGATGGCGGCGCGTCTTCGACTTCTCCGCCCGGAAGGTGGGCCCGAGGCAGTAGGTGCGCCCGACGGACATCGCCACCGCCTCGTTGTAGAGCTGGCCGCTCTGGCTCAGGTAGGCGCTCCGGTCGAAGTAGCGGGTCTCGAAGAGGGTCGTGGTGCCCTCGCAGGCGTTCGGGGTGAAGATCGGGGTGTCGGCGGCGACGAACTCCTGCTCGCGGAGGTATTCGCGGAAGGCGTGGAGCACCTCGTCCCGGATCCGGAGCAGCGCGTGCTGGCGCCTCGAGCGGAGCCAGAGGTGCCGGTGGTCGAGGAGGAACGACGCCCCGTGATCCTTCGGCGTGATCGGGTAGGGCTCGGCGGCGTGTACGACGGAGAACCCCGAGGCCCGGATCTCCATCCCGCCGGGGGCCCGGCGCTCGGCGCGGGCGACGCCCGAGATCTCGACCGCGCTCTCGAGCGGGCAGCCTCGCGCCGCCTCGAAGTCGCCGGCGGCGACCGCGCGCTCGGCGACGACCACCTGGGCGAACCCCGACCCGTCGCGGAAGTTCAGGAAGAGCAGCCTGCCGGACGACCGTCGCCCGGCGAGCCAGCCGCGGACCGTCGCCGGCACTCCGTCGGGCGCGGCCCCGTCCTGCGAGACGGCGCGAGCGAGCGCGGCGACGGTCGGCGGGCGCCGGTCCTTCCAGGAACCCGGGCCGGAGGTCGTCATCGGGAGGGGACCGGGAAGGGCAGGAGTCGTGGGCGGAGAGCGCGGGGCGACGGGGAGTTTCGCCGAGCCGTCCCGCTTCGCGCAAGCCGCGGCGCGCTCGGCCGAGGTCCGCGAGCTGGTGGCGGGAATGGGCCAAGCAGCAGGCGTCGGAGGGAGGAGAGGCCGGAAGGGGGGTGAGCGGGGGACGACGGCGCCCCGGGAGGGATGACAGGCGGTGGAGAAAGTTCCTCGCGCGCCGACGCGGCGCGAAGCGCCGCCGGGAGGGGTGCGGGGAGGGTGCTCCCTCCCCCCCCAAACACGCCGAACCGCTAGCCCCACCCAATAGGGCCCCCCAACCGTGGGGGAAGCGCCCC
>CAYGAO010000162.1:0-6755 GCA_964347715.1 uncultured Acidobacteriota bacterium
AGCGATTCGGGCCGCCATCCGGTGGGGAAAGCGCCCCGCATCCGCCCGGACGATGGGGTTCCCCATCTCTTCGAGGACGGATTCCCATGCGGGGCGCTTTATCCACAGGCTGCTGATGGCCGGGATCCTCCGCCTCCTCGTCTGCGGCTCCGTGGACGACGGCAAGTCCACCCTGATCGGCCGCCTCCTGACCGACGCCGGCCTCGTCCCCGACGACGAACGCGCCCGCACCCCCGATTTCGCCGCCCTCCTCGACGGCCTCCAGGCCGAGCGCGAGCAGGGCATCACGATCGATGTGGCCTACCGCCACTTCTCCACCCGCCGCCGCCGCTTCCTGGTCGCCGACGCCCCCGGCCACGAGCAGTACACCCGGAACATGGCCACCGGGGCCTCCGTGTCCGACGCCGCCGTCATGGTCGTGGACGCCGAACGCGGCATCCGCACCCAGACCCGCCGCCACGCCGTAACCGCCGCCCTCTTCGGAATCCGCGAGGTCGTCCTCGCGGTGAACAAGATGGACCTCGTCGGCCGGGACGAGACCAGTTTCCGCGCTCTCTCCGCCGAATGGAGCGTCCTCGCCGACGAACTCGGCCTCGAGACCCGGGCCCGGGTCCCGGTGGCCGCGCTACACGGCGAAAACCTCGTCACCACCTCCCCCAGGATGCCCTGGTACGCGGGCCCCCCGCTCCTCGCCCGCCTCGAAACCCTCGCCGGCGCCCGGAACCGCGCCGCGGAACCCTTCCGTTTCCCGGTCCAGTGGGTGAACCGGAAGGGCCGCTTCCGGGGCTACGCCGGAACGATCGCCGCCGGCCGGATCCGCCCCGGCGACCCGGTTGTCGTCGCCCCCGCCGGGATCGGGGACCGGATCGCCCGCATCGTCACCCGGGACGGCGACCTCGAGGAGGCCCGGGCGGGGCAGGCGGTCACGCTCACGCTCGAGGGCGAGACGGACATCGGCCGCGGCGACCTGCTCGGCGACCCCGACTCCCCCCCGGGGACCAGCAGCCACTTCCGCGCCACCCTGCTCTGGATGGACGCCGAGCCGATGCTCCCCGGCCGCTCCTACTGGACGCGCTTCGGCGCCGCCGCCGCCGGCGCCTCCATCACCAGCCTCCGCCATGTGCTCGAAGTCGACACGCTCGGAAAGCGCGCCGGCAAGGTCCTCGAACAGAACGAGATCGGCGAGGTCCACCTGGCCCTCGACCGCCCGCTGGCCTTCGACCCCGGGAGACGAAATCCCGACACGGGCTCCTTCCTCCTCATAGATCCTTATTCCAAGCGCACCGTCGGCGCCGGCGCCGTCGCCTACGGGCTCCGCCGCGCCCAGAACCTCTCCTTCCTGGCCACGACCGTCGGCAAGACCGCCCGCGCCGCCCTCAAGGGCCAGAGACCCGCCGTGGTCTGGTTCACCGGGCTCTCCGCCTCGGGGAAATCCACGATCGCCGATCTCACCGAGAAGAAGCTCCACGCGCTCGGGCGCCACACCTTCCTCCTCGACGGCGACAACTTCCGGCGCGGCCTCGGCCGCGACCTCGGCTTCACCCCCGCCGACCGGGTCGAGAATGTCCGCCGGCTCGGCGAGATCGCGGCGCTCTTCGTCGAGGCGGGACTGATCGTCCTCGTCGCGGCGATCTCGCCCTTCCGGGGCGGACGCCGGGCGGCGCGCCGGCGGGTCGGCGCGGGCGAGTTCGTCGAGGTGTTCGTGGACGCCCCGCTCTCCGTCTGCGAGAGCCGCGATCCGAAGGGGCTCTACCGGAAGGCCCGCGCCGGCGAGTTCCCGAACTTCACCGGGCTGGATTCGCCCTACGAGCCTCCCGAGAACCCGGAACTGCACCTCGATGCGACGGAACAGCCGCCCGAGGCGGCCGCCGACGAGGTGATCCGCTGTCTCCGCCGGCTGGGGATCCTGTGAACATCCCGAGCCCGATCCCGCGGTAGTCGAACCCCCGCGCCAGCATCTCCTCGGCGTCCAGCAGGTTGTGGAGGTCGAGGACCACCGGCGCCCGCATCGCCTCCCGGAGCCGCTCCGGATCGAGATCCCGGTACTCCTCCCACGCGGTGGCGATCACCAGCGCGTCCGCGCCGCGCGCCGCCTCGAACACATCTCCGGGACCGGCGAGGCCGCGCGCCTCGGGATCGGCGACCGGGTCGTGCGCCCGCACCGACGCCCCGAGGCGCTCGAGCTCGATGGCGATCTCGACGCCGGGGCTGTTCCGGGTGTCCCCGGTCCCGGCCTTGAACGCGACCCCGAGGACGGCGACCACCCGGCCCGCGACCGAGCCGCCGCAGGCCTCCTCGACCCGAGCCACCATCCGGAGCTTCCGCCGCTCGTTCGCCTCCACGGCCGCCTCCACGAGCCGCACCGGCGCCCCGGCGTCACGCGCCGTCCGGGCGAGCGCCACCGTGTCCTTCGGAAAACAGAGCCCGCCGTAGCCGGGCCCGGGCCGCAGGTGGGAGACCCCGATCCGCCGGTCGAGCCCGACCCCGTGGACCAGTTGCCGCACATCCGCCCCGGTCTCCTCGCACAGGTCCGCCATCTCGTTGATGAAGACGACCTTCGCCGCGAGGAAGGCGTTCGCCGCCACCTTGATGAGCTCCGAGGTCTCGGGACTCGTCACGACGACGGACGCGCCCCGGTCGGAGAGCGGCCGGTAGAGCTCTCGAAGCGCCTCCCGCGCGCGCCCCGAGTCCGCGCCGATCACGACCCGGTCGGGCTGCAGGAAGTCGTCCACGGCGGAACCGGCGCTCAGGAACTCCGGGTTCGAGGCGATCTCGAAGTCGCTCTCCGGCCGCAGCCGGCGGAGCGCCTCGAGCACGCGCTTCCCGGTTCCGACCGGAACCGTGGACTTCACCGTGATCACCGCCCCTTCCTCGAGGAACGGCGCGATGTCCGCCGCCGCTCCGAAGACCTGCGAGAGATCGGCGCCGCCGTCGGGACGGTTCGGCGTGTTCACGCAGAGGAAGACGACCCGGGCGCCCCGGACTGCCGGCCCCGGCTCGCCGAAGAACCGGATCCGGCCCCGCTCCAGATGGCTCGCCAGCAGCTCCGGAACCTTCGGCTCGTGGATCGGCGACACCCCCTTCGCCAGCATCTCCACCTTCGAGCGGTCCGTATCCACGCACCGGACCTCGGCCCCGAGCTCGGCGAGACAGAGCCCGGTCACGAGCCCCACCTGCCCGGCGCCGATGACGGCGACTCTCATCGCGCTCCTCCCGCCCGGCGCACACCCCGCCCGGGCTCCCGGTCGTTCGGTCCGCCGCGCATCACCCTGCCGTCGCGCGGGTATTGTGCTCCGAAACGGACGAACGGCCGCCCCGAAAGTCGGGTGCGGACCTCTCCCGGGGCCCCGACCCTCGCCGGGGCGCCTCCTCGGACGCCAGCCTTCCACTCCCGGCTACAATCCATGCTCGCCGCCGGGGCGTGGCTCAGTCTGGCAGAGCACCTGGTTCGGGATCAGGGGGTCGCAGGTTCAAATCCTGCCGCCCCGAGGCGGCCCTCGATCTCCTCCGGCGCCCGGCGCCGGGACCATCGCTTCCTGCTCCCGGCCCCGGAAAGCGGCCCGCATTCCGTCCGGTGGACCCGTGGAGCTCGCGGCGAGATCGCCGGATCTCCCGGCGCCCGCGCAGCCCCGAAGTCGGAGGCGACCTGTCGGGGGAGGCGCCTGGGGGCGGCGTTCCCGAGCCGCGACCATTGTTTCCCCGGCGCCCGCGCCCGCCGGGACCTGCTACCGGACGCCGTTCCGCGCCGGCGCCGGGCCCTCGATCTCGCCGTTCGATCAGCCGTCACCGGCGAAGTGGCTCGTTCGGCCGCGGGCCGGAGCGATGTCTTCGACCCATTGCTGATAGAGTACTCCGGTAGAGACGGCGCTTCGCCCACCACGGGCGCTGGCCGTGTACCGAGACACTCCGGAGGAGATAGGTGGTAATGAAGCAGAACATGAGGAAGGAAGATCGCGCGCGCCGGCGGACGCTCTTCCTTGCGATGTTCCTGGGGGCCGGTCTCGTGCTCTCGGGCTGTGGCGACGACGAAACGCCGGCACCGGCTCCGGTCGCTCCACCGGCCCCGGTGCCGGAACCCGAGCCCGAGCCGGAACCCGAGCCCGAGCCGGAACCCGAACCGGAACCCGAGCCCGAGCCCGAGCCGGAACCGCCCGCGGTGACCTTCTCGCTGCCGGAGGGCGAGACCGAGGTCCTGGTCGCCGACGACGAAGACGACAAGGAGACGGCGACGGCGACCGTGAACTCGAAGATCGTGGTGACTTCGGACACGGCGGCGATCATCACGCCGATGAACTTCGCCGAGGACGCTGTCGGCGTGCGGGTGGACGAGGGCGAGAACACGCCGTTCACCTTCGTGGACTGGAGCGTCGCCCAGAGCACGGTGATCGAGGATGGCGCCACCTTCCGGGTCGAGCGGCTGGCGATCGGTGCCGGCCAGGAGATGGAGCCGACCGGGGATGTGGCCCATGTGACCTGCGGCCCGTTCCTGTGCGCCGAGGGGACGGAAGCCCCGGCGATCTCGCTCTCCGCGGACGCCGCCTGCGCCGCCTGGGAGCCGAACCTCGAACTGACGGTCGGCAAGGTCGTCAACTCCTTTTCCGGCTCGGCTCTCGTCCGGGAGGAGTTGAACGCGGAAGATCCGACCAGCCACTTCAACACCTACACGGATGACGCCGCGAGTTACACGGCCCAGATCGGGTCGTTCGCCCCCTACTTCGGTATCGATGTCGGCTGGACCTACACCTCGGATTCGGACTTCACGGTGACCCATGATGTCGTCGTGGCCCGGGTCGAGGACGGGACCAAGCGCGAAGCGACGGACGACGAGGCGGAGAGCCTCCCGGTCCCGAATGTCGGTATCGGCGCCATCTGGGGAAGCCGGACCGGCGACGACCCGGACGAGCACACCCTGGATCCGTGCGAACCGGGCGAAGACGACCCGGACGCCGCTTATGGATCAGGGGGGATCCAGAAGCCCGAGAACTGCTTCCGCGTTTCGGTCAACGAGGCCAGCAACTACCTCGAGAACTACACGGTGACGCTCACCCGGTCCGGAACGGCCGTCAGTTGGGGCGCGGCCAATTGGGAAGTCTTCGAGGACCTGACCTGTGATTCGGTCACCGTCTCGGCGGAGGGCCTGGTGGATGTCTGCGCGCTCTTCGCCGAAGAGGTCGGAAGACTGGGGGACCCCGAGCTGGCGGGCTTCAGGACCCCCGTGGACCTTTCTCTCTCTGAGGAGCCCTACCGGGTGCCCGAGGTCGCCCTCGACTTTTTGCGCGCACTTCCGGACGAGAACGATCGGCGGGTCACCGGGTTGCACTACGGTGAGGACGCCGGTCGCCGGAATCTCTACACCTCCCGCGACGCCTCTGCCTTTGCTCCGTGGTCCATCCTGTCGGAAGACCTCTTCCACGATGGTGACAAGGATCCGAAGTACGGCGACCTCGGGAAAGTGGATCTGGATGGCGATGACCAGGCCGACAACTTCGCGGGAGACGCGGACTCGGTAAAGTGTTTCCCCGACGATGGCGGGACAGCGACGCGGATGAAAGCTGACGGGACTGGTCCGGTCGGCGACGGTTCGCTGTGCGATGCGGAGGGGGTCGAGGTCGAGATCGCGGTTACCTTCGACGAAGGACTGGGCCTCGGTTGCGAAGAGACGGTGACCTGGTCCCTGACCTGCGACTGGGATGCCGACGGTAACGGCTACTTCGACGGAACGGCCCTCCAGGAGACAGGCGACATTCTGCTCGACTTCCTCAGCTGCGAGATCAACGACTAGCGCACCCGCGCGATCCTGATCTGATCCGGCTCGCGGGGCCCCGGGGTCTTCGGACTCCGGGGCCCTTCTTCCGGTACGCCCCGCGCGGGCCGCAGGGAGGCCGGAAGTGGCTCGCTCGAAGTCCGCCGGGGAGGCAGCTCCCGGACCGTCCGGCTGGCGCGGAGCGCCCCGGAGGCCACCGGCGCCCCGATCGGCGGAAGCAGATCCCCCATGGGCGGCGCTGTCCCGGCGTTCTCCCCCAGCCCTGAAGAGCGCCGTCGCCGGGGGGATGATGCCGTCGGATCACTCACTCCATTCGGGGAACTTCGGGGCGAACACCTGCCGGTGGCGGGGGCGGCGAGTCGAACGATGTGGTGGCGCTGCTGCGGGGGTGCGCCCCGGGGGGGGGGCGGCTGGCCGGCGGGCACGGATGAAGTTCTTCCAACTGGCGTCGGGGGTGATCCGGCTTGGGCGCCGGGTGGAACTGGTGCTCCCGGAACCGGAGATGGAAGCGTTCCGCAAGGCGCTGGTCCGCCTCGACGCGCTCCCGAGCCGCTGCTGAGCCACGCCCGGGAGCGTGCGCGCCGCCCCGCATGGCGGGATCCGCACGCCCTGGCTCCGACGACCTCCGACTCCAGCCCATCTTCCCGCCACGCTTCGCCTCCCGGCCGACGCCTGATATCCCTCCCGGCCCGCCGTCGGCCCTCTGCTTCCCCCCTCCCGTGCCTCCCATCCTCCCAGGTGTCCGCGGCGTCGCTCATCCCGCCGCCAGCGCGCGGATCGGGGAACTTGATCTTGCCCTTCGATTTCCCTTCGCATATACTCCGCTGTTACTTGCCGCCCGTTGCGCGGTTGTTCGGCCCCGGGCCGGAGCGACGCCTTCGACCCCCTGCCGATAGAATGCTCCACATGAGACGGCGCTCCGCCCTCCCCGGGCGCTGGTCCTGTCCCGAAACGCTCTACAGGAGGTAGGCGGAATGATGCAGAACACGAG
>CAYGAO010000163.1:0-6754 GCA_964347715.1 uncultured Acidobacteriota bacterium
GAAAACGAGATGCGGCGACCCGACGAAAGCGAGATGCGACGACCCGACGAAAGCGAGATGCGACGACCCGACGAAAACGAGATGTGGCGACCCGACGAAGGGGGATGCGGCGACCCGACGAAGAGGGATGCGGCGCCCCGTCGAAGGGAGATTCGGCGCCCGGGCGAGGCCGGAGTCCCGCGCCGCTCAGCGCCGGGGCGCCCGGGGCAGGTCCGCGAGCGCGGCGAGCACCGCGTCCCCGACCTCGCGCGTCCCGGCGTTCCCGCCGAGGTCCGGGGGAAGCACGCTTCCCCGGAGGCAGGCGTCCACCGCCGCCTCGATCGCGCTCGCCTCGGTCGTGAGCCCGAACGAGTGCTCGAGCATCATCGCCGCCGAGGAGATCGCGGCGAGGGGATTCGCAACCCCGCGACCGGCGATGTCGGGGGCCGAGCCGTGGACCGGCTCGTAGAGCCCGGCGCCCTCTCCGAGGCTCGCCGACGGCAGGAGCCCGAGCGAGCCGGCGAGCACCGACGCCTCGTCGCTCAGGATGTCCCCGAACATGTTCCCGGCCAGGATCACATCGAACTGGCGGGGGTCGCGCACGATCTCCATCGCCGCCCGGTCCACGTACATGTGGTCGAGCCGGACCTCCGGGTACTCGACCGCGAGGGCGCCCACCACCTCCCGCCAGAGTTCGGAGGACTCGAGGACATTCGCCTTGTCCACCGACAGGAGCGCCTTCCGGCGGCGTCGCGCCGCGGCGAACGCCACCCGGGCGATCCGTTCGATCTCGCGGGCCTCGTAGCGGAGCGTGTTCACCCCGGTCCGGGCGGGTCCCGTTCCCGAGATTCCGCGCGGCTCGCCGTAGTAGATGCCGCCGGTGAGCTCGCGGACGATCAGCAGGTCGGCCCCGGCGATCGCTTCGGGACGGAAGGGGGAATGCGGCAGCACCCTTCGGACGCGCACCGGTCGGAGGTTCGCCCAGACGCCGAGCATCCGGCGGAGCCCGAGGAGCGCGCGCTCGGGGCGCTCGCGCGCCGGGAGGGAGTCGTGGCGGGGGTCGCCGACGGCGCCGAGGAGGATCGCCCTCGCCCCGGCGCAGGCGGCGCGCGTCTCCTCGGGAAACGCCTCGCCGCAGCGTTCGAACGCACAGCCGGCGAAGTCGTGGCGGGCGATCCCGACCCGGTGTCCGAAGCGCTCGGCGACCGCGTGGAGGACCCGCTCCGCCTCCCGGACCACCTCGGGGCCGATGCCGTCCCCCGGAAGGCAGACGAACCGGATCTCCATGGCGAGGGATGGTACGCGCAGTCCGCCGCCGTACACTTCCCGGCGCATGTCGGAAGGCGGCGGAAGCCGACCCTGGAGGCGGTTCCGGAGCTACCTGCTCCGGGGCTTCCTGGTCTGGATTCCGCTCGCCGCGGTGGTCCTCGTGGGGCGGATCATCTACACGCTCGTCGAGGCGTGGTTCTTCCCCTCGCTCGACTGGGAACCGCGCCTGACCGCGCTCGCGATGGTCGTCGTGGTGCTGTTCGCGACCGGCTGGGTGGTGTCGCGGTTCGGGGTCGCCCGGCTCATCCTCCGGGTCGTGGTGGAGCGGCCGCTGAACCGGATCCCGGTGGCGCGGTGGGTCTATTCAGGCGTGCGCCAGCTCCTCGAATCACTCTTCGCGGGCAGCGAGGCCTTCGGGAAGGTCGTCCTGATCGAGTATCCCCGGCGGGGGCTCTACAGCATCGCCTTCCAGATGGCGGGCGGGCTCGGGGAGGTCCAGCACCGGGTGCGGGCGCAGGTGCGCGAAGGGCGCCCGCCGCCCGCCGCGCCGGACCGGGGGAACTCGGGCAACGAGGTCATGGCGGTCTTCGTCCCGACGACCCCGAACCCGACTTCGGGGGTCGTGATCACGCTTCCGAAGGAGGAGGTGATCGAGCTCCAGATGACCCGGCAGCAGGCGCTCCAGATGATCATCTCGCTCGGGGTGGTGGTCCCCCGCTGGGAGGGGAAGCCTCCGGACGGGAATCCGGCGGCGCCGGGCGATCAGACGACTCCCTGATCGAGCATCGCGTCGGCGACCTTGAAGAAGCCAGCGATGTTCGCGCCGACGACATAGTTGCCCGGCGCGTCGAACCGCTCGGAGGCCTCGACGCAGGCGAGGTGGATCTCGCACATGATGTCGCTCAGCCGGTGGTCCACGACCTCCCGCTTCCACTGGATCATGCCCACGTTCTGGGCCATCTCGAGGCCGGAGACGGCGACCCCGCCGGCGTTCGCGGCCTTTCCGGGCCCGTAGAGGATCCCGGCCTCGGTGAAGCGCCGGACCGCACCCGGCGCCGAGGGCATGTTGGCCCCCTCCGAGATCACGAAGCAGCCGTTCTGCAGCAGGTTCCCGGCGTCCCGGTCGCTGATCTCGTTCTCGGTCGCGCTCGGGAAGGCGCACTCCGCGGGGATCGCCCAGAGCGGATTCTCCTGGGCCCCGGGGTCGGAGTCGTGGTAACTCACTCCGGGAAACGCCTCGGCGTACTCCCGGATCCGTCCGCGCCGCTCGTTCTTGAGCGCCATGATCCAGGCGAGCTTCTCCGCATCGATCCCGGCTGGGTCGTGGATGAAGCCGCTCGAATCGGAGAGGGTGACCGCCTTCGCCTCCAGATCGTTCAGCTTCTCGACGGTGAACTGGGCGACATTCCCGCTCCCCGAGACGAGGCAGGTCTTCCCGGCGAGCTCGTCGCCCCGCGTCGAGAGCATCTCCTGGGCGAAATAGACGGCGCCGTAGCCGGTCGCCTCGGGCCGGATCAGCGAGCCTCCCCAGCCCGGGCCCTTGCCGGTGAGCACGCCGGTGAACTCGTTCGCGAGGCGCTTGTACTGCCCGAAGAGAAAGCCGATCTCGCGCCCGCCGACGCCGATGTCTCCCGCCGGAACATCGGTGTAGGGGCCGATGTGCCGATGCAGCTCGGTCATGAACGACTGGCAGAAGCGCATCACCTCGGCGTCGCTCTTCCCCTTCGGATCGAAGTCCGAGCCGCCCTTGCCCCCGCCGAGCGGCAGCGTGGTCAGGGAGTTCTTGAACACCTGTTCGAAGGCGAGGAACTTCAGGATCGAGGCGTTCACCGAAGGGTGGAAGCGCAGCCCGCCCTTGTAGGGCCCGATCGCGCTGTTCATCTCGATCCGGAAGCCGCGGTTCACCCGGACCTCGCCGGCATCGTCCACCCAGGGCGTCCGGAAGCTGACGACCCGTTCGGGTTCCACGATCCGCTCGAGGACGCGGGCGGAGCGGTACTCCGGATGCCGCTCGAGCACGACCGCGACGGATTCGACCACTTCCCGGACGGCCTGCAGGAACTCGCGCTCGCCGGGGTTCCGGGCCGCGACCTGGTTCAGTATGGACTCGGTGTACTCCATGGGGCCCTCCGGGCGATCGGCGGCGAATTGTAGGGGCCAAACCGCGTTTCGGGACCGCTCGGGATGGGCCGGGCCCGCCGAATCTCTCCGCGGGGGAACCGGGTTCGGAACCGTTCCGGGGCGCCGGTGTCAGACTTCGCCCGATGCCGCTTCGGGGAGCCCTCTCGCCGGCCTTCGCCGACCTGGCGAGCTTCAAGGTCCACGAGGTCCTCTTCGTCCTGAGTCACTACGACTCGTTCATCCTCGCCGAGGACGGCCAGCTCGACGACCGGGTGCTCTCCTCGTTCCTCGACCTGAACCTCCGCATCCTCCCGAGCGTGACCCAGGTCGAATCGGGGGAGGATGCGCTCGCCCGGCTGAGCGAGCGGCCGTCCCGGTTCCAGCTCGTGATCGCCTCGCCGCACCTCGGCGACATGGACATCGCCGCCTTCACCCGGCGGCTCCGCGAGAACGGCCCGGACACCCCGGTCACCCTCCTCGGCCACGACACCCGGACCTTGCGCGAGACCCTCCGGGGACACGAGGCGAGCGGCCTCCGCAAGCCGTTCGTCTGGCAGGGGGATGTGGGCATCTTCCTCGCGATCGTGAAGCAGGTCGAGGACCGCGAGAACGCGCCGCACGACACCGGACGGCGCGGCGTCCCCGCGATCCTGCTGATCGAGGACAGCATCCGCTACTACTCGTCGTTCCTCCCGGTCATCTACCAGGCGGTCTTCGCGCAGACCCGGCGGCTGCTCCCGGAGGGACTCAGCCTGACCGACAAGTTCCACCGGATCCGACGGCGCCCCAAGATCCTCCTCTGCGACCACTACGAGGAAGCCTGGGATCTCTTCACTTCCTACCCCGACGAGATCCTCGGGGTGATCTCGGACATCGAGTATCCGAGAGGAGGCAGGAACGACCCCGAGGCCGGCGAGCGGTTCGTCGGCGAGATGCGGAAGATGCGCCCCGACATCCCGGTGCTCCTCCACTCGCGCCGCCCGGAGAACGAGGCGCTCGCCCGGCGCGTCGGGGCCGACTTCCTGCTGAAGGGCTCTCCCGACCTGCTCCGGCAGATCCGGAACCTGATGCGCGAACGCTTCCACTTCGGCGACTTCGTCTTCCGGATGCCCGACGGGACCGAGTTCGCCCGCGCCGCCGACCTGGACTCGTTCCAGCAGGCGCTCGCCGAGGCGCCGCGCGAATCGCTGGTCAACCACGCGCGGAACAACGACATCTCCCACTGGCTGCGGGCGCGTGGCGAACTCGAGCTGGCGCGCCGGCTCCGGGAGGTGCGGATCAGCGACTACGGACCCGGCGACCACATCGGGCGCGATGTCGCCCGCCAGCTCGGCGAGCGCCGCCGGGAGCGGAGCCGCGCGGTGGTCGCGGACTTCTCCCGCGACGGGTTCGAACCGGGCTCGGCGCTCCTCCGCATCGGGAGCGGCTCGGTCGGAGGCAAGGCGCGCGGGCTCGCCTTCACGAACTCGGTGCTCGACCGGTCGGGAATCGCCGAGCGGCACCCGGGCACGCTGATCCAGGTTCCGCAGGCAGTCGTGCTCGCGACCGGCGTCTTCGACCAGTTCCTCGAGGAGAACGACCTCCTTCCGTTCGCCCTCGAGTGCGAGAGCGAGGTGGAGCTGCGCGAGCGCTTCGCCCGCTCGCGGCTCCCGGTCGAGGCGGCGCTCGACCTCGAACGCTTCGCGGCACGGGTCCGCTATCCGCTCGCGGTTCGTTCCTCCAGCCTCCTCGAGGACTCTCCCTACCAGCCGTTCAGCGGGGTTTACGAGACGCTGCTGCTCCCGAACGGAGCGAGCCTGGCGCGGGACCGTCTCGCGGCGATCACCCGCGCGATCCAGCAGATCTACGCCTCGCTCTTCCTGCCCGGGGTCCGGCACTTCCTCGCGAGCACGCCCTACCGGCTCGAGGAGGAGAAGATGGCGGTCATCCTGCAGCGAATCGTCGGGGTGCGCCACGGGTGGCGGTTCTACCCGGACATCTCCGGGACCGCCCGCTCGCAGAACTTCTACCCGATCCCGCCGCTTCGCGCGGGAGACGGGATCGCCGCGGTCGCGCTCGGGCTCGGGGAGCATGTGACCACGGGAGGGCCGGTGGTCCGCTTCTCGCCGCGCTATCCGCTCCACCCCACCGGGTTCGCCACCGTCGAGGACACCGCGCGGAACGCCCAGCGAGACTTCCTCGCGCTCGATCTCGGCCAAACCCGCGCCGGCGGAGCCGCGCCGCTGGTCACCGCCTCGCTGCGGGACGCCGAAGCCGACGGCGTCCTCGGCCTGCTGGGATCGACCTGGTCGCAGCACGACGACGCCGTCCGCGACGGCATCTCCCGGCCCGGAACGCGCCTCGTGACCCTCGCGCCGCTCCTGAAGACGCCGGATATCTTCCCGCTCGGGGAGATCCTGCGGGAGCTGCTGGCCCTGGGCGAGGAGGCGTGTCGGGCTCCCGTGGAGCTCGAGTTCGCCGCGAGCCTCTCCGTTCCCCGGGGCGCTCCGCGCGAGTTCGGCTTCGTCCAGCTGCGGCGGCTGCAGCCGAACCGCGAACCGGCCGGGGACGACACGGCCCTCGAGGAAGGCGCCACGGTCGTCTGCCGGAGCGCCCGCGTGCTCGGCCACGGCCGGATCGAGGGCCTGCTCGACATCGTGGTCGTGGACCGGAGGGCGTACGACCGCCTCCGCTCCCGAGAGGTCGCGCGCGAGGTCGGCCGGCTGAACGCCGAGCTCGGGCGCGCCGGGCGTCCCTACGCGCTGATCGGAGTCGGGCGCTGGGGATCGCGCGACCGCTTCCTCGGGGTCCCGGTGAGCTGGGACCAGGTCACCGGGGCGCAGGTCATCGTCGAGGCCGGTTTCCGGGACCTCGTGGTGACCCCCTCGCAGGGGACCCACTTCTTCGAGAACCTGGTCTCGAACGGGATCGGCTACTTCACGGTGAACCCCGAGCGTGGGGACGGCGACCTCGACTGGGACTGGCTCGCCGCCCAGCCCGCGGCCCACGAGAGCGGGCCGGTCCGCCACCTGCGCCTCGAGTGGCCGCTCACGGTGCGGATGCAAGGGAGCCGGGGCGAGGGCTTCATCCTCGCGGGAAGCCCCGACACGACCCCGGGCTGAGCCCCGGGGGAACGGAACTCCGGGCGGCGCCCCGGCCGGGGCCGAGCCGCGAGGAAAGTCCAGGGCGGGGACCACCCGCAACCCGGCGCGAGCCCCTGAGCGGTACCGCCAGCTCGAGCACCGAGCAGGTGCGCCAGGCCGAAGAGACCCGGAACCCGAACGAAAGCGGGACCAGTCGAGGAAGCCGGGAACGGCGCGGACCGGGTCGAATGGCGCCACCTCGTCCGAGGGGGGTGATCGAGCAGGATGGGAAACGGTTCGTGGTGCGCAGCCAGGCCCGCGGC
>CAYGAO010000164.1:0-6666 GCA_964347715.1 uncultured Acidobacteriota bacterium
CTCCCCGCGAAAGAGGGCGGAACGGATCGCGCAAGCGATTCGGGCCGCCATCCGGGGGGGAGCGCCCCGCATCGGCCCGGCGATGGGTAGATGTTTCACAGAAAGAGCGGGATCTGTTGAAGCGCCCCGCATCCGCCCGGACGACGGGGTTCCCCATCTCTTCGAGGACGGATCCCATGCGGGGTGCTCTTGTCCACAGGCTGCCAGCCGCCGGGGGTCGCCTTGCCGGTGGTAGGCTCCGCGCCGCGCGCCGTCGCTCGTCGACTCCCGGCGTCTTCGAGCGGACCGGCCGCGGTTGAGCCCGGCCCCGGGGCGCTCGTGGCCCGCCGCCGCCCCGATCCCGACGGCGCCCGGCAGGGCGGCGAGCCGCGTCGCCCCACTCGATTCCGATGCTCCTCTCCTTCGGCGGCTCGACTCCCCGCGTGCCTGCCTCGGCGTTCGTGGCTCCGGGCGCGGCGGTCATCGGCGATGTCGAGCTCGGCGGCGATGTTTCCGTCTGGTTCGGCGCCGTGCTGCGGGGCGATGTGAACTTCATCCGCGTGGGAGCGCGCTCGAACCTGCAAGACGGGGTCGTCGTGCATGTGAACGACGGCGGCGAGAGCACCACGGTCGAGGAGGAGGTGACCGTGGGGCACCGCGCGGTTCTCCACGGCTGCCGTCTGGGGCGCCGTTCGCTGATCGGGATGGCTTCGGTGGTCCTCGACGGCGTCTCGGTCGGCGAGGAAGCGATGGTCGCGGCGGGGGCGGTCGTCCCCCCGGGCCTCGCGGTGCCTCCCCGAGTGCTCGTCCGGGGGGTCCCGGCGCGGGTTGCGCGCCCGCTGACGGGCCGGGAGATCGCCCATCTGGCGGTGTCGGCGGCGAACTATGTGGCACTCAAACAGCGTTACCTCGACGGCCGGAGCGGCGCGGGAGAATGAGCGCTCCGGGCCGCCCGACGCACCACTGCGCCGCCCTCGGCCCCGAGGAGGTGGGCCAGCGCGTCACCCTGATGGGGTGGGTGGAGCGCGTCCGCGATCTCGGCGGCCTCCTCTTCCTCGACCTCTTCGACTACCGCGGCGTCACCCAGATCGTGGTCCGGCCGGGCTCGGCGGCCGCGCCCGCAGCGAAGCGCCTCGGCGCGTGGTGGGTCATCGCCGTCGAGGGCGTGGTTCTCGCGCGAGCGGAGCAGACGATCAACCCGGTGATCCGGACCGGGCGCATCGAGGTCGAGGCGGAGACGCTCCGGGTCCTCGGCGAGTCGCGGACCCCGCCCTTCTCGCCGACGGATTCGACCGGCGTCGCCGAGGAGCTCCGGCTCCGCTACCGCTACCTCGAACTCCGGAGCCGGAGGCTCCAGCGGAACCTCCGAACCCGCGGCCGGCTGGCCGCCGAGATCCGCGGCCACCTCGACGACCACGGCTTCCTCGAAGTCGAGACCCCGTTCCTGACCCGTTCGACTCCCGAGGGCGCCCGCGACTACCTGGTCCCGTCCCGGGTCCAGCGCGGCAGCTTCTACGCCCTCCCCCAGTCGCCCCAGCTCTTCAAGCAGCTCCTCATGGTCGGCGGGGTGGACCGCTACTACCAGATCGTCCGCTGCTTCCGCGACGAGGATCTCCGCGCCGACCGGCAGCCCGAGTTCACCCAGGTGGACCTCGAGATGTCCTTCGCCGACCCGGATCAGGTCATCGAGATCACCGAGGGGCTCTTCGCCCGCGCCCTCGGCGCGGTGGGGATCGAGGTCGCGCCGCCGTTTCCCCGGCTGACGCACGCCGAGGCGATCGCGCGCTACGGGGTGGACCGGCCGGATCTCCGTTACGGCGCCGAGATCCACGACCTCGGCGAACTCGCCCGGGGGACCGGGCACCCGGTGCTCGACGCCGCGGCTTCGGTGCGCGGGATCGCCGCGCCCGGGTGCGCCGGCTTCTCCCGAAAGCGGCTCGACGCCCTCCAGGCGGCTGCGGTCGCAGCGGGCGCCGGCGGGCTGCTCTGGGCGGCGTTCCGGGACGGCGCGGTCCGCTCCCCGCTCCTCAAGACGGTCGGCGCGGAACGCCTCCGCGCACTCCTCGAAGCCGCCGGCGGGGGGAACTCCGACCTGCTCCTGCTCGTCGCCGGCGATCCGGAAGATGCTTCCCGGGTGCTGGGCGCGCTCCGGCGCCAGCTCGCCGCTAGCGAGGGGTGGGCCCCGAAGGGGGCGTTCCGGATGGCCTGGGTGACCGATTTCCCGCTCTTCGACCACTCGGAGCGGGAGGGGCGCCTCACCTCGGTCCACCACCCGTTCACGAGCCCGCACCCCGAGGATCTGGACCGCCTGGCGTCGGACCCGCTCTCGGTTCGCTCGCTCGCCTACGATGTGATCGCCAACGGGTACGAACTCGGGGGCGGCAGCATCCGGATCCACGACCGGGCGCTGCAGCAGCGGGTGTTCGAGGCGCTCTCGATCCCGCCCGGGGAGGCGGCGCAGCGTTTCGGGTTCTTCCTCGAGGCGCTCGAGTACGGAACTCCGCCGCACGGCGGCATCGCGCTCGGCTTCGACCGGATCGCGATGCTCGCCTCGGGGAGTTCCAGCCTGCGCGAAGTGATCGCCTTTCCGAAGACCACCTCCGCGACCGATCTGATGACCGGGTCGCCCGCGACGGTGGCCCCTTCGCAGCTCGCCGAGGCGGGAGTCGCGCTCGCCGACGATCCGGCGGACCGGGGACGCTGACAGGCTGGGGAGCAAGTCGCTCGTGCGCCGACGCGGCGCGAAGCGCCGCCGGGGCCGGGGAGGGTCCTCCCTCCCCGCGAAAGAGGGCGGAACGGATCGCGCACGCGATACGGGCCGCCACCCGGTGGGGAAAGCGCCCCGCATCCGCCCGGACGATGGGGTTCCCGATCTCTTCGAGGGCGGATTCCCATGCGGGGCGCTTTATCCACAGGACGTTATATTGGAGGCATGGTCTGGTCCATGCGGAGCGGCTCGATGCGGCGAACGACGCTCGTCCTGGCGGTCGCAGCGTTCGGCGCGCTGGTCGCCGTCGCGGTGTGGCGTATCCAGTCGGCCCCCCGGGCGCATCCTTCGAAGGTCGCCGAGCAGGTTCCCGTACCAGCGCCTCCGGCCGGAGGCGATTACTTCGATGCGGACCTCCCACCGGATCCGAGCCCGGAGTGGCGGCTGATGGAGGCGGCTCGCGAGGGTCGGCTGGAGGCGGTCGAGGCATTGCTGGCGGACGGGGTGTCGCCCGACGCGCGGACCCGGAACGGGCGCGGCGCGGTCCACGAAGCGGCCAAGGAGGGCCAACTGGAGGTCGTGCGAGCGCTGATCGATGCCGGCGCCTCCGTAGGCGCGCCGGACGGTGGCGGGTTCTCCCCCCTGATGCACGCCGCCAGCGCCGGCGCCCTGTCGGTCGGCGCGTACCTGTTGGAGCAGGGCGCCGAGGTGAACGCGCAACACGAGCCGTACCGGGTCACTGCCCTCGAACAGCTCGTCTCCGGCTGGCTTCAGATCCCCGAGGACCAGCGCGGCCCCTTCGGAGAGGAGCGGCGAGAGTTTCTGCGCCGGCTCTTCGGGGCGGGAGCGGACCCCAACCTCGAGGGGATCTACCGCTCGCCGGTTCGGTTCCTCTACCGGTTCGTTTTCACCGACGACCTGGAGACGCTGCGGCTCTTCTTCGAGAACGGCGCCCTGCTGGACGATCATCCGGACCTCTGGGACTACGCTGAGGTGAGACACCCGGTGGCGGAGCTGTTCCAGCCGGCAGTCGCCGCGGCGCGGGCGCGGGCGGGTGGTTCGCCGTGAGAAGTCTCGGCGCTGCTCCCCCGGATCCCGCCTGCACCGCCCCGACGCTCCGTGGCCGTGGTCCAACGCGAGGAGGCGCCGTCCCGGGTCTTCTCGGCGCTGCGGTGGCGCTGGCGCTGCCGACGGACACGGAGGCCTGCTGCACGGAGTGTGGCGGTAACCCCGATTGGAGCGGACTGCCGCACCACCTGCGAGCTCTGGTGCATCTGGCGTCCGGGACGGCCAGGGTCGGGTTCCGTTCTCCGTAGCGACGAGGGGTCCCGCCGGATCCCCGTCGCCGGTCGAAGCGGCGTTCGTTCCCGGTCCGGCCGCTGAAGGCCCGTGTCGCCGAGGTTGCTGCACGCCCTCGTCGCCGGGGCCCGCGCGCGGTATCGCGACGGATGGGGCGCGCTCGTCGTCTGCTCGGTCCTCGCTGGCGCGCTCGCCACCGCGCAGGCGGTGCTGGAGATTCGAGCGGTGGTCCTGGATCGGCCGGCGCCGTATCCGGCTCTGCGCGAGATCGTGCATCTCGAAATGCGGCGCCGGCCCGACCACCCCCTGCGCGACACGCCGGCAGCCGGGCTGGTCTCGATCCACGAGGCCGCCGAGCTCGAGGAACGGGGGCGGTTGACCTCCGGTTTCGCCGGCTGGGCCGGGGGCCGCGCCCACCTCGGAACGGACCGCGCCGCCTCGGTGCGCGTCGCCGGGGTGCAGGAGGGGCTCCTCGAGCTCCTGGGGGTTCGGCCCGCTCTCGGAACGCCGTTCTCCGCAGCGGACCACGAACGGGCGCCGGGAGAAGCGCCCGCGGCGGTCCTGCTCTCCCACCGGCTGTGGACCCGTCTCGGACGGTCGCCGGACATCGCCGGCGACCGCATCCGGTGGAACGGGGCGCCGGTGCGGGTGGCGGGGGTGATGCCCGAGGGGTTCTTCTTCCCGGAACCCGACTTCCTCGCGTGGGTTCCGTTTCCGGAACTCCCGCCGACGGCGCAGAACCGCGCTTCCGCCGTGCCGCTCGTGGGCCGACTCCGGCCGGGGGTGGCGGCCGCCGCCGCAGCGGACGAGTTGACCTCGCTGCTGCGGAACACCGGGACCCTCGCGGACGGCGAACGGCTGGTCCTGACGCTCGCCGCCGACCGCATGACCGCCGGCGTCCGTCCGATCCTCGACCTCCTCGGCCTTTCCGCGCTGCTCCTTCTGGTCGTCGCCACCGGCGCGGCGAGCGCGCTGCGCCTCGCCGACTCCGAGGGCGCGGCCCGGCGCGCCGGGGTTCGCCGAGCGCTCGGGGCCGGATGGCTCGACGAAGGGCTTGCGGCAGCGGGCCAGGCGCTCTCGGAGGCGCTCCTGATCACCCTGCTGGCAGCTCCGATCGCCGCGGCCTTCCTGGCGCTCGCCCGCCGGTACGCCGGCGCCCTCCCCTTCGCCGAGGAATGGACGGTCTCCGCCCGATCGGTCGGAACCTGTCTCGCGCTCGCGTTCGTGGCGGCGGCAGCGGCGCGCGCGCCGCTGCTCCTCCGAATCGCCCGCTCCTCGGCCCGACCCCTCGGACCGGGGTACGGAATCTCACCACTCCCCGCATTCCGGTTCGCGTCGGGCTGGCTGGCGTTCGGGGTCGCGGCGGCCACCGTCCTGCTGATCGCGACCTTCGCGCTCGGCGGGAGCGCGTGGAGCCTCACCAGCGGACGGGGCAGTTTCTCGGGGGCGCAGCTCGCGAAACTGACGGTGGATTTTCGCGCGGGCGCCCCGCCGCCCGGCGGCGACGAGCGAGTCGAGCTGCTGAAACAGGTGGCGAGTCGTCTCGAAAGCCTGCCCGCCGTCGAGGCCGCCGGATATGCCGACGCCCTCCCCGACGGGAACCCGACGGTCACCTTTCGCCGGGGCAGCCCCGGCACGGAACGAAACCGCATCCGGGTGAGCCCCGGGTTCCTGGGGCTGCTCGGTCTCCCGGTGTCCGCTGGCCGCGAATTCCTGCCCTACGATGTCTTCGGCGAACGGGTTGCGGTGATTTCGCGGGCGCTCGCCCTCACGCTCGAGGGCGAGCCGCTCGGCCAGACGATCCACGACCGCGGGTTCGAACGCCGGGTCGTGGGGGTGGCCGCGGATGTGCTCCGGTTCCCCGGCCGGGTCGGGCCTCCCGCCCTCTATGTTCCCTACGGCGCCGCGCGGCGTTCCGGCCTCCCCGATCGTCCGGTCGAGGTCGTCGCGCGTCTCGTCGGCCGCCCGAGTCCCGAGCTGCTCGCGGGTCTCGGTCGGGTCGTGGCGGGGGCCGACTCGCGGCTCCGGGTGCTGCGGTCGGAGTCGGTGCGCGGCCAGCGTCTGCGACTGCTCGGAAGCGGTGCGCTGGCCGCCGTCCTGATCGCCGTGCTGGGGGCGGTGGCCATCGGTCTGTCCTTCGTTTCCGCGTGGTGGGGGATCGCCGAGCAGGCGGCGCGGGAGCGCTACTCCATCGCCGTCCGGCAGGCGGTGGGGGCCGAGCCGGCGGACATCGCGTGGGAGGTCTCCCGCAACTCGCTCGCCTCCTCGCTCGCCGGGATGGCGCTCGGCTCCGCCGGCGGCTGGCTCCTGATGCGGTTCGCCGCCAGCCACCTTCCCTGGGTGGAGACCGGGGACTGGCTGATCCTCGTCGGGTCGCCGGCGCTTCTCGGCCCGGTGCTCCTCGCCGCCTGCGGCTGGAGCGTCCGGCGCCACGCGCGGGCGGCGCCCTGGAGGTCGCTCCGCCAGCTCTGATGGAGCGTCCCGCGCCCCTGGGCCGCGGCTTCGCCCGGCTCCATCCGACTTCGGGGTCGGAGCGGCGCCGGCGCTGGATCCGGCTCGTGGCTGCTGCGGGAGGGGGAGGACATTCGCGCGATCCTGAACAGCCGGTGGATAAGGCGCCCCGCAGGGGAATCCGTCCGCGAAGAGATGGGGAACCCCATCGTCCGGGCGGATGCGGGGCG